>JBATKU010000060.1:0-34621 GCA_049669725.1 Desulfobacterales bacterium
TTTCTCGAATATAGACAGAAAGATGATCTTTCACATTTTCGATTTTCTCCAGAGAGCCGGAGAGATGTAATTATCACCCTGGGACCAAATTCCCTGTCCCGAGCTTCTGGCCCAATTTTCAGCCGTCGTAAACGCGTACTACCTTAAAAAGGCCTGCCGATGATATAGCAGGCCAACAAAACGCGACAATTAACAAAAACAGTGTAATTCCGAATCTCTTTTTACTTCTCATATGCAATTCCTCAAAATTGGGAAGGAAAAAGGACAATTGAGTTTGGCGCTAATAAACCACGCTACATAAAAGCCGAAGCCGGCAATTACAGTTGTATGGCACAGAGTGGAAGGCAAATATCAGCAAATAATTATTGCCCCAAATTTAGTGAATGGGAAAAATTGATGTTTAACTAAGGAGAAAGGTCATGTCTATTCTATTTGCGATAGCAACAGTAGGCGGAAAAATTTTAAGCAATGAAAAAGTTAAGGAGGGAATTTCTCTTGGTGTAAACATGGGCATCGAGAAACTTCATTCTTATTTTGATAAGGACGGTGATGGTGATGTAGATCAGGATGATCTGAACCTAATTTCAGAATATGCACATATGCTCGTAAGCACCTGGGGCCAGGCTGCAATGGCAGATGGAGTTACTGAAGAGTGTGAAGAGGAATCGGTTTGTGGATTAATTGGGGATATAATTTTTGGAGGCAATGACCCTGTGTTTCATCCTGATTTATTGCAAAAATTTGGAATAAAGAAAAAAGAATTGAAAAAATCACTCTGGACAAAATTTGAGGATCCTGAACCACTAAATTTGATCGCGAAATATGCTGAAGACAAGGAATTGGAAGAAATTTTTTATAGCCAAGCCTGTGCAGTTATTTATTGCGATAAAGAAGTAAATGCTAAAGAAAGAGAATTCCTTGATAAATTTGCTAAGTCTCTTGATCTTTTAAATATCGACATCAGACGAATAGAAAAGGAGTATCTGCCATAAATGTAAAAGAATATCCCTTAAGCTCGAGTGTTGGAGTTGCGATAGCTCTCACTTACCCTATGAACATGTGTACATGGTCGCTTGCTATTTTACCCGATATCACGTCCAACTCGTGCTCCAAGGCTATTTGCCGTAAAATGTCCCGTGCACGTATAGCAACCTGGCCGGTTAATACGCGCTTTCTGTACTTGGGTATCCATATCAGGTGTACTTTTAGATCTGTCTTTGTATGTGCTCCAAGTTTATAACGTCGCATAGCGACAGTATATAACCTTTTCTTCGCCTAAAGGCGAGGGGTTTCAACCATCCCCGATGGGGACACTAAAACCACAACCCCTTTTTCATCCCAGCTGAGAGGCACCCAGCAGCCGTCCAAGAGTATGGATTTGTAAAGACTGACGAAAAGTTCCAGCGCTATTGGCATCTCAGGATCATATTCTATCAGTTGGCCTTCATAAGAATCAGGCGCGCCATTGAAATCTTTTTCCAACCCCTGCCGTGAAAAAATATCAATTACCTGGCTCATAATTGCGCCTCCTTTGATTTTATATATCCATTCTATCACAAAGCTTTGACAGATACGGTCAAAGTTGCTGAGTATGTTTTTGGTGTGTTGTGTTTAGTGTTTGGTTATAATGCGTTGTGGGTTCCGCGTTTGGCGGTGTGGGATTGGGACCGGTCACGAAAAATTTGCATCTGTTGATTTTATGCCTAAATTGGGGGAGAAAAGCAAAAAATGACGGGAGTAAGGAAAATGGGTGGAAGATTTGGAAAATACGGGGATACCAAACGCAAGGCCCGGATGCGGCAAAGCGGGTTTATTACGAAGAAGGGTGAAAAAGTAACTCCGGATCCGAAAGGCCGGGGGCGGGGTGAAACAGCAGACCGACAAAAATTAGTCACTCCCGGTGATGGTTAAGGCGGGATCGGGTTGCAAACCGGCTTATTGTTTGGTTAATCCACGAAATAAATTTTTTTATTGGGAGTCACTAAATTATGGTAGCAGATATTGCATATTACGCGATGATCACTGCATACCCACTCGTCAGAGGACTTCAACTCCCGGTGACAGGAGTCACATTTTTGCAATCCGGTATTGGCATTCTCAACCACCATTCTTTCAGCACACGATCTGTCGGTATCCATCTCCATCCCTCCGGTTAATCCTTCTGGAACCATATACCACATTCCAAATATAAGTACAAGTATTGTGCCTGATCCTTTCCCCCCATCATATTCAAAAATTAATTATATAATATTAGTATGTTATCGTGAATATTTTTACTCGGAACAATTGAGTTTCTTAACTCAATTATTACATAAATGTGTATTCCATCACCAATTATATACAAATATGTTATTTTTCCGGGATTTTACCTCGGCCAGGCAACCTTACGGCTAAAAGCCGCTCCCACCATTTGAAATTTAGGTCTTTATATCGTTTTGACAGGCTTTAGAATATATAATATAAACCTCTAAAAAGGTTCAACGTTCTGGGTTCAGGGATTGGGGCTACGCCTTTTAGGCTTCGACCCCACAAGCTGGGTTCTGATATTCAGTTCTCACATCAAAAACGAACTAATTAACCAATCAACTAATCAACTTTTTAACAAAACCGAAGGTTTCCCCCATGCAGGAAATTCGTTTTCACGGCCGTGGCGGACAGGGAACGGTGGTGGCCTCGATTTTGCTGGCCAAAGCCTTTTTCAGTGCCGGTTATTATGTCCAGACCTTCCCCGTTTTCGGGGTGGAACGGCGGGGCGCGCCGGTGGAAGCCTATCTGAGGCTGGGCGCGGAAAAGATATTGCTGCGCTGCAATGTTTATACACCCGACCATGCGGTTGTCCAGGACGTCAAGCTGCTGGGCGCCGTTGATGTTACCGCCGGGCTTAAGCCGGGGGGGTGGATTCTGATAAACGCCCCGGAACGACCGGCAAACCTGGGCCCTTTCTCCGGTTTTAACCTGGCCAGCGTGGATGCCACCGGCATTGCCATCCAAAACGGGCTGGGCACCCGCACCCACCCCATTATCAATACGGCCATGATAGGTGCATTTGCACGTATACTGGAGATGCCGCCGTTAGATATGATATCCGAGGCCATTAAAGAGGACATTTCCATAAAACCGGAGCAAAACATCCAGGCATCAAAACAGGCCTACGAAAATGTGCAGCTTTTCGGACTGATTGAATAAAGCCACAGTGGATTCACCGCAAAGACGCAAAGGACGCAGAGTGTATTTTTTTTGGTCTGATTTTTTGGGAAAAAAATCAGATATATTTCTTGGACTCAAACAAAAATCATATATACATATAATGGAACTTTATCCGTGTCATTCCGTGGTAAATTTTTTTTCTGAAATCTGTCATCTGTTTTCTGTAAACTAAGGCACAACCAATGAAAGATCCACTGATTGATAGAAAACTCCCCCTCTTTATTCCCCATTCCAGCATATCCACCGCGGTGAACAAGACCGGGTCCTGGCGGTTCTTCCATCCTAAATATGAAGAAAAAACCGCCCCCTGCAGTGCGGCATGCCCGGTGGGTCAGGATATCCCCCGGATTGAAATGCTGGCCTCCCGGGGCCAGTTAAAAGATGCCTGGCAGACGATCTTGGATGAAAATCCACTACCGGCCGTCTGCGGTCGGGTCTGTTTTCACCCCTGCGAAAATGCCTGCAACCGGGCTAACATGGATGATCCCATTTCCATTCATCATCTCGAACGATTCTTGGGCGACGCGGCTATCACCGGGCAAATCAAAGCCGACCTCGACCCCAGGCCGACCACCGGCAAAAAGGTCGCCATCATCGGTGCGGGCCCGGCCGGGCTGGCAGCGGCTTATTTTGTCGCCCGCCTGGGATATGGATGCGATGTCTTCGAAGCAGCATCGGAACCCGGCGGCCTTCTACGCTGGGGTATTCCCGCCTATCGCCTGCCCCGCGATATCCTTGAACATGAAATCGCGCGAATTGAAAATGCCGGGGTGCGCATTCACTGTAAATCTTCGGTAAACGAACGCTTGCTGGAAAATTTAAAAAAAGACTACGATGGGCTATTTGTTGGCTGTGGTTACGGTCGATCCTTCATACTGAATATTGAAGGGGAGGAATTCGCCTCCGACGGATTGGAATTCCTGAATAGACTTGGTGTCGGCGAAAAAATCTCGTACTTCGGAACTGCAGCAATTATCGGGGGCGGCAACACCGCCATTGATGTTGCCCGCTCATTGGCGCGCCTGGGGGCGGAGCCGCTGATCGTCTATCGCCGCCGCATTCAAGATATGCCGGCCTTTGAGCCCGAGGTCGCAATGGCTGCCAAGGAAGGTGTTGGCATCATGGAGCTGGTTGCCCCGATCCACATCCGGCAAACCGTCGGTGATTCATCCGCTTGCCTGCCCGGCTATGAACTTACTTTGCAGAAAATGAAAGTCAGCAAAAAAGAAATCAGCGGCCGGGCCCGGGTTATCCCGGACGGTGATGAAACCGAAAGCATTGCTGTTCAGAATATCTTTGTTGCCATCGGGGCCGTTGCCGATCCCCTCTGGCAGTTTCCCGATCCAGAAGAAGCAAAATCTTTGCGATTAAGCCACTGCCGCTTCTTTGATCAAAAGATACCCTTGATATATGGCGGTGATCTGGCAAGTCCGATCAAAAGTGTTACCGATGCCATCGCTTCCGGCAAACAGGCCGCCATGGCCCTTGACACCTATTTTGAGCACGGAACGGATGCGATCGAAGAAAGGCTCGCCGGTTGCCGGGTGGGGGCCGGACCGGCGCTGTCAATGGATGTCTACCTTGGAAAAGATCGTAAAAACCGTACGGCTCATATCGTCAACTATGATGAAATCGTCAGCGACTATTTTCAATCGGCTGCCCGCAACGTCCCGTCAACTCTTGATGCCGGTCAGCGCATCCGATCCTTTACCGAAATCGAATCAACCCTGGATAAAAACGCTGCCAAAGAAGAGGCCGGTCGCTGTTTTAACTGCGGAATTTGTGCTTCCTGCGACTACTGTCGTCTTTACTGCCCGGAAATGGCAGTGATGGTTGAAAACGCCCGGCGGTCGATCAACATGGATTTTTGCAAGGGATGCGGTGTGTGCGCCACGGAATGTCCGCGCAACGCCATGGCGCTGGAGGAGGAAATTATATGAAAAAGGTCTTAGAGGGCAGTCACGCGGTATCGGAGGCCGCCCGTCTGGCAAAAGTCCAGGTGATTGCCGCTTATCCCATTACCCCCCAGACCCATATCGTAGAAGCCTTATCGCAATACTGTTCGGACGGCACCTTAAACGCACGCTTTATAAATGTGGAAAGCGAACATTCGGCCATGGCTGCCGTGATCGGCGCTGCCAGCGGCGGCGCCCGTGCGTTTACGGCCTCCTCCTCCCACGGACTGGCCTACATGCACGAGCTGCTTCACTGGGCTTCAGCCGCCCGGCTGCCCATTGTGATGGCCGAAGTCAACCGGGCCCTGGGGCCAGGTTGGAATATATGGACGGACCAGACCGACAGTCTTGCCCAACGAGACACCGGCTGGATTCAGCTATACTGCGAAGACGGCCAGGAAGCCCTCGATACCACCCTGCAGGCCTTTCGTCTGGCTGAAGCGGTCAATCTTCCGGTCATGGTGGTTCTGGACGCCTTTTATCTTTCCCACACCTTTGAGCCCATCGATGTCCCGGATCAGGAAATGGTGGACCACTTTTTGCCTCCGCCCTCCCCCCGCATCCGGATGGATACGGCCGATCCCTGCGCCGTCAATCAACTCGTGACTCCCGCTGCCTACATGGAAATGCGCTACAATACCCAGTTGGCCATGGCGGAAGCCGAGCACCGTCTGGTACTAATAGAAAAGGAATTTGAAACTATATTTAATCGAACCCACGGCCTGGTCGAAGCCATCCAGTGCGAAGATGCCGAAATTATCATGGTCACCACCGGAACCGTGACCGGTACCTGCCGACAGGTGCTGGCGGATCTCAGATCCCGGGGCGAAAAGGTCGGTCTGTTCAAACTCAAATTGTTTCGGCCCTTTCCAGCGGATCTGATTTGCCGGCATCTTAAATCCGCTCCAAAAATTGCGGTTGTCGACCGGAATATCTCTTTTGGTGCCGGCGGCATTTTTGCCCAGGAAATTCGGGCGGCTCTGTGCAATCAGAATCCGCATCCTCAGGTTTTCGGCTACGTCGCCGGACTGGGCGGGCGTGATATAACACCGGATACCCTGATCGAAATTTATAATCATACCAAAAACAGTCCGGCCCCGGCCGAAGAAACGATCTGGATCGGACTCAACCAGGAGACCGTTAAATCATGGCGTATTTGAACCTACGTTGGTTCGCTTCGCTCACCAATGCAATTCTGGAACGAGGTTCCGATGAATAGTAGAAATGCTCCTACCTTAAACCACGATGATCTGATGAATCCCGGGCACCTGGGTTGTCCCGGATGTGGCGCCACCATCGCCATGAAATTTGCGCTGCAGGCCCTGGGAGAAAAAACCATGGTGGTTATCCCGGCCTGCTGCTGGGGGGTTATCGCCGGGCCCTATCCCCAGAGCGCGCTGAAAATTCCCATCTTGCACACGGCCTTTGCCACTGCCGGTGCGGCCGCCAGCGGGCTGCGGGCAGCCCTTGACATGCGAGGAGATACCGAAACCACCGTACTTTCCTGGGCCGGAGACGGCGGAACTTTCGACATCGGATTTCAATCCCTGAGCGGCGCCGTGGAACGCAACGAGGATTGCATCTTTGTTTGCTATGACAATGAAGCCTACATGAACACCGGTGTCCAGCGTTCCTCAGCCACTCCTTACGGCACCCAAACCACCACCACACCGGCGGATAAATGGAAAAAAACCGGCAAAAAAAATATCATGGAAGCGTTGGCCGCTCACCGCATTCCCTATGCCGCCACCGCCAGCATCGGCTATCCGGAAGATATGATGCGCAAATTCAAAAAGGCCGGAGACATGAAAGGCGGATCAAGATTCATTCATGTCCTGGCCCCCTGTCCCACGGGCTGGCGGATCGGATCAGAAATGTCGGTTAAAATCGCTCGGCTTGCGGTTCAAACCAATGTGTTTCCGCTGTATGAAGTCGGGGGTGGTATTCACTATACTCTGAATTTCGAAGGCAATCGAAGAGTAAACGAATACTTTACAAGCCAGGGTCGATTTAAGCACTTGTCGGAGGCAAACATCGATTTGATACAGCAACAAGTTGATGCTGAGTGGGAACTGCTGGTGAGAAAGGCTATGGCCAGCTGGTAGCATCAAGGATCTGAATCTTTTACTGGAATTCTTCATTGATATTTTTATTTTCTGTGTTAGAATTACATAATTAAAATGCCGAACGCACAGAAAATATAGATACAGCTGGATCCGGACGCAGTCCGCACCGATCGAAACAACAATTTTTTCTAGGATGGACTCTGTTGAGTCTTTTTTTTTACCCCAACTTGGAAAGGAACCACCTCAATGAAGTTTGCAAACTGCAGGAGACTTTACCAGATCACTGCGATTTTAGTTTTAATGCTGTTTTATCTTCCGGCCATGGCATCGGACAAAAAACCTTCCGGAAAAAAAGTGGCGGTGGTAAACGGCGTTGTTATTTCCCGGACTCAATACGACAAAGAACTAGACGTTCACCGTGAACGAATTTCCCGGCAGGGAAAACAGATATCCGACGACCAGATGGCAGAGCTGAAAAAGGACATCCTGGAAGGGCTTATTGAACGTGAGGTCCTGTATCAGGAAAGCCAGAAAGCCGGCATTAAAATCGCCGACCAGAAAGTAAATGATCAATTGGCTAACATCAAGAAGCGTTTTCCGAATGAAGAAGAATTCAAAAAAGCCTTGGCCAGCATGGACCTGACCGAGGAAGAAGTCAGGGCGCAAATCCAGCGCGGTCTTGCCATCCGGGAATTGATCGATGAGAAGGTCGCCAGTAAAATAGCCATAACAGACGAAGAAACCAACGCTTACTATACCGGCAATCCGCAGTTGTTTAAACAGCCCGAGAAGGTAAAAGCCAGCCACATCTTAATCAAAGTTGAACCGACCGCAGATGATGCCAAAAAAGCAGAGGCCGGCAAAAAAATCGAAGAAATCCAGCAAAAGCTGAAAGAGGGCGGCGACTTTGCGCAACTGGCCAAGGAGTACTCCGAAGGACCCAGCAGCACCAAGGGGGGCGATCTGGGCTATTTTCAACGCGGGCAGATGGTCAAACCGTTTGAAGATACGGCCTTTTCAATGAAAGCCAATGAGGTCAGCGGCCGGGTCGAGACTCGTTTCGGGTACCATTTGATAAAGGTCTATGATAAAAAGCCCGAGCAAACTCTATCCTATGCTGATGTCAAAGATAAAATCGCTCAGCGTCTGAAGCAGGAAAAGGTCGAAAAAGACGCTACCCAGTATGTAGAAAATTTAAAGAAAGATGCCAAGGTAGAAAAATTGTTGTAAATGGTTGCAGCGTCTAATCAGAAACAGTTATCAACGATTCCGACGGTTGGAATCATTGTTATCGCCCTTTACATCGCCGCGCAATTGCTGTCTGATATTGCCAGCCTGAAGATCACCTTGATTGCCGGTTTCAGCATGGATGCCGGCACCTTTATCTATCCGCTGACATTCACCATCCGGGACCTGGTTCACAAGCGCCTCGGCAAGCAGGTGGCCCGCACCGTTATTGTTATCGCAGCGGGTGTCAACCTTTCCATGGCACTCTTTTTTCAGTTCACTGCCTGGTTGCCCCAGGATCCGTCCTGGGGCTTGGGCAGGGAATTTGCCGCCGTGCTGGGTCCGGTCTGGCGTATCGTCATCGCCAGCATCGTCGCCGAAGTGATCAGCGAACTGATCGACACCGAAATCTACCATCTCTGGCAAAACCGAATCACTGAGAAATACCAGTGGATGCGTGTCCTGTCCAGCAATGCCGTGAGCATCCCCGTCGACAGCCTGATTTTTTGCTGGGGGGCCTTTGGCTTTTCATTGCCCCACGATGTGGTCTGGTCCATCTTTTTTGCCAATGTCATTGTTAAGGGAGCGGTAACGATTGTCAGCTTGCCGGCCATCTACCTGGTTAAGGCTCAGCCTGAAGCCTCGACCGAATAGTTTAAAGATGAAGTTTGGCCATTCTCTTCTGGAGAATGGCCAAAAATATCCTATTAATCCTGTAAATTCTGTCTTATTTATATTTTTAAGATAGAATCCATTCCCCACTGTTTTCTGGAAGACTTTGCGGAACCAGATTATTATGCTATAAATACGCTCACTCTTCCAACCGATTTAACTATCCTAACCTTTTGCCAAAGGAGGTTTCAGATGTCAATTAAAGTCACATGGTACAGTCACGCCAGTTTTTTAATTGAAACCGACAAAGCCAAACTCCTGGTGGATCCCTTCATTACCGGTAACCCCCTGTCACCGGTCAACGCCGATGACGTTCAGGCCGACTACATCCTGGTATCCCACGGCCATGGCGATCACGTCGGTGACAGTATACCGATTGCCAAACGAACCGGCGCGACGGTGATATCCAACCATGAAATCCAAAACTGGATGTCCGGTCAGGGCGTGGAAAACGTCCACTCCCAGCATATTGGCGGCGGTTTTGATTATCCCTGGGGCCGGGTTAAATTGACCATTGCCCAGCACGGCTCGATGCTGCCGGACGGCTCCTGTGGCGGTAATCCCTGCGGCTTTTTGTTCTACATCGATGGCAAAAAGATCTATCACGCCTGCGACACCGGTCTGTTCTACGATATGAAGCTCATCGGCGAGGAAGGTATCGACCTGGCGATCTTGCCGATCGGAGATAATTTTACCATGGGGCCCGATGATGCTCTGCGGGCTGTAAAACTTATTGAACCCGGTCTGGTGGTCCCCATTCATTACAACACCTTTGAAGTCATCAACCAGGATCCGCACGCCTGGGCTAGTAAAGTGGAAAACGAAACAGATACAAAGGTAAGGGTTATGAAGCCGGGAGAGTGTATTGAACTTTAAAGAGTTCTTAGTTGATAGCTCAAAACCGCTAATCCGGTATCAGGCCTGGCGCTGATGGGCCTTTCCATTTGGGCTTTCATAAAGCAAATCCTTTAGATCGGGACAAGTTTAGGATCGCACCAGCTTTTTTATAAATGGTTTCTAAATGCAGGATTCTATCTGATGGCCCTTAGCCTAAGGGCGGTGATAATTAAATCCCTCACCCGGAGGGTTTACAGGAGGGTGCGGCAAACCCGCCTGATCCGGTGGCTATGCCCTGGGCCCTGACGCAGCCCGCCGACATCAGCTTTTCCACATCTTTACAATCGCATTCGGGGCATTTGGGCGCCGGGTCATTGGCGGACATCAATAGTTCTTCAAAACAGTGGCAACACGCTTTGCACTGGTATTCATAGATCGGCATGGGAGACTCCTTTTAAAAATTTTCCATATAATAACCTCTATCCCGGCCAAGTCAAGATTCATCGCGAAATCCTTCTTATCAACATAATCCGCTCGAATGGTGACGAAATCGGATGGTTTTATCGATGAGACTATCGGGGGTTTTTATCAATCTGATATTAAATGCGGTGAGATATTTTCGAAATAAGGTATCATTTCGATTAGAGAACTTTTGGCTGCATCCGTCAATTTATTCACCTCCGTTGCGCCCATCGGCGTGGAAATATTAAAAAACGCTCGTGTGGCGGTAAAAATTCCTTTCTCCAATAGCAGCAAGTGGAAAATAGTCCTCAGATCTATGCTGGCGGTTGCAGCGCTGCGCCAATCTCTAACTTCCCGATCTGTAAAGTGGATCTGGGCCAAAGACCCCGCACCGGTTACCTGGGCTGTGATTTTAAGTTCATTTAAGACTTTCCGAAGATCACTTCTCAGCTTTTCCCCCAAGCGATTAATTCGATCAATCTCAGAAATGGTTAGTTCGGTGAGGGCTGCCAATCCGGCCGTCATGGTTACAGGGTTCCCGTTAAAAGTTCCCGAATGCTTCAAAAATCGGGCTTTATCCGGAGCAAAATGGTTCAGATACTCATTGGAACCTGCGAGGGCACCCACCGGGAATCCGCCACCAATGATCTTGCCCAGGGCCGTTAAATCAGGAACAATACCATAGAGTTCCTGGCACCCGCCCCTTGACAGTCTGAAAGACAAAACTTCGTCAAAAATCAATGGTATCTTAAACTTGGTGGTCGTTTCTCGCAGCATTTCGAGAAATCCCGGCTCCGGGGGTATCATCCCGCAGGATCCCGCCACAGGCTCGACAATGATGGCCGCCAGATCATGATGGTTTTCGGCGATAATTGTTTCCGTTATATTGATATCATTAAAGGGTGCAACTACACAGTCTTTTAAAACGCTGGGCGGTATACCGGTATTTTCAGGCACGCTATGCGGTTTTTCTGTTGGCCCCGCATTTTCCAATGCCGGTTTAATACTTATCTGCCCGACAGCATGGCTACCATGGTAGCCGCCCTCCATCTTTAAAATTTTATATCTTTGGGTTATATATCTGGCCAGACCGATGGCCAACAGTGTTGCTTCCGTTCCCGAGTTACAAAATCTAATCTTATCAGCCCCGGGCAAGCGTTGGCATAATTCTTCAGCCAACAAGAACTGGCTTTCGGCCGGAGAACCATAAACCGTTCCCAGCTGGATCTGTTTGGTCACAGCCTCAGTGATCCTTGGATGGGAATGGCCGTGAATCAATGAGTTGTAATTGTTTTGAAAATCAATATATTTAAACCCATCAACATCGACGATGGTAAATCCTTGACCGTATTTCATAAATGTTGGAAACGGCCTATAGAAAGTCACACTTCTTGTATCTCCACCGGGCATAAATCTCCCGGCTTTGTCGTGGAGTTTCTGCGAGTTAGGTCTTCTTGCCGCGTAGGCCGCATAAATATTCTCAATAAAATTATTGGATTCCATAACATTTTTCTTACATCACCGATGGTTGAATTGCAATTTCTGATTGATCGGTTATGATAAAATTTAACCCCAAACAACTATGACATTTATTACCCAAAATAAGAATAAAATCCCCGATAATCCTGTATTTTTTTTCTTAATTGACACACAGGTTTCTTTTTAAGTATCTGAAACTTCTATTAATAAGCTATTTTTTATTATTTGCATACTTTTTGCATAAATCGGTTAACGCTGGGCACAAAATTCCATATAGCCTACCGAATCAAACTGTTATGGAATTTATCCACTCGGCCGGAGGTGAAGTAGCTGTGCCCGCAACGCTCTCAGGGGTGAGTTGTCCAAGTGGTTTATATCCTTTTTATTGTACAGTTTCTTTCAGGGACAATAGAAATTTCTTCACGATTCCGCCATCGGGGATGACAAAAGGAAAAAATTGGGCGTAAATATTGAGAGAAGGAAGCATAAACGCTATCAGTATGAAGCGATTATTTCCCATGATATTCTGTCACAGGAGGCTGCTCCTGACGGCAAAATGTATAATTTCAGTAAGAATGGCCTTTATTTTGAATCAGATCATACCTTCAGCACCGGGGAAGAAATTTTCGTAGAAATCATTGACCACCCCCAGTCCGATAAAGGTCTCGAACTTCTTTTTGATGTCAAAATTGTCTGGCGCAAAAAGCCACAGGTTTCTTCATTCCAATACGGATATGGCGCCCAATTCAATTATTCTCCCGAATCTATCGAAAATACCATTGGCATTAGCATGGCGAATACCAGGACGCAGAGCTTTCGAAAGCCAGATTTGAAAGATCAAAATGACGCAAGGCAAGATCCCAGGAAACTCTGCCATAAGCCTCTTGTTTTCAATTATAATAATAATATCTGCCAGGGTTTGGTGACAAACATCAGCCGCGGAGGGGCTTTTATCAAAACGAAAACCAAATTATCTTTAGGGCACAAAATTAAATTCGTTATAACCGGCAGCAAGATTCGCAAGAACTTAGAACTGATGGGATGGATTGTACGTCTGGCCCCGGAAGGATTTGCAGTTAGCTTTAATAGACGGTCGGGTTCGGAGCGCAGGTATGATATAGATCGTCGAATCGGATTAGATCGCCGAAAAAGGCGCAAACCAAGAAAACCAAACAAAAAAGGCCGGTAAGATATCATCTTATATTGCCCACAACCTGGATTGTCAATTTTTTCCCTGCTTTATTCAAATCAATCCTTCCCCATTTTTTATCAAGTTTTCAGAATACTTGCCGATATTTTAATATATAGGTCCCTAAATAGACTGGATCAGCCCAGGACGTTGGCGGATATCTTGCAACTACTTTTGAATTTGCACTAAATTTAGAATTACCAGTCGGTCGCAACAACCAGACATAATTTGATGGAAGTTGTGCTTTAATACCTAGCCAGTAAGAGGACTAAGGACAATGTTGAAGGACGCAATATCGAAGGCTCGCAAGACTTTGAAAGAAGCTCAGCAAAAGCACTCCATCGAGTCGGCCGCTGCCGTTGAGCAGGTGTACGCTGACATCAAAAACCTCAATACTTTTATTAATAATGAAGTCGATCAAATTCAATCTGACAGGAATCTTAATGACAGGGATAGGAGTAATGAGAGACGAAAGATATTTGAGCAGGCTGCAAGAAAACTCGAACTATTAAAAGAAAAAAGAACGAAATCAGCTTTGATAGAACAATTGGAAACAAAGCTGGCAGATGAATCTGGAACTGAGGATGAGTCAGTACTGAAATTTCTGCGTGAGCGAGAAGTTCGCGATAGACTCTACGGTATGCCGACGGACCAAATTTTATCTCATTTTGGAAAGTCACTTTTCGACGGCAGCAACCGGCTATTATTGGATGCCATCCTCAATGCACCGTCAGGGTTCGAAATGCTTCCCGAAGACACAATTCAAAAACTGAAAGAAATTAGAACTCAAATATTGAAGCCGGAAATCGCAGCCGAACTCGATACGACCCGCAGGCTAAATCATTCGATAGAGCAAATTTTCTGGCTAGTAAAAAAAGAACTCGACAGCATGAGACGTAAAGAGCTCCCAACATCTTTTACCATCAAAAATAAGATTTGAGGCGAGTGGTGAACTTAAATTCCGACCAGAGAACGAAAAAACGCTATCAATATGAGGCGACAATCTGGCATGATAATTTGTTTCCCGATATTTTTTACGAAACAAAAATGTATAATTTAAGTAAGGGAGGCATATATTTTGAATCGGATCAAACCCTGTATGCCGGTGAAAAAATCTACATCGCCATAAAAGACCCCTCTGCTTCTGACAATGATTATAAAAATTGCCTGAAAGTCGAAATTAAATGGCGTAAAAACATAAAAAATTCTTTTTTCCGTTATGGCTATGGTGCTCAATTTATTGATTCCCGCAATACCTTATTAGAGTCCATCGACATGGCCAAGCTTAGCAAAGCCAGTTTGCAGGAAAACGGCTATAAATATAAAAAAGACTCACGGCAGGATCCACGGTCCCTTTACCGCAAAGTGACTTTTTTCAGCACCAATAACCAAAACCACAAGGGGTTTATTACCAATATCAGTCGCTCCGGTGCCTTTATCGTAACCAAACATAAATTTTTCCTGGGCCAGCAGATAATGCTGGTTATCCCCGGGGGCGGGAAGCACTATGATATAAAGTTAAAAGGCTCTGTGGTCCGGCTGAGCCCCAAAGGCGTCGGCGTAAAATTTGACCGAAGAACCGGTAAGGAACGCAGAAAAGGTGGGGACCGGAGATCAAATAAGAGGCGCACCATAAAGAAAGCGCCATAGTGTCGCATCGACGTCTATGTCCTTTTCATTTTGCAGATAATTCACACCACTCGGCAACACACCTACTTTTTTACAATTTCCCCATTTTTCGATATCCTGAAAAATGAAAAAGCTTTAAATTTCATAAGTAAAGCTTCTGATAGACTAAAACGACTATACGGAAGCCACCGGTCGGCAAACCGGTTGACAAAGTTTTGGTTGACCGCTGCAAGGGATCTGTTCAGATGGGCCAGGTTAATGGCATCACCTTCGGAGACGGGGCTGAGGTTCTGGAAGTTCTTCTGACAAAAACCGATCGTGCGGTGGCCTCTGTATTCGGTTAGCATGGGCAGGCCATGGGTTCGGCAGATAACGGCGCGAGCATCGTACATGAGGCAGGCACCGTCTTCAAGCAGGGGACAGGGGCCGAAAGAATTGGTATGCCTGGCTTTGTGCTGGATCCGGCGCCTTAAGTCCGGCGCCAGCTTTTGCAGTGCCAGGGCCATTGATACTGCTTCAACGGGATAGACCGAAATGTGAATCCGGCAGCAGTTGCCGGCGCACCCCTTGCTACAGGCAATGTGGTCTGCGTGTCGACTGCCGATCCTGCGACAGCGCCGATCCACGTCGGCGATCAATTTTTGATAGTCTCTGAGCGCTTGCATTGTGCCCTGGTTTAATTTATTCTAACATCAGATTTGAAACCATTTCCAGGCAATGTTTAAAGATTATGATCATCGTTACCGACGCCCACGTTAGCAAAAGTACAGGAAATCATGCAACCTTTTTTAAGATGCTTGAATTTCTTGAAGGCAGCCAGCAGGATTTAATCTTTCTGGGTGATATTTTTGATTTATGGGTGGCGCTGCCCGGCTATGAAAGCGATATTCATCATGACTATATCGAGTGGTGCCGTGAGCAGAAAAAACATCGCACCGTCGGTTTTATGGAAGGCAACCGTGAGTATTATTTGGCCACAGAAAGAGAACAGGCCTTTTCATGGTGCTCTACAGATGCCTGGCACCGGGATGACGCAGGGAATCTGTTTGTACACGGCGACCAGATCAATCGCCGCGATAGAAACTATTTAGCCTTCAGAAAACTGCTTAAAAACCGGGCCGCAAAATTCATCATGAACCGCCTGCCTTTTGGCCCGAGATATGTAGAATTATTCAAACAGCGTCTAAAGCAAACAAACACCGAATTCCGGTTGCATTTACCCCGGGAAGAAATTAAGGTTTTTGCGGAAACCCGATTTGCCGAGGGTGTTGATTCTATTTTTGTGGGTCATTTTCACCAGGAGTACATCTACCGCAATTCGGAGTCAAAAACCCTTTATATTCTGCCGGACTGGTTCAGCACCCAGAAGGTGGCCGTCTTTGATCAAGAATCGAAAAAAACAACTTACCTCCACTGGAAGCAAATCAGCGGGTAGTGAAAAGCAGAAATAATTCCCAGACGATGACGGTGGAAAAGGTAAAGATCACGCAGATAAACAGGGAATGGGTGTACATATTTATTTTGTTGATTAGCACATTTTTAAAAATCAGCAAAATGACTACCCCCATACTGGTCAACAAGTACTTTGAAATTATAAATGGCAGGGGACCGTATTCAAGGAAATAGGCCATCACGGGGTTTAGCTCGGATGACCCCCGCTCTATCAGCATCAGGGTCAACAGTGCATCAAAGATACTAAGCATCAAGATCGCTGTGATGGCGGCGAAAATTCTCTGATTGTAGCGGTCGAAAAGAAAATACCTGATTTTGTCTTCTTCGCGACGGGCCAATTCTCTGCGGCCGTTGACCAGAAAATATTTAAACTGGGCTTTAGTGTCCCGCCTGCGATCCTTTCCGCAGCGTCTCTCCCGGTGCGCCCACTCACAGGAATCCAAAGGCAAAGTGTACTTGCTTTTGTTTGTGGTATCCATAGGTTAGATGGCGTAATCGTAAGTTGCGGCAGCATCCTGGTTGGATGCACCAGGAACTGGTGTAATATTAATGTCTTCCAAGCAGAAAGTCCGGTTGGGAAGGATTTTATTTTCAGTCAGAAACTTCTTCGTTGAACTTAAATTCAAGGAAAGCAGATCCGTCAACTGCGCAACGGCTTTCTCAGCGGGATCTCTATCCTTAATTAACATCGCACACCCCTAGTAATAAATCCGCCTCAACAAGTACAAATAAACCGGTAAGCAAGTTGAAAACACATCGTCGATCTAGGCCGAATAACAAATATTATTATTAATTATTAATTGGTTAAGGATATCGAAAACGACATTCAACAGCTTTCCAATCCCTGTAGACTGACCACCAAATTTTATATCGGTATAATAGATTGTGACTTTAGAAATTTTTTGACCTATCAAGGGGGATACCCGCAGGTTTCAGAGCATGCAGGTTGACAATTCCAACCACATTCGGTAGGCACACAGACGCGATCAATTTTTTTCAAAAAGAAAAACGTGTTGGTGACTTACACCATCGACGAGGCTTTGCCCGCTGGTTGGGTTTTGAAGGCCGGCGACGGCTAAATCAACCAGAGGCTGACAAGTCCTCCGGCGGATAAATATTTGAGACAGGAAATTTGCCAGATGAATTTATTCAGCGGTATAAAATATAATTTGCGCGGTCTGGGGATGGGGTTAAAAACCCCTAAATTGCTCATGTTGGGGCTCATTCGTTTTTTGATTGTGATCCTCATCACCATTTTTGTTGCCGGTCTTATTCTCGTTTATCATCAAGAAATATTGAGTATAATGTGGAGCAAGCCTGAAAGTCAGTGGGTGACATGGTTGTGGTATCTGCTTTCCTGGCTGCTTTCGGCTGTTTTGCTCGGTCTGTCGGCGGTTATTTCCTTTCTGGTTTCACAAATTCTTTTCAGCGTACTAATTATGGACATGATGTCCCGTATCACCGAAAAAAAGGTGACGGGCCATATCCAGGAATCGAACAAGGTCCCGTGGTGGCAGCAATTTTTGTTCCTGGTAAAACAGGAAATCCCTCGTGCGACAGTCCCCGTATTATTGTCATTATTGCTGATGATAATAGGCTGGCTGACGCCTTTGGGTCCGATTATAACCATATTATCCTCGGCAGTTGCAGTCATTTTTCTGGCCTGGGATAACACGGACCTGACCCCCGCCAGGCAGCTGGTTCCGTTCAGGGAAAGATTTCGGAGTTTAATGCGGTCACTTCTTTTCCACCTGGGCTTCGGCATTCTTTTCCTGATTCCGGTTCTCAATATTTTGTTTCTCTCATTTGCTCCCGTGGGGGCCGCCCTCTACCATATCGAAAAGGCATGCCCGTGGAAATTAAAATCGCGAACAAACTGACGAATTTAAAATGGTTGAACATGTTTGAGGTCGTCTATAAGGATAAAAACGGCCGCAACAAGTCATGGCAAATCGCCACCCGCGCCAAGCAGCCTAAATGTGTCAGCGGTCGGTATACAGATCCTGATGCCGTCGTGATTGTGGCGTTTCACACCGCGAAAAATAAAATCGTCATTACCCGGGAATACAGGGTGCCTCTGGCTGATTTTGAGTACGGGTTTCCGGCCGGCCTCGTCGATGATGGGGAAAGGGTTGAGCAGGCTGTCCGGCGCGAGTTGAAAGAAGAAACAGGCTTAACCCTTACCCGTGTCATCAGTATCAGCCCGCCGGTCTACTCCTCTGCCGGCATGACGGATGAATCCGTGGCCATGGTCTACATTGAATGCAACGGCCGGCCCTCAACAGCGGGTAACACCGCATCTGAATTAATTGAAGTCGATTTGGTCTCCCCGTCTCAAGCCGCCCGCCTCTGTGGCAATCCGGCGCTAAAATTTGATGTCAAAGCATGGCTGGTGCTCTATAACTATTCAAAAACCGGCCATCTATGAACCGGCGTAAAGTTAAACATAGATTCGGTGCAATTTTGAAACCATTTCTATGCAATAACGTTGACTTGCTGCCGGTTGTCCTTAATATATACAGAACAAACTGCCGGCGACAACGCAGGGCAATAGGAATTATACCATCATGGTACAAGAGGATTACTACCAGGTCCTTGGGGTGGATCAAAATGCCACTGATCAGCAGATCAAAGAGGCTTTTCGGAAATTGGCCTTCAAATACCACCCGGATCGCAATAAAGAAAACCCCGTTGCGGTCGAAAATATGAAAAAGGTCAACGAGGCCTATGCCGTGCTTTCGAATCCGGCAAAAAAACGCGAATATGACACCCTGAAAACCCAGTTTGGTTCATCGGCTTATACCCATTTCCGGAATAATTATTCGGAGCAGGATATTTTCAGCGGTTCGGATGTCAACCATATCTTTGAGGAAATGGCCAAATCCTTCGGCCTCAGGGGTTCCAACGAAATTTTTAAAGAGTTTTACGGAAGGGGATTTCAACAGTTTGAATTCAAAAATTCCCGGGGGTTTGCCAGGGGTTATGTTTTTGGCAACCCGGCCAAGGCGGTCAACCACGGCCAGGCTCCGTTCCCATTTAGCGGAAATATGGGCAAAGCATTACGCTTTTTGATCCAGAAAATCAGTGGTGTCCAACTACCCGAAAATGGAGCAGATGTTGACGAGCACCTGTATCTGGCTCCCGAGCAGGCCCTGCAGGGCGGGCCTTATGCGTACTACCTGCACAGCAAATCCAAAAAGCTGGTGGTTAAAATACCGCCCGGCGTCCGTCCCGGGCAGCGTATTCGGCTGGCAGGCATGGGGCAGGAAGGCAAAGGCGGGGGCCAACCGGGCGACCTGTATTTAAAGGTTCACCTCCGCAAACCCCTGATGAAATCCCTTAAAGATTTGTTTTCCAGGCGGAAGGGGAAGTCATGAAAACGATTGTGTGTCATGGCGACAGTCTGACCGAGGGTTCCGATTTAAACCCCAATTATACATGGCCGCTGCTGGTCGAAAACCAGGTTAAGGTCAAAATCATCAACAGCGGTATCGGCGGCGATACCAGCGGCGGTATGCTGGGTCGTTTCTACCAGGATGTGGTCCGGCACAATCCGGAAATGGTCCTGATCATGGGGGGCACCAATGATCTGTGGTGGGATCTTGACATCAATTTGATTCAAGCCAACATATTCGCCATGACCAGTCAGGCTGAATATCACAACATTGCCCCGGTTGTGGCTCTTCCCTTACCCCTGTATATCGAAAACATCCGGCAACAGAAGATGATGGCGCCTATCGGGGGCTGGGAAAATTGTATTCGAAAATTGGCCCGGCTGGTCGAGGCCTTATCAGCTTCGGCCGGGGAGAGCGACATCGCCTGCCTTGATTTTTACCACCTTTTTCTGGATGACAAGGGAGCAATTCTGGAAAAATACTTTCTCGAAGACGGTCTCCACCCCAATAAAGACGGCCATTTATTAATGGCCGCAACAGCTGCCAAATTCCTGAAATCCACATTTTATCACGCCTGAACCAATCGCCCGGGATCTATTAATGCCGGAATCTAAAAAAGTCCTCCCCATCATCACCATTTCCCGGGATTCGGGATAAGAAGCCTCTATCTATACTGCGTCGATTTCGCCTTTAAGGGTTTTTTTCAAACCCTCGAGGGTACCCCGCCATCCGACACCTTCTCCGACCATGATACCGATGATGACATCTTTTTCTACACTGACTTCCAGGACAATCTCTTCTTCACCGACCCTAAATACCGCTTCCGCCCAATGCTCGGCCGGCAGACCATTGATTTCGCAATCATAGTCTGTCCGGATCTCGCCGGTCATCCTGATCTCAGCCATAGATAACTCCTTTCGTTAAATGAGATTATGGAGTTTTTGGGTTAGATCTTCAAATTCGTCTCCGGAAAAACAGTATTGCATATCCAGAAAGCGTGCGCGCAGGGCACGCACGTCTTCTTTGACCTCCCGACCCCTGAGGATAAGATCGGCCATGAGTTGGGCCATTTGCTGAAAATCGTCGACGGTCATTCCAAAGCGGGTCATTTCCTGCACACCGGTCCGCAAAGAACCGGAGGCCGTAAACCCTTCCTCATCGGGCGCGGCCTGATAGTTGAGAATGATATTGTTATCTTCCAGCAGCCGCGCTATTTCCGGCCCCTTGGCATAGCCGACATTGATGATGACCTGGTGCGTCTCCGTATAGGAAATATCGGGATCACCCGCTATATCCAGCCCGCATTCCTTCAAGGCTGCCGCAAACGCCTTGGCATTGGTCAACACGGCTTTCTGGTAGTCATCTTTAAAATGATTCATCTCATAGGCGGCAAGAAGCAGCCCCAGAAGGGTTCCCAGATGGTGATTGCTCAGGCTGCCGGGGAAGGATCGCCGCTGAATGGCTTCCCAGAATTCATAGTGCGCATCTTCCGGTTTATAGTTGACGGCGACAATACCGCGCTGGGTACCGAAAAAGGTTTTATGGGTAGATCCGGTCACGATGTCGGCGCCTTCCTTGAAGGGCTGCTGAAAATAGGGCCCAATCAAACCCAGAACGTGGGCCATGTCGTACATCAGAAGACAATCCACTGCCAATTCATCGATGGCGGCCCGAATTTCGGCCACCGGTTCCCTGTGAATAATCATGCTCTTGCCCAGAATAATCAACTCGGGCCGGTGCTCCTCAATCAGTTGGCGGGTGGTTGCCACATCTATTTTGTAAGGGTTGTCCGCCAGCACCGGAAAATTAACCACCGCCGGTTTCTCCCATTTTGGATCGCGCCTAACAAAATCCCTTAATGCTCCCATGGGCTGGGCGCTTAAATGACCGCCTTTGATGATGTGATTGTTCATTATTTTTCGAATTCTGCGTTGCTCACTTTTGCGATCGGCCCGGTTTACATAATCCACCATGGCGCTGAAGACGGCGACGTTGGCCATCTGACCGGAGATCACCCGCGTTTCTACTTCGGTGCATTCCAGGTACTTTTGGAGTTCGGATATGAGCAAAGATTCAACTTCCGATATGAATTCGGTGCCCTGATAGTAAAAAATGTCCGCTTCTTTAAAGGCCTTGACCTGTTTGTGTTCGGCATAGCGCCCGACCGGATCCATGATGGAAAGCAGCCGGGCCATTGCTGAATAGGACTGCTCCGACGGAATCAAATTGATACATTCCTTTTGACGCCAGATGGTATTGGCCGACGCTTTTTCAATCAGTGTCCGGACGTTTTGGGTCATGCGGTCATCGGCCTGCATTGATGTCTTCTGCTCACGAAGTTGATCATATCTTAGCGGCCAGGAATAGGGAGGGGCTTCGTTTCTGAGAAAATAAGGGGCAATCACAGCATCGACTTTTTTATCCCTGATCTCGATCTGGATTTCATCACCCTCAACCAGGTCGCTGTCCAGCAATGCCAGCCCAATGGCCCTCATCTGCTTAGCGTCACTCTGTACAGAAGAAAGTCCGACACCCTCACTTTGCCAATAGGGCACCATGGTACCGCTGGTAATATATCCCACCAGCTTTTCTGAGCGCAATACCCTGGCCCCGGCTCGTGCAATGCCCTTTCCCCTTAGCTCGATGGGTTGATTTATTCTGGGAAGGTTTTTTATGACGCTGTAATCACGGTCGATGATTCGCCTGAAAGCCTCGAACTGCTGCAGTAAAGGCTTTTTGCCCACAAAATCTCCTTTAAGCGGTGAAAAGCTTACGGCAACGCGCGCCAGACTGCAGGCAAAGATCGGAATTTCTGCGTCTTCCGGATCAAGACCCAATTCATGTCCGTAAAGTGGCAACCCGGCTTCCAAACGCAGCGTATCGCGGGCGCCCAGACCAACCGGAGCCGCCCCTTTTTCTAAGAACTGATTCCATATTTTCAGGGCATCCTGGCTTTCGATAAAAAGCTCAAAGCAGATCGGCTCGCCGGTGTATCCGGTGCGCGCAACTAACACCTGCTGACCATTGATCGACACCATTCCCAAAGCGTTGCGGATGGGCTCCGGCAGTTGGCCGGAATCCATCATATCCAATAATATCTGCTTGGCCCTCGGCCCCTGCAAACTGAGCATCGCCAATTCCATGGTACGGTCTTCGAGATTCACCCGGCCGAATTGGTCTTTGAATGTCATCAGGTGCTTCCAGTCTTTTTCCCGGTTGGCCGCATTAACCACCAGCAGGTATTCATCTTCGACAAAGCGGTAGAGATACGCATCGTCGATGGCCCCGCCGGTTTGATTGGGAATCATGGTGTACTGGCCTTCTTCGACTTCGACGGCCGCCGCATTATTGGTCAGTACATGCTGCAAAAAATCAAGGGCACCTTCACCGCTGACAATGAATCGACCCATATGGGATACATCAAACAGTCCGGCCTGTTTGCGCGTACTCAGATGTTCCTGCACGATACCGGATGGGTATTGGACCGGCATATCCCAGCCCCCGAATTCCACCATCTGGGCCCCCAGGCTGACATGCTTGTCGTAAAACACGGTTTTGAGCAGCTGTTCCATTGGATTCATCCTTTTTTTGTTGATTGATAAACTATAGGGTTCAAGGAACCGGGTTAAGCGTTCAGGAGATGAAAACAGCGAATATCGAATCATGAATGTTGAATATCGAAGGAATGTATTGTGTCTATTTTATAAAAAAACTGAGCAAAGCGAAACCACCCTTCGAAATTCTGCGGTTCTGCTGTTCGCTGTTAAACCCCTGAACCCTGAACGCAGAACCTCTCCTAGATAAATAAAAATGCTGAGCCTGTCAATTGGTTATCATATTGACACGGCTTTTGCTTTCCCTCTATAGTCAACAACCAATCGTTTTATATCACCCCATGGGAGAAATCATGACCGACTTTGAAGCAAGCGAAAAAAATCCCTGGCACAAGATGCATACATTTTTAAGGCTAAGGCTTACCATTTTGCAGATTATTGCCAACCTGGCCGGAGCCGGCATTGTGACATCCTACTTTATGTTTTTTGATACCAACCTCAAGGTTCAGCGGGTTACCAATGACCTCATCGTGATCGGCATCATGTTTGTCGGACTGGTCATCATTGCGACGGTTTTTTTTAACCGCTGGCACAAAGACCTGACCCACTTCGTTAATCTAAAAATACACAAACAGGATGTGGATTCAGATCTGTGTAAAAAGGTCCAGCGAAAAATCCTGAATCTGCCATATGTGAGTTCAATGACCAGCCTGTTTAACTGGTTTCTGGCAGCCAATATCATGTCAATTTACTTTTCGCTGGTTCCTGATGAAAATTTTTTGACCGAATTTCTCAATAACGGTTCAAGAACATTTATCGGTGTAATTATTGCCGGTATCGTCACCTGTGCCATCGTTTTTTTTACGGTTGAAATACACTGCCGCAAAATATTACCATTTTTTTTTCCTGACGGCGGACTGATGCAGACCCCCGGGGTATTTCGTCTCAAGCTCCGAATTCGCATGCTCATCATTTTTGGCCTTGCCAGCCTGTTGCCGATCATTTTAATGGCCGTCTTATCGTACAACAAAGCCAAAATGATGCTGATACTGGAACCCGGGGAAGTCATCGGCAGCCTTTTGTATTTAACGGCCTTTTTGTTGATTGTTGTGCTGGCAACCGCCATCTTTTTTTCCCGTATATTTGCCACCAGTATCATTGCTCCGGTCAGCCAGTTGGAGCGCGCCATGGCCAGAGTCGAAGGCGGTGACTTTTCAACGTTCGTACCGGTGGATGCCAATGACGAGCTCGGTGCCCTGGCCGAACATTTTAATCAAATGACCGAGGGTCTTAAAGAGCGCTATCGACTGCAACGCTCGCTGGACCTGGCCAAAGAGGTTCAGCAAAACCTGCTGCCCAGAGAAGATCCTGTGGTCGAAGGCCTGGATGTCGCCGGCCAGAGCATCTACTGCGATGAGACCGGCGGAGATTATTTTGATTATCTAAGCAGCAGTGAATGGGGACAGGCAAAATTCGGAGTCCTCATCGGTGACGTATCCGGGCACGGGATCCCATCGGCCCTGCTGATGGCTACCGCCCGCGCTTTTATGCGGCAACGCTCTTCCCGGTCCGGCAGCATGGCGGAAGTGGTATCTGATGTCAACCGTCAGCTTACGCGGGATGTGGAAGAAACGGGCCGATTTATGACCCTGTTCTATTTGATGATTGACACGGCCTCTCGAAATATGTCCTGGGTTCGCGCCGGCCATGATCCAGCGGTCTGGTATGATCCGGTAACCGGCCAATTTGAAGAACTTCACGGTGACGGGATGGCCCTGGGAGTCGATGAAACCCTTGAGTTTGTGCAATACCAAAAATCCGGTTTGAAAGAGGGACAGATTCTACTGCTGAGCACCGATGGTCTCTGGGAGACACAAAACCCGGCCGGAAGCATGTTCGGCAAAGACAGAATTTACGAAATTATCCGACAAAAAGCAGATACAAGTGCCAGGGAAATTCTGGACACCATCGTGCTGACACTGGAGAGTTTCCGGCAAAACCTGGAGCCGGAAGACGATATCACACTGGTTGTCATTAAAGTGGCAGAGTAATGGCGTGCTGGCATGCCGGTTGGACGAATTTACCAACTATAAATCTGATAAAACCGTTTCGACTTATAAAAATCCAAATTACAAGCACCAAATTCCAAATAAATCTCCAATTCCAATTTCCAATGACCAAAACATTTGAACTGATCTGAACACTGAATATATTTAGCAAATTAGCGTAAAAGGAGGAAGAAAATGGTTACAACAACCGTCCGCTGGTTAAAAGACAGACACTTTGTGGGAACGGACTCAAACAATCATTCAGTGGTCCTGTCAGGGCAACAGGAGGGGATCGGCATGAGCCCTTCCGAAACGCTCTTGATTGCGCTGGCCTCTTGCTCGTCAGTAGATGTTGTTGAAATTCTAGAAAAAAAACGCAAAAAGCTGACGTTGCTGGAGGTAACAACCAGCGGCGAGCGGGATCCGGATCCGCCCTGGGCCTATCGGAAAATTCATGTCAAATATCGTCTCGGCGGGAAAGGACTGACCGACAAAGCGGTGGAGCAGGCCATTCGACTTTCCCAGGAAAAATACTGTTCAGTCACCGCCACTGTGCGCGGCGTGGCCCGAATAACATACGAATATGAAATTGTGCCGAATAACCAGTAACAAAATTAATATTGACACATTCATGGTAAACTATTAAAATTTATTTAAAAACAGGAATTTTCGAATGAGTTCTGCTGACCCGATTATGGGTAAATTCAGTATAACGACACGATTGTTTAAACTGATAAGTGACCTGCCTAAAGACCAACAGTTGATTCTTTTAAAACAGCTGTTGGGAGACAGGGTCAGCACCCATTTATATAAACTGATTGTCGAAATGACCGAAGAGCAGCAGATCATCCTTTTAGAACAGATGGCACAGTCGCCGAAGGCGGACTTGCCGGAAAAAATGGTGAGTTTAGAAGAGACGGAAGCCTCCATGCGGGAAAATCCTCGCAAACCATGCCTGATAAAGGCGAATTACAGGATTCAGGATCGCGATTTTAAAAGCTATATTTTAGACGTCAGTATTGGAGGAGTTTTCATCGAAACCAACGATGGGTTTCCCAAGGGAAAGGATTTATTGTTAAAATTTTCATTACCGAATCGGCCACAACCCTTTTCGTTCAGTGGAAAAATCGCCTGGAGCAGCCCGAAGGGATTTGGTGTTAAATTTGACAATATCACCCCGCTCCAGGCAGATATACTTAAATCGTTTATTGAGCAAAATGAATAGAACCTAATCCGGGATTTTCGTAAAAAGTTTTAGGAAAAGCATATTAGAAGCTGCTGGAGGAACAATGAAAATATGTACGTCCGCACTATTATTGACGTTTATAATTACTGTCGGGGGAGTTGGCGCGTTGAAGGCCGAAGTTTACACCTGGACCGATGATAATGGTGTCAAACATTTCAGTGATCAACCACCTGGGGATGCAAAAGGGGCCAAACCAGCATTTCCCACCTACGAATACGATGAAGCAGCCGATAGACAACGCACTGAAACCGATTCAAAAGAATTGAAAAAAATCGTCACCGATATAGACGAAAATTACGAAAAAGAGCAACAGGAAAAAAAGCGCCGTCAAGAAGAAGCCGAAGCCAACCGGCCGCCCACCATGGAGGAGAGAGTGGCAGCCGAAAGAGAAAAACTAAATCAGAAAATCGCTGATCTTGAAGCACAGCCCCTTGAATTCTTCGGATCCCAACGAAACAAAATCCAGACCATCGGATACTATAATTACAGACTGGAGGATTTGGCAAAAGATCCGGAAAAATATTTTAGCGAGCCGACCCGATTTGAGGGCAATGTCAAACAGCCCTCCGATGAGTAAGAAATGCAGTAGCCGGAAGTTTTACTTGCATTCCGGACAAAATACGGAGTAAAATACTAACATATTGACAACTTGTTCACCGGGTCGACGTCGACCCGGCTAAGAACAAAGGACAAACATGAAATTTGTCCTTTTTTTGTGTGGGTATTTAAATCAATTTCGGTCTCTTATCCAGGAGGAATTTTATGAAACGCTTTCTCTTTTCATCTGGCGTATGCATGGCCATCATCGCACTGTGCCTTTTAATTCCGTTCTCATCACATGCCCAGCAAGCCGGTGCACTCAGCGTTGAATCCGCATCTATCTGCACCGGTGTCGCCAATCGTGAAGCCGTTGATGTCGGCACCAGTTTTGCCGTGTCGGTCGGCCGGCTCTATTGTTTCAGCAAAATAACTGATATCCCGGAGTCCACTGAAATCGTTCATGTCTGGTATTACGGTGATACAGAACGCGCCCGGGTATCGCTGGGTGTCAATCCACCTGCCTGGCGTACGCACAGCTCGAAAATTATTCAAGCTCACGAAATTGGGTCATGGCGGGTAGAAATTATCGATGCCTCCGGTAATTTATTGGAAACACTAAAGTTTGAAACTACCCAGTAAAAGTTAGTGCGACCGGAAAAATTCTAAAGCACATCATCTGAGATTCGACTTCCAAGCTTGAACCAGAAGCGGAACTGACAGGATAAGCCGCCTGTTGACACCAGCCATGGTTGGTTTCTCCGTCAGATTTCGTCCCAACATTACCTTCTCCTTTATCTCCCAAATGGTTGGATATTCTTTCCGGCAGCGCCGGATCATGCTTTTTATACCGCTTTCCATAATGATGTTCAGAAGTACTGAATTGTGGTATATAGCGATTATGGAAAAAGTGTTTAAATTCCGGTACGTTTTTTTGACAGCCTATATATACCTTGCCAAAACGGGGGCTGACAAGATGTCAAATAACCTAAAGATTCTCATTCATAAACCGATATACGATCTATGACCCGAGTATGCCGACAGGTGGCTTTGGCCATCGGAATATTAATAATAGTTATTGTTATATCAGTTGTTTGAATGGAGGCTTCTATGCCACTCGCCAACATGTTGAGTATAACGTCAAACACATTCTTATCCATGGTGATATGGATTGTTTTGCTGCTGGCTGCGCTTTATTTTGCCCGCAAACCCTTTCATCGTGCGGTGAGCTCTCTCAGTCGGATTATCCATAATGCCATGCGAATGACAGCGGCATCCGTACGGTCAGCCGAAAAAAAACTGATTCAGCGCAATCGCGAAGTGTTGATGGCAGCCGGACGGGAAAGTGCAGAACGATTGGTGGAAAGGGAGTTCGACCGCATCAATTCTGCCGTGGTCAGAGATTTGGAGGGCTACCCCAATCTTCAGCGGCAACTGTCGGAACTGACCACCCGCCTAGATGAAGATTACAGCCGGAGTGCGGATGTTCCACCGGATTTGCCGAACTGGATACCGATCATCGAATCGATTGCAAACATCAAACACAGCGGAGATTCCATGGTCGCCAACATGCTCGGAGAAATCAACCGCACGCTTACCGAACAGCACAAGGCCTCTATTGACAATTGCCGCAGCTCAAATGCTGCGCGGCATTCCATTTTGAATAAAATGCTGCCGGCATGGCGCAAAGTTCAAAAAACACTCAACGATGTCGGTAAGTCGATAGGTAATTTAAACCAACGGGCCAAAAGCATTGACCGCTATATGGATGAGTATGAGCAAATACGCCAGCAAACCGATAAGGCCGCCCGCATGCTCTCATCATCTTCGCTCACCCAGTTTTTTATTTCAGGGCTGGTGCTGCTGATCGCTTTTGGCGGTGCGCTGATTAACTTTAACCTGATTGCACTGCCTATGTCGGAAATGGTGGGCGGCGCCAGCTATATCGGTCCTTATAAAACATCCGATGTTGCCGGGCTGGTAATCATTCTGATCGAACTGACCATGGGACTGTTCCTGATGGAATCCCTGAGAATTACCCGCCTTTTTCCGATCATTGGCAGCATGGATGATAAAATGCGCCTCCGGATGATCTGGATCACATTTACGCTGCTGGCCGTTCTGGCCGGTGTTGAGTCGGCCCTGGCATTTATGCGTGATCGGATTGCCCAGGATATGGAAGCGTTGCGGCAAACACTGGCAGGCGTTGAACAGGCCGCTGTCGCCACCAGCATGATCCCCACCGTAGGCCAGATGATAATGGGGTTTATCCTGCCCTTTGCGCTGGCTTTTGTGGCCATACCGCTGGAATCCTTTGTCTCATCTTCCCGCACGGTGCTGGGAATTGTCGCCGCCGGGGCGCTGAGGTTGTTGGCCTTCACTCTGCGGTTGATCGGCAACTTGGGATATTATACCGGCAGATTGATAATCAATCTGTATGACTTGCTTATCTTTCCAAGCATCTGGCTGGAAGGAGTGATCACCGGCTCCAAAGGCAAAAGGCAGGAGCCGGCTGAAGAGCAGCTTTTTGAAGACAGCGGCATCACCGAAGAAGCCGTTGAAAACTTCAATGACACCGTTGAATACGAGGAGCCGCAAAAATGAAGAAGACCCTCGCCATGGCGCTAAGTCTTATTTTAATTCTATCAATATCAGGCTGTTCCGAATCCAAAAGCCGCTCTAAAGGCGTCTACATGCTTCTGGATACCTCCGGCACCTATGCTCAGGAACTGAAAAAAGCTCAATCAATTTTAAATTACCTTCTGGGAGTTTTTCAACCGGGGGATACCCTGGCTGTGGCAAGGATCGATACCGGCAGCTTCAGCGAAAAAGATATTGTCGCCAAAATCACCTTTGACGAACGGCCTTCGTACGCCAATAACCAGAAACGCATGTTTCAGCAGGAAGTCAATTCATTTATCTCAACCGTTAAAAGCAGCAAATACACCGATATCTCCGGTGGGATTTTGCAGGCCATCGAATACCTCAATGAACAGAGATCGGGGCAAAAGTATATTCTTATCTTCTCGGATCTCAAGCAGGAACTGGCCCAAGGGTACAAACGGGACATTCCCTTTCAGTTGCAGGCATTCAATGTAATTGCTCTCAATGTGACCAAGCTGCGAGCCGACAATATTGACCCCAAAAAATATCAAGACCGGGTAACTAAATGGCGTGCCGAGGTCGAAAGTGGCGGCGGATCCTGGAGTATTATTAACGATCTGGAAAATCTGGACCAAATATTTGCAAACTAATAATTTCAGCGGAGTTGAAATTATATAGTGTTTGGTGTTTTGTTTTTTGTATTTGATAAAAACCACATCTACATATGCGTTTAACCCTTAAACTTAAAAACGGGTGCTCCGGCACCCGTTTTTTTCTTAAGTAATGATTGTTTTGGACTGTAATGCGATACACAAAATATCAAATACGAACCACTCCCTTTTTATCCAATTTGTAATTAATCCATATTTGTAGTAACTGATTGATTCCACTTTATTGTATCCAAAGGGAGGAAATATTATTGAGCGCCAGTGAAACCGCGAAAACGCCCTCTGTAAAATCTCCTTTTTTAATTCGAAATGTTCGTTTGTTTATTGCCTTTCGCATATTCTTTAATTCTCGATTTTATTATCCTGTTTTCACCATCCTTTTTTTGGATTTCGGGTTGACCCTCGATCAATTTGCCCTGTTGAATGCCGCCTGGGCAGCAGCCATTGTCCTGCTGGAGGTCCCTTCAGGCGCCCTGGCCGATACCATTGGTCGACGAAAACTTCTGGTCCTAACCGGGGTCCTGATGGTGATCGAAATCGCGCTGTTGTGTTTTGTCCCCCTCGGAAACCCAAGCCTGCTTTTTGTGGTATTCATCGTCAACCGCATTTTGAGTGGAGCCGCTGAGGCTGCCGCCAGCGGCGCTGATGAAGCGATTGCCTATGACAGCCTTAAAAAAGAAGGTGATGTCCGGGATTGGCCCCGGGTGCTTGAAAAACAAATGCGGATGCAATCGATTGCCTATATCGGTGCCATGAGTCTGGGAGCAGCCGTTTATGATCCGGCCCTTCTGCAGCGCTTAATGAATCTGCTGGGGCTGGGCGTAATTCTGACCCAGGATATTACCCTGCGGTTTCCGCTGTATCTGACCTTCATAATGGCGATCATGACATTGCTGACCACCCTGCGAATGGAGGAGGATCCATCGCCAATCGAACCCGAATGCCAGCCAGAGGATAATTGTGCACCCACCATATGGCAGGCCTTTAATTTAACCCTGCAGGCCGGTGGCTGGATATTGAAAACGCCCTTCGCCCTGGTAATAATTCTGGCAGGACTCATGTTTGATAACTGCATTCGAATGGTCGTCACCCTGGGCAGCCAGTACTACCGGCTCATCAGCCTGCCCGAGGCCTCTTTTGGATTGATCGGATCCGGTCTGGCGATATTGGGCCTGATCATTCCGCGGCTGGCATATAAAATGGCAAACCGGCACACGCCGACCTATAATCTGGGCATTATGACGGCGGTCTGTATGCTCGGCTTGATCGGCATGACATTTTTCTTTCCCATCATCGGGTTGTTACCGGTAGCCCTGCTCGTCGTCGTTATGTACATGGGGCGGTTTTTCCAGAGTCATTATCTGAACCGGATTACCGCTTCGCACCAGCGTGCAACCGTGCTGAGTTTTAAAGGCCTGTCCTTCAATCTGGCTTACGGGGTTATCGGTGTCCTGTACGCCCTGCTGCTGGCGACTCTGCGACCTCAAATTGCTGTCTCCCAGCCGGATCTGGGCCGCATCGCTCTTGAAAATATGGTCTTTATAAAATCAATCAGCTGGTTTCCCTGGTATTTTCTATTGACCCTGGCGATGCTCCTGGTGGTCGCCCGCCGACAATTGAAAAATACTGATGTACATAGAAGAACCGGATAAACGAATTAGTATACATACAGGGCGGTTCACCGATAATTTTCCAATTCATCCTACGCCGAGAGATAAAATTCCAAATCACAAGCACCAAAACACAAATAAATTTCAAATTGAGACTTGATATTTATGGTTGCCTTTCTGGCAAAATAGGAATATCAAAAACTCTGACGGCACCTCATGTGTTGATTGTGCGTGGCCGTTTGAATAAACGCAAGATGCAGAAAAATAATCCCTTTAGATAATTAAGGAAGGTTGAATTATGGTTGACTCTCCCAAAGATAATCACGAAGATTTTGTCATCAGTGAAGACTATGACACTGAAGGGGAAGAAGAATTAGGTCCGGAAGATTATTATGGCAATCAATCAGGCATATTGCCGAATAAATCAAACCTTCTTTATATCATCGGCGGCATCGGGTTACTTATAATCGCAATCCTATTAGTCATTGTTCTGTCCAGACCCTCGGATGTCGTTGACAGGGAACAACTGCAGGCGTTGGAAGAAAAAATTCAAGGACTGGAGAAAAGGCTGGCGACCATTGGTTTACTAGATCAGGCCCTCGACCGAATTGACAACAATGAAAAAGAACTCAACCTGATCATGGAACGCGTCGATCGCTTCGAGGGTACCGTTACGACCCAGATCGATCAAATTATAAAAGAATTAGGAACGCTGTACCAGAAAAAAGGTTTAGCCCCGGCGCCCAAAGTCAAATCACCGCAACCGGATGCTAAATCAACTGAAGAAAAAAAGACGAAGGTTCACGAGGTCAGCGCAGGTGAAACGCTGTATTCTATCAGCCGCCGTTATGGTCTGACGGTGGATCAACTGCGAACATACAACGATATTGGACCGAAAGCTGATATTCGGCCCGGTCAGAAACTCAGGTTAACCGCGAATAAGGGCAATTGAGAAAACTACCCTCCCGACCTCCGATCGGGGTGCCCGGTGGATTTTCGGTCTTCGCCCTAATAAACTACAGTTCGTTAGTGTTCCACCGGCTGATCACCGCCAATTATAACTCCGCATATTTTTCGCAGAAAATTCTCCGCCAAATCCCGCAAGTATTAAAATAAGCTCTAAAGTCCATACCTAAAAAGCAATCCTTGCCTGCCGCGCCATAGTCATTCATTCTTCACCGCAATATTTCCAAAAAATCGTAAAGCTTTTTTCATAAATGCCGATAACTTAAATAAGCATTTTGCCGACCGGAGCATCATTTGCAAGTACTTATCGCCAAAATAGTCGAATCATATAACCCTGCGTACGAGCAATCAAGAAAAACTGACCCTTGCGGTGATACGGGCAAATCCCGGCACCTTGATTGGTTTTTCACACCTGTGCTGGCGCCGTTGCTTTTAAATCGCAGGCTGATCGGCATATTCATAGGTGTCGGCGTCACCCAGTTGATACTGGTCGCCACCGGATTGAACGGGTGGCAATGCCCGATCAAATCCACTTTCGGGATAATCTGTCCCGGATGTGGCATGACGACCGCCATGACCCTCCTGGTCAGGGGCCAGTGGGCAGCCGCGGTCGGGATACATGCATATGCGCCGCTTTTTATAGTAATTCTGGCCTCGATGATGGCCTCAATATTATTACCGGCCGTTTATCTTAAAAAGTTTTCCACTACTATGGCGATACTGGAACGCAAAACGGGAATAACAGCAATCATGATGCTGGGCATGGTTCTTTACTGGTTGCTGCGGATTTTTGTATGATAAGGGACACAAATTTTCACGGATAAATTGAAAAATTAGGGTGCGGTAAAAAAAATTTAACAAGGGGAAAGATCATGATTATGCCAATCGCATTGGGAGCAGCATACCTCGTCGCCAATATTGTAAGCCTTATTCTATTTATTGTTGTTCTGATCAAGTTGTTTAAAAACGAAGGGGCGCTAAAGGGAATCCTCGGGTTTTTCTGCGGGATTTACACATTCATCTGGGGCTGGATGAAACACAAGCAGCTGGCCATGACCAAGCTCATGACCGTGTGGAGCCTGCTGATTTTGTTGCCGTTCATTTTAATCCCGGTGATGGGAGTCAGCAGTGTGCTTGAAATGCAAAAGTACGTGGAAGCTTATACCGGCAACGGGGGTATTAAATTGTCGAAACCGAAGTCAGGCAACGACCTGAAAAAAAAGTTAATCGCCAAAAAAGCCCGGAAAAAGCAGGCTAAAAAAGCATCCCGCAAGCAACCGGCAGCTATGGCTGCAGATAAAGATGTGGACTGGAGCCAGAAGGCCATGGCGTTGTGGGAAAACGGTAAGTTTAAAAATCCCAAAAAAGCGGTAGATTACTGGGGTCGGGCCATCAGCAATAAGCAAAATACAGTGGAGGCTTACAATAACCGTGGACTTGCCTATCATGAATTAAAGCAGTATGACCAGGCCATTAAAGACTACAGCCAGGCCATCAAGCTGGATCCCGGTCACGCTGCCGCCTACAACAACCGCGGCAATTCCTACTACGAACGGAATGAATATCAGCTGGCACTTGCGGATTTAAATCTGAGCCTGCAACGCAAGCCGGACTACGCCAAAGCTCACCTGAATCGGGGGCTGGTTTACTATCAAATGGACAAAACCGACCGGGCCTGCATCGATTTTCAAAATGCCTGTGACCATGGAGATTGCGATGGCACCAAATGGGCCATGAAGAACGCAATATGTAAATAGAGAAATTTAAGGATTATGGGAAAGGTCGAAATTTTCCCGGCAGCGGCCTGCCGGCCCTATT
>JBATKU010000061.1:0-27736 GCA_049669725.1 Desulfobacterales bacterium
ACTCTGATGTTCGGTTAAAACGACGTGAATGGGAATATTGTTTTCCAGCAGCCTCAATTGCTCGAGCTTTTCTGTGACTTCGAGTCGGCTTTGATCCAGAGCCACGAATTTTTCCAGTGCCTGCATGCGAAAGGCATATATACCGATATGGCCGTAAAATGCATCCTTTTGTGCGTCTCGATGGTAAGGAATGGGTGTCCGCGAAAAATATAATGCAGTGCCGTTTTGCGCAAACACCACCTTGACCTGATCCGGATTGGCAGCCTCCCGGTCATTAATTCGGCGTGCCAGCGTGGTTGCCTGAACCTCCGGTTGGTCGAACGGACGAACCAATTCCGTAAGCATGGCCGGCTCCAGAGCGGGTTCATCACCCTGAATGTTGATCACCACCGCATCCGCAGGCAGATTCATCTTAGTGGCGGCCTCCAGTACCCGATCCGTGCCGCTGGGGTGGTCGGCGCGGGTCATTGCCACCGGGATCCCATATTTTTCTGCTACGGATCGAATGCGGTCATCATCGGTTGCCAGAACAACAGAAGACAGTTCAGGGCATCGCCGGGCCTGATCGAAAACATGCCATATCATGGGGCGTCCGGCGATATCCGCCAGTGGTTTGCCGGGAAATCGCGAGGACTGGTAGCGTGCCGGGATGATGGCGTAACATTTGGGGAACCTGGTCATATTAAGATATTATCAGATTAAATGTTTTTATTCATCAAAACAAATAATGGCCATGTTAAAAATTCGAAATCCGAATATCGAAATCCGAAACAATATCAAATGACAAAAATTCAAATGACCCAAACAGATAATTCTATGCAGTGAAGTGGCTTATGTTGTTTTGAACATTGTTATATTTGAATTTGGGATTTGTTTCGTATTTCGGCCAGTTTTATAGAATTAGGCGTGCTTCGGATTTTATATGTTTGCAGTCAGTTGCCAAAAACTGCTTTATCTCAGAGGTGTTCCCGGATCCACGGGCTTGTCCAAAACTGCAACCGTCGGTCCCGAATCATCGACAGCGGCAATCAGCATACCGTTGGAGACGATTCCCATGAGTTTGGCCGGTTTCAGGTTGGCCACGATAATGACCTGCTTACCGATGAGCTCTTCGGGCGTATATTTTTCTGCAATTCCGGCAACGATGGTCCTTTTCTGGCCTAAATCAACATCAAGCTTTAAGACTTTCTTTGCTCTGGGAATTCTTTCCGCATTTACCACCGTTGCCACCCTGAGATCAATTTTGCTGAATTCCTCCAGCGTAATTTCTTTTTTAATGGCAGAATTTACAGCGGCTTTTTCCGGTTTATCGGCCGCTGGCGCTTTTTTTTCAGCCGGTTCTAAGCGTGGGAAAAGAACCACGGATTTTGGCAGCTGAAGGCCGGGATTAATCGATTTCCAGGACCTGATTCGATCCAGTAGATAAAAAGGCGCTGCAGGATCCAATCCGAGATGCTTTTGCATTTTGGCTGCCGTATCGGGCATGACGGGGTAGATCAGGCCTGAAATAATCCGTAAACCTTCCAGCAGGTTGCTGAGAACTGCTTCCAGCTGTTTGCGGGTTGATTTTTTCTTCGCCAGTTCCCAGGGGCCGGTAACATCTACATATTTGTTCATCTGGCCGATGAATTTCCAAATTGCCTGCAGGGCGTTGTGAAACTGAAACGATTCCATATAGCCTTCAAACTCATCAATTGCTTTGCGGGCGTCTGCCTCCAGTCCGAATCCACATTCCTGCTCCGCCGGCGGTTCAACCGCTGGAACAATTCCATCCAGATATTTATGGACCATTGAGAGCACCCGGGAAAACAGGTTGCCAAGATCATTGGCCAGATCAGAATTTATGCGCTGCACCAGTGAATCCTCACTGAAACTTGAATCCAGGCCGAATGTCATATCGCGAATCAGAAAAAACCGGAAGGCATCCAGTCCGTAGACATTTTTTAGCTGGAGGGGCTCGACAACATTGCCGAGACTTTTGGACATTTTACTTTGTTCGATATTCCAGTATCCATGAACATTCAAATGCTGGTAGATTGGAATGCCGGCCGCTTTAAGCATGATCGGCCAGTAAATGCCATGGGGTTTGAGTATATCCTTGGCCACGACATGCTGGGCCACCGGCCAATAGGTTTTAAACAGGTCACCGTTCGGATAGCCCAGAGCCGAGATATAATTTAAAAGGGCATCGAACCACACATAGGTGACATAGTTGTTGTCGAAGGGCAGGGTAATACCCCATTTCAGCCTGGATTTAGGCCTTGAGATACATAAGTCCCCCAGCGGTTCTTTCAAAAATGCCAGGGCTTCATTCATATAGCGTTGAGGCCGGATGAATTCCGGATTATGGCGGATGTGATCGATCAGCCAATCCTGGTAGCGACTCATTTTAAAAAAATAATTGGATTCTTTGATGACCTCCGGTTCGGTTTCATGATCAGGACATTTCCCATCTACCAGCTCTCGTTCGGTGTAAAACCGTTCACAGCCGAAACAATACATACCTTCGTATTCGGCGAAATAGATGTCGCCGGCATCATAAATTTTCTGCAGCACCTGTTCCACCACTGCCATATGGGAGGCATCGGTGGTGCGGACAAAGTCATTGTTGCTGATGTTTAATTCGGGCCAAAGGTCCCTGAATAGCTGGCTGATGGTGTCAACATAGACCCTGGGACTCAAATTCTCTTTTTTGGCGGCGCGCACGACTTTGTCGCCATGTTCGTCCGTACCGGTTAAAAAATAGGCATCGCCGCCACCCATGGTGTGAAAGCGGGCGGCAACGTCGGCCACGATGGTGGTATACGCATGTCCCAGATGAGGACGTGCATTTACATAATAAATGGGTGTGGTGATATAAAACGGCCGGGACATATTTTCATTCCTTTTTGAGCTGATCGACGGCGGTTTCGGTTTCCATACCGTCTTCCAGGCGAACGGTTATACGGTTGCAAATGGCACTGTGACGGATTACTTTTCCTTTTCCACTGGGCGTTATGACCGATCTGCCGATTTTCGGCATATCTTTTTTCAGTTTCCTGTACGTATCGAATTCATAGGTCAAACAACACATCAGTCGACCGCATTGGCCTGATATTTTGGCAGGGTTTAGGGATAGACCCTGTTCTTTCGCCATCCGTATGGAAACCGGTTCGAATTTTTCCAGAAAAACAGAGCAACATAACTCCCGTCCGCATCGACCGACGCCCCCGCATATTTTGGCCTGGTTGCGTATCCCTACCTGGCGCATTTCAATTCTGACGCCCAATTGTTTGACCAGCATTTTTACCAGTTGCCGGAAATCGACGCGTCCTTCGGATGTAAAAAAAAATGTACACTTATTTCCGTCAAAGGATTTTTCAACAGAAAAAAGGTTCATTTTCAGACCCAGTTCCTTAATGCATTTCAAACAGTAGCTGTGGGCTTCATTTTCGTCAGCAAGATTCTTTTGGTGTTGTTTGAAGTCCTTTTCATTGGCCAGTCGATAGACTTTTTTTAAAGGTCTGCCGGACGATTTATCTTTATATTCTTGTGGCCCCACCGTAACCGTGCCCATGCCAAGCCCCTGCTCGGTTTCTACAATGACATGGTCACCAGGATTCAGGACAAAGGCGCCGCAGCTAAAATCATATACTTTTCCGGTGGGTTTAAATTTAACGCCAACTTTTTTATTCATAATATACTTAGACTTTATCCAAGACTGTCCCTGGATAAAGAAGTCCTTAGAGATAGTTTTAAAGGTTGCAGGCATAAATGCCTAAAATGCGCTAAAATGCCTAAATTGCCTAAAATATTGGTGTCGCTTCGCTCCGTATTTATTATAAACAATTGGAATATCCAGCACGCAAAACCATAAATCAGTAAATGCACAAAATAGCATACCTCGCATTATCTTTTAATAAAATAGTTAGAATACATCAACTTTAGGCATTTTAGGCACTTTAGACATTTTAGGCATTTCTAAAACAGCTTTACCATATCACAATCACAAAATGCACAAAAATAAATCTTACGCTGCTAAGCTTTGGCCAATCTCAACACCATCGCCTCCAGGGCCAGTCTCAGGTTCGTGCCGGGCTGAATCGCATTTTGGGTTGCTTGAATTGTATCTATTTTATCAAGCAGCGCAGCGATGCTCATTTTTTGTGACGTTTGCTGAATCTTTTGGACCAGATCCTGATTGATAGCCCGGTCAGAGTTCAGTTTTCCGACGACAAGATCCCGCAGCCAGGACTTCATCACTTCCAGTGAGTCCTGCAAGGCATCCTTATTTTTCGATAATTGTTCCCCAAAAGCCAGCAGATGATGGACGGATCCGGTTGCTAAGGAATCCATTTCTTTAATAAGCCAATTTCTGCGGTTTATCCATTGGGTCCGGTGCATACGCAGTGCCCGGGACAAACTGCCGCCAGCCATGGTCGTAATTATCATTGCATCCCCGGCCTCAAGTCCATGTTCTTTAACCAGAACCGATTCCAGGTACTTGCTTGAGATCGGCTTGAACCGAAGTTGCTGGCAACGCGAAACAATGGTAGGCAGGAGATCTGATGTATGGGTGGCCACAAGAATCAGAATAGTTCTGACCGGTGGTTCCTCCAGCATTTTGAGGAGGGCATTGCCTGCAGCTGGATTCATTGCCTGGGCATCGGTGATAATCACCACCCGCCTTCTTGCCTCATAAGGTTTCAGGGCAAGGGTTTGACAGAGGGAGCGAATTTGATCAATTTTGATGAACGGACCGGACGGCTTCACCCGGATGATGTCCGGGTGGTTACCTGCCTCAATTTTCCGGCATGGTTTGCAAATACCGCAGGGGGTGTTCGTTTCCTGGCGGGTTGTGCTGGAAAATTCCCCGGCACAATTGCAGGCCATCGCAAATGCGATGGCCGTGTTTTCCTTGCCCACCCCGTCTATTCCTGTAAATAGAAGGGCGTGAGGGATGGTCCCATATTGAAGGAAGGTGGTTAGAATACGTACGGGGCGATCCTGATCTATTATCGACTCAAAACCAGGCACAAATCAATAGTCAACCCGATCTTTCAATTCTTTGCCGGATTTGAAAAATGGAAGCTTTTTGGGTTTAATGGTAACTTTTTCACCGGTCTTCGGGTTCCTGCCCGTGTAGCGTTTGTATTCTTTTACAAAGAAACTGCACAGGCCGCGGATCTCAACACGCTCTCCCCTGGCCATGGCGTCTGCCATGTTATCAAAAAATATCTGAACCACTTTTGCCGCTTCCGCTTTCGAGATATTCGCTTCTGTTTTTAAAGCGGAGATAAGCTCCAGTTTATTCATACACCCTCCTTCTATGCCGTCCAGTGACCATTAGAGCACTTCAAAAATGAAAATTTTTCAAAGGTCTCCGCAACTATATTAAAAATATACTAGCCCGAAACATAATAAAATGTCAAGTAGTTATGATAATATTTTCGGCATAATCTCAATATCATCTTCACTGATTTCCACACCGGCATATTGGCCCAGCGCTTCAACATTCACCACAATGCGACCCTGTCCCCCGTGCCGCACAAAGGTTCCGATAACCCCTTCCAGCGGTCCGTGAACCACCATGACATTATCCCCTTTTTTTAAATTATTACCAGTAGTTACGGTGCGATCACTTGCTACAAGGATTTTCAAGGATTCTACGGTTTCATCGGCAATCGGCAACGGCCCCTGTCTGTTGCCGATAAAACGCACGGCACCGGCAACCTTTACGATTTCCAGATGGGTATGGGGGTGAAGATCGGTTTGGACGAACACATAACCCGGAAAAAGCGGTACCCGGATCGTTTTTTTGCGGTCGCGTCGCTTGCTGGGAACGGTTATTGTGGGGAGATAGACTTCCACCGATTTGCGCAACAATCCTTCATTCACGACATTCTCATGGCGGCTTTTAGTGTGCAGAACGTACCACAAGCGCTCAAGTTTTGGGTGAGTCATTGCTTTTCTCGTATTATCATATATATTTATAAATATTAATAGATTGTCAACCAGTCCGGGCAAATCGATTCCTGTTCCGGGTTGCGTGTTTCGCGTTACGCGTCGAAAATCAGACCAGTCAGAATCCCGTAACTCGCAACACGCAACTCGGAACGCGCAACGCGCACCCCGTACCCCGTTAGAACCCAAACTCCCCTAATCCGAACAGGTTAATTTTTATTTCAAAACCATATTTTTTGGAATTATCGACACCGGTTCTCTGCCTGATGATTCCATCGAACGACCAGCATTGGGCCGTGTATACAAGCCCCAAACCGGCTTCAACCGGCACATTTTCTAAAAAATTATATTCATAATCCCCCCTGACCGTCAGTCTGTCGGTCACCTTGACCGTCAGCGCCCCATAAAGGGAATTGGTCTCATTCAGTTCGAGTTCATCGGAATTCTTCGTATATCGATATTCCACCGACAGTTTATCGCCCCGAAGGTCCCAGAGGTTGGCCGCAATGTTATGGGACAATATATCCAGAGAATAGACCGACCACAGCGCGTCTGCATCCACCGCTAAATACTGGCCAGGGAATATATCCAGTTCGGCAAAAATCGGAGAAAACGGTTTGTCCGGGTTGTTTTCCTTGCCTTCATTGATATCGTAAGTTTGTTCCAATTTAAAGCGGAAAAAATCGTTGTAGGCGTAATCGGCCGCCGAGTCTATAATTCCTGCCTGTGTTTTGTCAACGCGCCGGCTGAATTCAAAGGATCCCTCCTTTTGTGATTTGGATGTCAGCGTGTTGGTCAGTGAATAGGTTACCAGGTTCGTATTGTCAATACGGTCAACGGCATCAAAGTTGGGTAGATCCTCCTGATCCACATTGGGAATATATACATGGGTCACCTGAGGTCTGATGCTGTGTTTGATTGCTTTAAGGGTCTTGCCCTCCAGTTGAAACACATTAAAAATATCCGAGAAAAATTCAACTCTGGTGTCGAAAAATTCACGGTTGTAAAATTGTTTGTCTTGGGGCCCGTATTCTTTTTTATCCAGATACCACAACGTCTCCCGCAGTCCGATCGATGGTTCGATGCTGAAAAAGGATTTCACCTGAATGGGCAGATAAACTCTCGGAAAAAGATCCAATCGCTGGCCGCGTTCGGCGTCCCGGCTCCAGTAATAAATGTACTCGGTATTCAGGCTGTAAAAAAAAGGAGATGTGGCGATCCTTTGTTTGACCCCGTCAAATTCAATCACCGGAAGCTGCTGCAACGTTTCATCCGGTTCACCGGAGTTGCGCACGGTGCTGTCCAGATCGTAACGCAATTTGGCATTGAAACTATAGGCGGGCCAGAGTTTATTAAAATTCAACAAATTGGTTCTTACCGGGTCATTGAAATCATCGAGGTCCAGGCCAAAAACCTTCTCAAAATAATCTTTTGACTCCAGCCAGCCCATCTGTCCTGTTCGAAACTCCCGGGTATAGTCCTGATCACTGACAAGGTCTAGATCCAGGCGGCCCCGAATGTCCCATGGCAATTTTTGCTGGTGGCTACCTCGCAGCCAATAACGTTCTTCATTTTTGCGAAGGATATCGCTATCACCGTCAGAAAATCCCCATTGCTCGCTGGAATCGCCGGTACCGTTATCGACTTTGCGGTCGTAAAATCCGTCTACCATCCAGGTCCCCTTTGACCATTCGTCGAGGTAATAGCGATACTCCGCACCGGGCCTGAAGCCGCGCTTGCCCATGTATTGTCCGTAAAAAGTAGCATCCGAGCTTTTGTCGATGGCCCAGAAAAATGGCTGGCTGTAATTGTAGCCCCAGCGATCCGAACTTCCGCCTTCCGGCCACAATAAACCGGTTTGGCGATCCTTCCTGGCCGGATAGTAAAAGTAAGGCGTGTACAGAACCGGCATATTTCTGGCCCACATGGTTGCATGCCATGCTGTTCCTTTGCCGTCATCTCTAATTTTTACATTTTTTCCGGTAATTTTCCAATCCGGATTGTCACCGTCACAGGAGGTTATTGTCGCTTCATCGATGGTATACGTTTTGGCGCCCACTTTTTTAATGACATTACCGGTTAGATGGTAGTTATTTTCTTTAAGAAACAAATAGCCGTCTTCAACCGACCCGATCTGGTTTTGCAGGTCGATATTCATGCTCGTGCCGCTCAGGACATCTTCACCGTTGGTTAAAACCACATTTCCTTCGGCATAGGCCTCCATACTTTTGTGGTCAAACCGCACAAAATTCGCCAACAACCTTATATTTCCTTTGTAAATCATCACATTGCCTGTGGCGCTGTACTTATCGGTCGTTTGGTCGTAATCGATCTTGTCGGCTTCAAGCTGCCAGGGGAGTTTCGGATCCTGGATGACGCTTTCGATTTCTTTGGTATTCATCTGCGCTGCCACTGGTACAGCGATGATCAGGAGAAGAGCCGCCAGAAAAATGCAGGCGGCAATATTGGGCATAGCGGCCGGCGAATACGTGTGCCGGTGATCAGAACTTTGGGGTCCGGGAGTCATACTCCAGAATGTTGGATTGGTATTCTTTTGCACCATTCGGATTATCACGGCATCGAATTGACAGCTTAGGTGATCGACAAAAAAACGTGGTGGTATTCAAATGTTTTTTTCTAAAACCCCTTATACCGCAATTCCGTATTCGGATATTATTATGGAAAGCGGTACAAAAGATTAAGGCGTTGAATCCCGTTGGAAATTAAGTTATAAATCTAAGTTGACGAAAAAAGTCAAGATATTGTTCAACCGGATAGCGTCAAACTGAATGGATAATTAGTTAAATAATCGATAGAATACACCAATTTTAGGCATTTTAGGCACTTTGAAATTTTAGGCATTTCTATAAACAGCTCGATGTTGTTGAAGTGTAAATTGTTGAAATCCAATACCCAAACATAATTCTAAGACACAAATGAAAGTTCTTTTAACCAATGATGATGGCATCCATGCTCCGGGATTGTGGGCGCTATACAAGTGCCTTGCCGGGACCCATCGTGTGGACGTGGTTGCCCCCGACAGGGAGCGAAGTGCCATCGGACATGCGATTACCCTGCATCAACCCCTGCGTGCGGCCCTGCTTTCGCTAAACGGCGGGTTCAGCGGGTATGCGGTCAACGGAACTCCGGCGGATTGCGTTAAACTGGGTTTTTCGGAAATTCTCTCCGAAAATCCTGATGTGGTGATTGCCGGGGCCAATGCCGGTGCCAATGTCGGAGCCAATTTAAACTATTCCGGCACGGTGGCTGCGGCCAAAGAAGCAGCCCTGGGCGGTGCGATTGGGATTGCGGTGTCAATTGAGGGCCCCGCGGTTGATAGTTATGATGATGCCGCGTCTTTTATAGCCGAATTATGTGAAACGGTCTATGAGAAGGGGCTACCTTTCGGAACATTTCTCAATGTGAACATTCCCAACCGCCCCTTGACAGAAATTGCCGGCGTCAGGATCAGCCGCCAAGCTGTTGAGGTATTATCTGAATATGTTGAAAAACGGAAAGACCCCCGTAACCGAACCTATTTTTGGCAAGGGCGGGACATGCAATCGTTTGGGGAGAACCCCCTAATCGATGGAGCCGCGCTGAAGCAGCGCTTTATTTCAATTACCCCGGTTAAATGTGATATGACGGATTACCAGATGCTGGAAGACATGGAAGGGTGGGATCTTGGGAGAATAGTAAGGTCCAGATGGAACAACAGTGGGGATTAAGGTTTCAGGAATCAGTTTTCAGGTGTCAGGTGTCAGGTTTCAGGCTGAACATCGGTATGTCAGCGTTAACACCTTGTTAGGGCTTTTCTATAATTCTTTTCTGGCTATAGAATTTTCGCTATTAATTTCTGACACCTGAAACCTGAAACCAAAACAATCTATAAATTCAAAATTATTTCCAACTTCATTATATATTATATCCAAGGAATTTCTGAATAGAGAGGTATGAATAGACCAATGTTTATCACCCTGGAAGGCATCGAGGGCTGTGGTAAGACGACTCAAATAAATCATCTCAGCACGTTCTTTGAAAACAGGGGCCAACCCTGTGTGGTGACCCGCGAGCCTGGCGGGACAGCTATTGGAAAGGAGATAAGGTCTATTTTGCTGAACCCCTCGCGTAAGGATATGGTGCCCAAGGCAGAATTGCTCCTTTATATGGCCGATCGGGCGCAGCATATCGCCTCGCTGGTGAAACCCAGTCTTGCCGAAAATAAAGTGGTATTGTGCGACCGCTATTTTGATGCCACTCTGGTCTATCAGGGATTTGCCAGAGGACTTGATACTCATTTTGTCTACGAACTTCACCGACTGGTATTAGAGGATTTTAAACCGGATATCACCTTGTTGCTGGATCTTTCACCCCGTATCGGGCTGGCGCGAGCCTGGAAACAGCTTGATAACGGAACTCGTAACAGTACCGAGAGCCGTTTTGAGGAAGAGACCCTCAGTTTTCATGAAAAAGTTCGGGCCGGTTATTTAGAACTCGCCCGCCTGGAACCGGAGCGCTTCAGGACCATTGATGCCGCCGGAGATGAAAAGCAGGTGCAACGGGACATCCGGCAAGCGCTGGCGGAATATCTGGGCAAGTAGGTGTCAGGCTTGAGAAGGGTTCAGGTGTTCCGCCGGCGGACCGCCGGCCAAAAAACCGGCCGGTCTAATCGAAAAAGCGCAGCGTCATCAATTAATTCAAATAGCGGAATAAAAAGTAACATAGCAAAAATGTATGATTAAACATCGCAAGGTAATATGACTGCCACAATCCTGGACACTATCGGCAATACACCGCTGGTTGAAATTAAAAAGCTTAATCCGAACCCCCGGGTTAGAATATTCGCCAAGCTTGAATATTTTAACCCGGGTGGCTCCACCAAGGACCGGCCGGCCCTCTATATGATTGAGGCCGCCGAGAAATCCGGTGAATTGACCCGGGACAAAACGGTGATTGAAGCCACCAGCGGCAACACCGGAATCGGTCTGGCGCTGGTGTGCGGGGTTAAGGGCTACCGGCTGATGCTGACGATGTCTGAAGCTGTCAGCGTTGAGCGCCAGAAAATTTTAAAAGCCCGCGGCGCAGAAATTCTTCTGACACCCGGGCATTTGGGAACCGATGGGGCCATCGAAGAGGTTTATCGCTTGGCCCGGGAAGACCCCGAGCGTTATTTCATCGCCGACCAGTTCAACAACGAAGCCAACTGGAAATCCCATTACCACGGAACAGCTCAGGAAATCTGGCAGCAAACCGATGGTGAGGTTACAACCCTGGTTGCCTGCCTGGGCACTAGCGGTACCCTGATGGGGGCATCCCGAAAATTAAAGCAACTCAACCCCGCCATTCAAATCGTCGGGGTTGAACCCTATCTTGGCCACAGGATCCAGGGGCTCAAAAATATGAAAGAGGCATACTGTCCCGAGATTTTTGAAAAAAAGCGCCTGGATAAAAAAGTAAATATTGACGATGAAGTTGCTTTTGAGATGGCCAGACGTCTGGCAAAAACAGAAGGATTGCTGGTGGGTATGAGCAGTGGCGCTGCCATGGCTGTGGCCTTGGAAGAGGCGCAACGTCTCACCGAAGGCACCCTGGTCGTGATTCTGCCTGATGGTGGTGAGCGTTACCTGAGCACCTCGCTTTTTGCCGTTTCCGACGATATCGGACTGAAACTGTTCAATACCCTGACCAAACGCAAAGAGACGTTTAAGCCTATCCGGCCGGGAAATGTATCTGTTTACTCTTACGGACCGACTGCCCATGCCAGGATGCATATCGGTGAAATGCGACGTTATGTATTTGCCGATCAGCTGTGTCGCTATTTGCGATATCGGGGATTTGATATCCATCACATTGTGAATATCGCCGATCTGGATGACAAAACTATCCAGGGGTCCGAACAGGCCGGCATGGACCTGGATCTATTTGCCCGGGGCCATATGGAGCAGTTTATCGATGATCTAGCGGTGCTCAACGTCCAACCTGCTGAAAAATATCCTAAAGCCAGCGAACATGTTGAAGACATGGTTGCGCTTTCACAAAGGCTCGTAAACAAAGGTCTGGCCTATGAAAAACTCCGCTCCCTGTATTTTGATATTTCCAGATTTTCAGGCTATGGCAAATTATCCGGTATTGATATAAACAAGATAAAGCTTGGCGCCACCGTTGACCTTGATGAATATGAGAAAGAAAACCCCAGGGATTTCACCCTTTTTAAGCGGTCCAGGTTGTCCGAATTAAAAAGAGGGATATTCACCCAGACCGACTGGGGGCATGTCCGCCCTTCCTGGCACATCCAGTGTGCCGCCATGTCGATGAAATACCTGGGCGATAATTATGACATATATGCCAGCAGCCGGGAGCTGCTGTTTCCCCATCATGAAAATGTAAATGCCATAGCAGCCGCAATCACCGGAAGGCCGCTGGCACGGTTTTGGATTCATTGCGACCGTATTTTGATCGACGGGAAAAAAGTGGATGAAAATGATTCCGCTTTTACCCTGGAGGACCTTGCCGGCATGGGTTACTCCGGCAGGCTGATTCGATACTGGCTGTTTTCAACCCATTACCGCAAGCCGATTACCTTTTCCGAAGATCGGCTCAATAACGCCCGACTTTCTTTAAAACGAATTGATCAATTTTTTACTGGCTTGAAGAACATAAAAGAGGGTCGGTCCTATGCTGAATTGGATCAGTTGCTCTATGATATCAAGCATGGTTTTATCACCGCCATGGATGATGATATCAATATATCGGCGGCCATGTCCTCATTGTTTAAAAATATAAAAAAAATAAATATCCTGGCCCTGGAAAGAAAAATTGCAGTGGCAGACACATCTAAAATTCTGGATGCATTTCACCATATTGACAAGGTTCTCGGCTTTCTCGAATGCGAACGGCCGGTTCATGACAGCGAAGTCCACAAACTTATTGAAACCAGAAATCAGGCCAGGCTGGATCACGACTGGACCCTTGCCGACAGTATTCGTGACCAACTGGAGGCACGCGGAATTCTCGTGCAAGATACCAAGATTGTTTGATTAGCCGGCCGGGTGAACTACACCAAATGGAATACTGGAATAATGGAAAAATGGAATAATGGGTCTGGAATCAGAAGATGTCAGGTAGATAATAAGATTCATAGGGATATAAATAATAATACAAAATGAAACCAATCTATTTCCCCTATACCTACATTTCCAACCCGGTGGCAGAGGCTGTGGCGGCCTGTTTCGGTCAATTTACGGTATATCAGCCGCTATCTGATAAACTGCCGCTATCTATGCAGTCCTGGGTTGATAAAGGAGTTATCGACATCCGGATTCCTGTGCAGGATGATAACAGAGATCTGAAGTCTGCGGCAGAAAATTATCTGAATTGGGCTAATTTGCATGCCGGAAGCTCCGGCATTAATCGCGCTTCTCTAAAAACACTGCAGGCCTCGGCACCACTTTTGGAGACATCCCTGTCCTCACAAATTGTGGCGGATGTAAAAAAACAGATCAACGGCACCCCAACCGATAAATCTTCAGATCCACTTCTTACGTCCAGAATTTTCCTGTATTTTGCCCAGGAATTCGATCAGCAAAGCCAGGAACTCGATCATGTTTTGAAGGAATCCTACAAAAAAGAGCAGGATTTGATCCAGGATCTTAAAAAGGAGGCAGATGCCCTGGCGGCTGAATTAAAAAAAGAACCCGGCCACATTCCGGATGTTAATACCGACTATTTGATTTCGGGTCGGCTGGAGGCTTGGACCCGGCTTTTATTAAGAGATATTCAACCGTCGGGTTTATTTGTGACTCACAGCACAACAGTGCTGGAGCAACTGCTCGACAGTGCCGCCACAGCCGAAAAAATTTTAGATTTTGAGGCGATTCCGCGATCGACTCCAACGGCTGCGGGGCCTGCCCCGTGGCAGGAACAGTTGATATCTTATCTTTCCGATGTTGTTGAAAATAAATGGCATGCCACTTCCGGAGAACAGACCGAAAGCTTTGATATCCCGGCTGCTGAAAATACGGTATCGCTGAAAATCTATTTGGTTCCGGATCAAAATCCCCCTCAATTTTTCTGCCATGGTGCTGGAATTAAAGGATCCGAATCCGACCTAACCCGCTCGACCGCGGGAGGTAGAAACACCCTCCTCGGTCTGGTCGGACAATTTGAGGGAAAAAATGTCAAGAAGGCTTGACTCGCCATTTTAATTGGTATAAGGACTTTTCCCTGGTGAATAGGGCAACCTGCTGCTGGATCCAATGGATGGTATTGCCACCATTTAAAAATAATTTATTGAAAGGAGAATTTCCTAATGGCTTTTAACCCCATCGTTGATGAAGAAAAGTGCGTTGGCTGCGAAGAGTGCGTGGACGTCTGTCCGGTTGAAGTATTTGAAATGGAAGACGGCAAATCCAAACCCGTCAATGCCGAAGAATGCCTTGGATGCGAAAGTTGCGTCGAAGTCTGTGAAGAAGGCGCAATCGTTGTTGAAGAGACCTAATCACGCCCTGTTAAAAATCCCCTGACCTTGGAATCCGTTTCAGGGTTAGGGGGATCCTTTCCCAGATTCACTGATTGCCTATTTTAAAATTGCCCCCGTTCTTGGTCCCCGGGCTACACTATTCAAACTATCAACGGTCAATTTAATTCCTTATGATTTGTCCGGGTTAAAAATAGTATTAATGGTACACGGCCAGCAGACGCTTGTCTTTAAAATCGCAGGGAAAGCCCCACCATTAAAGCGTAGGAGGTCCAGTTGACCTCATTCAATTGGGTTTTAGCGGTAGTCCCATCGGCAAAGAATACCTTACTCGTGCCGTTGTCCGTTGACCAGTCCTGATAATCAAAATTAACATTCAGTGCCCAGTATTGATTCAGCACGCAATTGAGTCCTGCCCCGATGATAAATCCATCGCCGTCGGTATTATGTTTGAAACTCTTCGGATGGGCCAAATCGTCACGCAGATTCCAGTCTGCTTCCGCTTCATAATCGGCCCAGTGAAATTCATAGGTGAAATAGGTTTCAATGCGATGGGCCAAAGCCTTTATTTCCGCGGATCTAAAGCGTAGGTCAAAGCCGACCCAGGGACCTTGCCATTGGGTATCGTAGGAACTGTCAAGCCCTGGAAATGGGCCCGTATCCGGAATGGTTTGATAGCCATCCGTCAGATCCAACAGTTGTTCGTGATGGGAGTATCCCACCAAGGGTATGAAAGTTCCGACAACGGTTCGTCCGAATCTGAGGGGATAGCCGACCGCTAGGGAGGCGTCCCACACATACCCATCTTCGGTACTGTTGTTAGAGCGGGAAAACTCAAGGTTACGATTATCTGCCCGATAGTCCGAATCCTGGTTTTCACCATCAAAAATCCAGCCATAGGCAACAGATCCTCTCAGGGCCATTATTTTAGGCCAAATCAAGTTGCCTTGGAACTTGACCTGATAACTCTCAACATCGTCCCAGGTTAGCTCCGACAGAATGTTAGGATGATTGCCGTTGGTATCCCCGGCTATGTTCCAGTCCAAATCATCCCTTCGATAACCGCCGGAGATTGTGAATTCAGTTTCTATCGGCAGCGACTTCTCGTTATCAATACCCATGGAGGCACTATCTATTGAAAGGATTGCCGATTCTGCCATCGTCGCCTGTGCTGGCGGCCACATCATAAAATTGATAAGGGCGACCATCCATATGATCCGGTTTTGATGCTTTTGCATGTAAAACCCCTCATTCCTGCATTCCAACGGTTGCTGTTGGTATCGGCATCCAGAGAGTAAACCTGAAGCCATTTGTGGTCCCTGGCGATGAAAAAAGATTTTTCCTAAAATCACCAATACCATTATCAAGATAATATTTGATACAGGGGGCGGATCGAATCAATCACGCGACTTGCGAGTTACAAAAATCTGTGATAATTCCACCCTAAATGATCGTAAACAATATAGAAAACGATGATATTATGAAACAATACGTTATCGACGAGCTCCGTCCGGAAGACTATAAGGCCCTCAAGAAATATCTGGATGAACAATTTGGGCCGGCTGAAATGAACGGGATTTACTGGATACCGGTTGCGACCGATTCGTTGACCGATATCCAGCTTCAGCATAAAGAATGCCGTCCGCATTACCTGGCCCTCGACCTTGATCCGGACCGTTTGGCTTGCGAACTGCTGGTGCGCACCAAAAACCGTATGAGTTGCGGCTGCATTCAATATGCCACGGAAAAACAACGTAACTGGTTGATCGAATTGGTTGATAAGATGTTTAACCGGTTGGAGATTGCGAGCTAATTATGATCCGTACGGCTTTTATTCTTCTGTGGGTGGTGCTGACAACCGCATTTTTCAGCGTTATTGCAATTATCGCATCATTTTTTTCCCGCACCGGTGATTCCGTTCACATCATTGCCAGGATCTGGGCCCGATCTATTTTAATGGGCAGCCGTGTTCATGTCAGCGTCGATGGATTATCTAATATTGAACCGAATAAATCCTATATTTACATGGCCAATCATCAGAGTAACTATGACATTCCGGTTCTTTTGGGGTGTCTACCCGTTCAATTCAGATGGCTTGCAAAAGCCGAGCTTTTCAAGATTCCGGTGTTCGGGCGGGCCATGCGTGGCGCCGGCTATGTCAAAATAGATCGCTTCAATCGAGATTCGGCCTTTGAGAGTATTAGTGAAGCGGCTCAAAAAATGAAAAACGGCGTTTCCGTCATGATATTTCCGGAAGGCACCCGCAGTAAAGACAGCCGCATTAAGCCTTTTAAGAAAGGCGGTTTTGTCATGGCCGTTGACTCCGGCGTTCCGATTGTGCCGGTTATTATTCGCGGAACCTGGCCCATAATGGCCAAAAGCAGTTTGCGAATTAATCGCGGCGACGTTGAAATGGAGATCGCCAAACCCATCGACACCATCGGCTACTCCCGGGAAACAAAAGAGGACCTTATGAATAAAGTCAGTGCTGTTATTTGCCAGAAGTTTGATGGAGCTTTATAGGGTTACGGGTTACGGGTTACGGGGTGCGGGGTGCGAGATGAGCGAGAATTCATATCTGATTAAACAATCAATTAGGAACGGCAATAGGCGGCTATGATTCTGAAGGGGAGGATCCCAACGATACTGTGTAATTCGATATCTTCCTTTTTGAACCCAGTATTCCAGCATTCCAACATTCCATTATTCCATGGGTGCGGATAGGCCTCTTTAGCCGTAACTTATAGATATTTAAAAATATAGAGATCTACTAACTATGTCTGTACTTAAAATAATCCCCTTGGGCGGATTGGGAGAAATCGGCCTGAATATGATGGTGTTCGAATACGGGAATACCATCTTTGTGGTCGACAGCGGTTTGATGTTTCCCGAGGATTATATGCTCGGGGTAGATTTTGTTATACCGAACATGGATTACCTCCGCCGGAATCAATCAAAATTAGCCGCTGTTGTATTAACCCATGCCCATGAAGACCATATCGGCGCTCTGCCATACCTGATAAAAGAAATCAAAGTGCCGGTTTTTGGGACACCCTTTACCCTGGGACTGGTGCGCCACAAACTCGGGGAGCTTGAACTGATAGCATCGTCCGACCTGCACGAAATCAGTCTTGATGAGAAATTGCGGTTGGGTCCGTTTGATATTGAGTTTATCCGGGTGGGGCACAGTGTCGTTGACGGCGTGGGACTGGTGATCCATACACCTTGCGGGACACTGGTGCATACCGGCGATTATAAGATCGGCTATGGTGCCGTCGGGGGTATGACGACAGATTTAAATAAATTTGCCGGATGCGGTGAAAAAGGGGTGCTGGCCCTGTTGTCCGATTCCACCAACGTTGAAAAAGAAGGGTATACCATTTCCGATAAAGAGGTCGGTGAGACTCTGGACAAAATTATTGCTGATAGCCACGGCCGGATCATTGTGGCCCTGTTTGCCTCCAATATCGCCCGAATTCAGCTTATTGTCGATATCGCCAGGGCCAGGGGAAAGAAAATTGTGATCAGTGGCCGAAGTATAGAGGTCAGCGTAAATATTGCCAAGGCCCTCGGACATCTGACGATTCCTGAAGACATGGAAATCGATATCAAGCAGGTGCCTGATTTTCCCGATGATGACATCATCATGATAACCACCGGAAGTCAGGGAGAGCCCATGTCGGCGCTGGCACGGATGGCCTCAGGTATTCACAAGCAAATTAAAATAAAAGCCGGTGATACGGTCATTCTGTCTTCTAAATTCATTCCTGGCAATGAAAAAGCTATCGGCAAGATCATCAATAATCTCTATAGAAATGGTGCCGACGTTATTTATGAAAAAATTTCCGATATTCATGTGTCGGGCCATGCTTTCAGAGAAGAGTTAAAGCTGATGATCAACCTGACCAAGCCTGAATATTTTATTCCCGTCCACGGCGAATACCGCCATTTGATATTGCACGCGAGGCTGGCCAAAGAAGTAGGGGTGGCCGAGAACAAAATCCTGCTGGCGGAAAACGGTCAGATAATAGAATTTGATGCAAGCGGTGGCAGGCTTAACGGGAACGTCACAACAGGCCGGGTGCTTATCGACGGTAAAGGCGTGGGTGATGTAGGGCGCAGTGTGCTCAAAGAAAGGCGGGTCCTCTCAGAGGAGGGAATGGTTGCCGTGACGATGGCCTTTGATGAGGAAACCGGTATCATCATGTATGGACCGGAAATTTTTTCCCGCGGGTTTGTCTTCGAGACTGAAACCGGCCATCTGCTTGAAGATGCCCAATGCGTTATCTTAGAGATAGTAGAGGAAATTGCCTTTGATGCTCCCAATCGGGTAGACAGAATCCGATCTAAAATCCAAACTGCCTTACGGCAATATTTTTTCTTTACCATCGGACGTCGTCCGGTTATACTTCCGTTTATTATGGAAGTGTGACGGGTTGCGGGTTACGAGTTGCGAGTTGCGGGTTGCGGGTTACGTGCAGCGGGTTAAGGGTTGCAGGTTGCGGCGCAAGGCAAATCGGGCCCAACTTTGGGACTACTCATATAGCTAAAACTTTACTTTATTTGGTTACAGAACGTACGCAGATAAAACCCTATGCGCAAAGAAATTTACGGAATCATACTTTTCTTCCTCGTTATTTTTAGCCTGATCAGCCTTTTATCATACAGTCCTGCTGACCCCTCCATTAATAATGCCAGAGCCGCCGGGCAGATTCACAATCTATTCGGCATCGTCGGGGCGCATGTTTCCGGCATGCTGATCGGGCTGTTCGGGTTGGGGGCATTCTGGATTCCGATTTTATTACTGCTGGCGAGCATACATTTTTTTGGCAACCATCCCAGCAAAGCCCTGATCTCCACCCTGGTGGGCGGGATTATCCTGGTGGTCATCACCGGCGCGCTTCTGTCCCTGCAGCAAAATCAGATTATCTTATTCGGTAATAGATTCTCAGCCGGCGGAATCGTTGGTATTCCCTTCAAAGCCTTTTTGGTAAAGTATGCCAATTTTGCAGGCAGTGCCATTATCTTAATTTTGCTTTGGATCATCGGATTTATTCTGGCTACCGGATTTTCCCTGATTGCTTTTGGCAAACGAATCTATCAGTGGATGAACTTTATCAATGACCGCCTGACGACGTTCTTTTTGAAACGCAGGGAGAAAGCCCAAAAACGTGTCCGGGTTGACAAAGAAAAAATTGCCAGGCGGTCCAAAACGATTAAAATCAAAGCCAAGCCGGTCAAACCCATTAAGGCAGCTCCTCCCGCCAGACAGGAAGTCTTTGATTTTATGCGCAAGGGAAAGGGCTATCAGATACCGCCGTTCAGCTTTCTAAATGACCCGGATGAACCGCCGGTTTCTTCGGATGACAAAAACCTGCGCATGCAGTCTCAACTGCTTGAAAAAAAACTGGAGGATTTCGGGGTTCACGGAAAGGTGGTCGCCGTATCGCCCGGTCCCGTGATTACCACCTACGAATATGAACCTGCCCCAGGGGTGAAGATAAATAAGATTGTCAATCTTTCCGACGACCTTTCGCTGGCATTGAGAGCGACCAGTATCCGGATTGTGGCGCCCATTCCGGGAAAAGCCGTTGTCGGCATCGAGGTACCGAATGTCAACCGTGAGAAAGTGCGTTTCAAGGAAATCGTGGCTTCCAGTGAGTTTGATAAATCCAAATCGAAACTGACGATTTGTCTGGGCAAGGATATTGTTGGAAATCCTGTGGTTGCAGCCCTTGATAAGATGCCCCATTTACTGATTGCCGGGGCAACCGGTACCGGAAAGAGCGTGGCATTAAACGCGATGATTTGCAGCCTCCTGTATAAAGCCACCCCTGACGATGTAAAACTTATTATGGTCGATCCGAAAAGGATCGAGCTTTCCAGTTATGATGGTATCCCCCATTTGATTACCCCGGTGGTTATCGACGCTAAAAAAGCGACCAATGCTCTTTTCTGGGCGGTAAGAGAGATGGAAAAGCGCTATGAGCTGCTTTCCAAAATGAATACCCGTAACATCAGTCAATATAATAAAAAGATTGAGAGTGATGAAAAACTGGATGAAGATAGCGAATGGCAAAAGCTGCCCTACCTGGTGATTGTAATCGATGAGCTCGCCGATCTAATGATGCTGGCCTCCCGGGACGTGGAGGTTACGCTGACCCGTCTGGCACAGATGGCCCGGGCCGCCGGAATTCACCTCATTCTAGCCACCCAGCGGCCGTCGGTGGATGTTTTAACCGGCATTATCAAAGCCAATTTTCCGACCCGGTTGACATTTCAAGTTTCCTCTAAAACCGATTCACGGACGATTATAGATACCAACGGCGCGGAAAACCTGCTGGGCAGCGGAGATATGCTGTTTTTGCCGCCGGGAACGGCCAAATTACAGCGGATTCACGGCGCATACATTTCCGAGAGCGAACTATCTCAGATTACTAAATTCCTTTGCGCCCAGGCCAAACCCGAGTATGACGATGAGGTCACCGAAGCCGCAGCCCTCGACGCCACGGCCGACGAGGAGCAGGAATATGACGAGCGCTATGACGACGCGGTTGCCCTGGTTACCAAGACGCGACAGGCATCTATTTCCATGATTCAACGTCATTTGCGCGTGGGGTACAACCGGGCCGCCCGCATGGTTGAGGTGATGGAGAAAGAGGGGGTCGTCGGGCCGTCGGACGGGGTCAAACCCCGGGAGGTCCTGGTAACCGGTTATGAACGTCGAAGGTAACAGGAGTTAAAAGGTTCCAGGTGTTCCGCCGCAGGCGGATCAGGTTTCAGTGACCGAGGTTTATGGTTCAGAGGTCGAAAAGTTCCTGCAGTTAAGTGTTCAAAACGTCAACCCTGAACGGTGAATTCTGAACCTTTGAACCTCATTTCCTGGCACCTGACACCTACTTTCGGCCGACATTTGATACTTAAATTACACATTTGGACAATCCACTATAATTTATGAACATAAACCAAGACTTACTCGCGAGCGTCAAAGGCTTTCTCGATGAGGAAGAAGGCCGATGTCTTTATGAGATTGCGCTGGAAGCCGGACAACTGGGAGCCTGTTTGGAGATTGGAAGTTATTGCGGTAAATCAACCCTGTATTTAGCCACAGCCTGTCAAAAAAGTTGCAGCATCCTGTTTTCCATTGATCATCATCAGGGCTCCGAGGAGCAGCAGCCCGGTGAAGAATACTTTGATCCGGATCTGTATGACCCTCAAACCGACGGGGTGGATACCTTTAAAGCCTTTAAAGCCACCATCAAACGCGGGGGGATAGAAGATACGGTAGTTCCTATTGTAAGCCGCTCCGAGGTTGCCGCCCGCCTGTGGGCAACGCCATTGAGCCTGGTATTTATCGACGGCGGTCATTCAATGCAGGCCGCTTGTACGGATTACCATTCCTGGGTTGGGCACATTCTTCCGGGCGGCTTTCTGCTCATCCATGATATTTTTACCGATCCGTCCCAGGGAGGGCAGGCGCCCCATCATATTTATAAACTTGCTCTGGACTCCGGCCTATTTCAGAAGGTCAAGATGGTTAAAACGCTGGGGGTGCTCAAAAAGGTATAGGGATGCGGGTTACGGGATGCGAGTTACGCGTTGCGTGGCGCAATTCAGACCAGCCCGAAATCCGCAATCCTAAATCGCAAGACCTTCAACTCGAACCACGCAACGGGTAACTCACAACCTGTATCTATTCCTTCATCAAATACACCACCAGGCTTTTTCCCATCACCGGGTTGAGGAGCTTATCCAGCAAACCGGTGACGCGCGGCTTTTTCATTATATCCCAGGTAAGAAATTGGTGATACAGGTTGACTGCGGACGAATCTTTGCGATCAGGTCCCACCAGGCATTTCAACCACCAGAAAGGCGTGTGCAGACTGTGCGCAAAATGACGGGCCCACATGCTGACGCCGGCCGAGGTCAGATCTGAAATTAGTTGACGTTGTTTGAAAATTCGAACATGCCCCCCGTTGCTGCCGGCATAGGCCGGTGAAAGAAGCCAGCAGATGCGTTCCGGCCAGTACCTGGGGACGCTGACCACCAGATTGCAGCCCGGTTGCAGCACCCGGACTATTTCCCGGATGGCCGCCCGGTGCGATAAAATGTGCTCCAGGACTTCGGAGCAAATTACCAGATCGAAATAGTCATCTTTAAACGGCAGGTTGATGACATCCGCCGCTGACAGGGCCCAAACCCCACCGCCGTGTTCGCCCAGACGGTCATGAAGTTGGAGCCGGCCTCTGGCTTCATTCAAATCGTCAAAGTTCAGATCGACCCCGATGGCAGTTACATCCCGGCATTGATACGCGGCGCAGGTATGACGTCCGGAACCGCATCCGATGTCCAGGATCTTGAAGCCGGGTTTCACCGTCAGTCGATCAAATTCTACGGTGACCATCGATGACCTCCCGGTAAGCCGCCACAGTTTTTTCAGCAGCCTTCTGCCAGGTAAAATGCTTTTGAACCCGTCGATAACCTGCCATTCCCAGTTTTTTGGCCCGTATCGGGTTGTTGAGAAGTTCCCGAATGGCACCAGCCAGGGCCGCAGAATTTGCCGGTCGCACCAGAACACCGGCATCACCGACAACCTCGGGCAGCGCACCGCCCGTCGTACTGATTACCGGAACGCCGCAGGCCATGGCCTCACCCACCGGCAACCCAAACCCTTCATACACTGACGGAACGACAGCGACCGTTGCTCTGGCATATTGTTGAACAAATTCACGGTCGTCAATCCGGCCGGTGAAACTGATGCGGTGGCCAATACCCAGTTTTTGAATCAGCTTTACAATATCACCATCTTTTTTGGGCTCCCCGACGACGGTGATGTTGATATCCTGAATTTTCTCCAGTTCGGCCACGGCCTGGAAAAGAAAAAAGAGACCTTTCAGAGGGGTATCGGCACTGTTGGTGACAATGACCCGGTTTTTTTCCCTTTCGATTTGGTCGATGGGATAAAACAGCTTGGTATTGATGCCGTTGGGGACAATGCTGAACTTATAGGCCGGTATGCGGAAATCCCGGCTGATGTCTTTTTGGGCCGATCTTGATACGGTGATGATGCGGGCAAGGGACCTGGACACCCGCTTCTGCATCCCGACAAAGGAATACCATCGCCACTCTTTCATCTTCCTCAAAGGTGAAGAAACCGATCGGATGGCAATTTTTCTGTCCACGGTGATGGGGTGATGGATAGTGGCAATGGTGGGGACCAATTTATTCATGGCCCAGATGCCGTAAGAAAGGCTTTGGTTGTCGTGGACGATATCAAAAGCGCGCAGTCTGGATTTTAAATACAGATAGGCCCTGAGTCCGAATGTAAAGGGCTCCGGGAATCCCATTGTGGAAACCCCCAACCACTCCATGAGATTAATAGGATCCGAAAGTTCGCCAAGGGACGGCACCCGAAAGGGATCTGCGGGGTCATACAAATCCAGGCCTTTGAGGTGGTGCAGGGGGATATCGTCATCCAGCTGCGGATCCGGTGGGCCTGATACAACCTCTACCCGGTGTCCGAGATCTTTAAGTGCACGGCTTAAGTTTTTCAGGTAAACCCCCTGGCCGCCGCAGTGAGGATTGCTGCGATAACTTAGCAGGCAGATATTCAATGGCGATCGAGCTTTCATAGGTGCCTTCAATTACAGGGTCACAATCGGCTTCGTCAAGGGATTTTTCCGATTTCGGTTGCGAATTTACCAAATATCGCTATCATGAAATATCGATAAAGGTTTCAGGTTTCGGGTGTCAGGTGTCAGGAATTATGTGCGTAATTTCTGACGCCTTATGATGGCATTATGGAGTGCAAACCGGTGCGGGATTTCGGACTCTCCGAGGTTCAGCCTGAAACCCGAAACCTGAAACCCCAAATATAATATATTTCTCAAATGGGAATTGGATTAAATGGATATCGAACTTCCAAAGAAAGTGACATTGATCGAGGTCGGACCCCGTGATGGATTCCAATTTGAGAAACAATTCATCCCCACGGAATTGAAATCTGAGATTATCTGCCGCCTGGTGGAAGCCGGTCTGAAGCATATCCAGGTTGCCTCATTTGTAAATCCTTCACGCGTACCTCAGATGGCGGATGCCGAAGAGGTGGTAAGCCGGCTACTCGAATCGGCAGGGGTTATTTTCAGCGGACTGGTTCTGAACGCCAAAGGTCTTCAGCGGGCGCTGCGGGCGGGATTGAAGCACGTGGAAATTTCCATTTCCGCCAGCGATACCCACAGCCGAAAAAATGCCGGAGTGGGCTTTGATCAGGCCGTTACCCGGATGAAGGAGATGATTCGGCTGGCCCGTGCGGAAAACATGGGTGTGCGCGCCGGTATTCAATGTGTATTCGGCTGTGTGTATGAGGGGAATGTCAGCCGGGAACGGATTCTTAGTCTTGTCCGTTATTATGCAGCCAATCAAGTGGATGCAATTGCCCTATCCGATACCACCGGTATGGCTAATCCGGTATCCGTTAAGCGGTTGTTGCAGACCCTGATTCCGGAATGTGGAAAAATTCCCATTATTCTTCACCTGCACGACACCCGCGGGTTGGGCCTTGCCAATTTAATGGCTGCTCTGCAATGCGGTGTTACTCAATTTGATACGGCCATGGCGGGTATGGGCGGCTGCCCTTTCGTCCGGGGAGCTGCCGGCAATATAGCTACCGAGGACACCGTCCATTTAATGGATTCTATGGGAATTAGCACCGGCATTGATATTATCGGAGTAAGTAAATGTTCCCATTATCTTGAAGACTATCTTTCCAAACAGTTTCCCGGAAGGATGCATCGCCTGCTGCAGCAAACAAGTTAGCCGCTAGGAGCATCAGCCCGTTTGCCGGTTGAGCCGCTCACCAAGATAACCGGTCAATGGATGGTTTTATCGGGCAAACGGGCCTACGGGCTAACCGGCCAACCTGTTATGACAAGCCCCCCCCCATTGCTAAAGTTTCTCCAATTTTGGTCGATATAAGACTTAACAAGTCTGCCCCGCCACACAAATTGAGCAGCTTTTTCGGATTTAACAACATGGATGATATGAAAACAGAGACAATTCTCTTTGTGGACGATGAAGAGAGTATTTTAAACGTTGCCAGTGAATTTTTTAGACGACAGGGCTACCAAACGCTTACTGCGAGCAACGGTGTCGAAGCTCTGGAAATCCTCAAAAATGAAAATGTGGACTGCTGTTTTACCGATATAAATATGCCTGAAATGAATGGCCTCGATCTTGCCGAAAACATCAGATTGCGGGATAATACCATGCCTGTAATTGTCATGACCGGGTATCCCTCCCTGGAAAATACGATTCAGACCATTAAAAACGGCGTTGTTGATTTTCTGATCAAGCCTGTCAATCTCAAGCAGATGGAGCTTTGCATGCGGCGTGTTTTAAGGCAGCGGGCACTGTTTGTTGAAAATGTTTTGTTGAAACAGGAGGTCAAAGGAAAAGAGCGCCTGGAAAAGCTTAACCAGGAATTGATTTATAAGGTTGAGGAATTGCATATCTTAAATAAAATTATGGGCAGTTTTACCGCCATTGTCTCCACCACCGACGTTTTTAAGCGTGCCGTCGATATGGCCCTTGAGATTACCCACGCTGATAATGCGGTGTTTTACGTGATCAACGAGTCGGTCAACCAGCCCTTTGAAGTGGCCTCAGCAAAAGCAACAGCCATCCCGAAGGATCAAATAGCAGGGAAGAATTTCCAGCCTGTCTCCAGCCCGGCACCTCTTTGCGGGTTAATTATGGAGGTTGTTTCGGATGAGATTCCGCTGCTGGTAACCAAAAATAATGGTGTCCGTGGGCTGCCGCCGGAGTTTGGATCTGCCATGGTGGTGCCGTTGCAGATCCGGGAAAAGGTTTTTGGGGTTTTGACGGCAAGCCTCAGAGAAGGGGATGTCCGTTTTACGGAAAAAGATCTATTTTACCTTTCCTTTATGGCCAAAAGCGTCGCCCATTCAATTGAAAATTTGGCACTGTATGAGAATATTTATGAAAACCTGTTCGCAACCCTCTATGCTTTTGTCAACGCGGTTGAAGCAAGAGATCTGTATACCCGTGAGCATTCAAGTCGCGTAACGGGTTTATCAATAATTATCGGCAAACAACTGGGGTGTAGTGGCGAAGAACTGGATATTCTAAATTTTGCCGGCCACCTGCATGATATCGGCAAAATTGGAATTAGAGATGATATTTTACTGAAACCCGGCCGCCTCACCGATGAGGAATTTGCAAAGATTAAGGAACATCCGACTATCGGTGCCAATATACTGGAGCAGATGGGATTTTGGGAAAAAGAGCGGCAGATTATTCGTTGCCATCACGAGCGTTATGACGGTACCGGATATCCGGATGGATTAAAACAGGATCAGATTCCTTTTTTAGCCCGGATTATGTCGGTGGCTGACGTATACGATGCTATGGCGTCAGATCGAGCTTACCGCAAACGCATGGAAGAAGAGGTCATTCTCAAAATTATAAATGAAGGTGTCGGTACCCAGTTCGACCCGGATGTTGTGGCGGCGTTTTTAGAAGTTTACAATCAAGGAGCCATTAAGCATTACATGGAAACCGGTCAGATCGATGAAAATGACCGCAATCTTGCCGCCCCGGCATTGTCATAGCAATACAAAACCCGAATTAAAAAAAATAAAAGCGGATTAGCCATTTAGCTAACCCGCTTTTTTTGTTATACTATTTATTGGTCGGGGCGATCAGCCGATCGCGGGCGACCCCTTGTGCTTTCAGATTAATCTGACGAGGCAAAGATGGAGCGAAAGAATAGAGAATAGGATATGCTTGGATGATAATTTTGGTCGGGGCGAGAGGATTTGAACCTCCGACCCCTTGAACCCCATTCAAGTGCGCTACCAGACTGCGCTACGCCCCGACTCAGAATTTGTCACTAACATGTTGATGAACCCATGTCAAGATAGGAAAGGGATTTGGAAAATGATGAAAAAGACAGATGTCAAAGTTCCGGCCAGGCTTAAACCGGGAGACAAAATCGGAATTGCGGCGCCGGCCGGTCCGTTTGATCATGAATTATTTTTGCGGGGCGCACGTATTTTCGAAGAAATGGGATTTAAGGTTTATGTACCCGAAGGGCTGCTCGACGCTCGGGGGTTCCTTGCCGGTACAGATAAACATCGAGCTGGAATTGTTAATCAACTCTTTGCCGATAAATCCGTTGAAGCCATTGTGTGCGCCCGGGGAGGTTATGGCTCGCTTAGAATTCTTCCACTGTTAGATTACGACACCATTGCGCAAAATCCGAAAATATTTATAGGCTTTAGCGACATTACGGCCCTT
>JBATKU010000062.1:0-1692 GCA_049669725.1 Desulfobacterales bacterium
GGATAACCCAAACCGTATGTAAACTCATTAAAACCCGTCCATCTTTCACCATCAAATTTTTGAAAACCGCCAACTCCAGTTCCGGCATTTCCAGTAAACCAAGAATTTCCCTGACTGTCAAGCGATAGGTCTTCTACAAAATAATCAATCTGTGATGTGTTTGTTATTCTATAGCGCTGCCATAAACCAGTTTGAGCATCTCGCTTTGCAGCACCTTGAATACCGCAAACCCAAACATTTCCCTGTCCATCAATATCAACAGAGAGCGTAAATTCTCCCGGTCGCCAGGTTCCGTAATTTTGCCAAGTCGAACCGTTAAACATCCAGGTTTCACCAGTTGTAGTAACAAGCAAAGCTTTCCCGTTTCCAAAAGCTTTAAATGCATCAATATAAAAACTGACATTAATATATGGAGGCGGCGGTGCGACCCATGAGCCATCAAGTTTTTGATATTCCAACGTTTCCCAATCGCCGGGGTTTGCCATACGTAACGCCCAAAAATTTCCCGCATCATCAACACAATCTTTACCCGGCAATCCGGCAATGTCTCCAAAAGCTGAAGGTGTATAAGTCGACATTTGATTTGTTGCACTATTATATGTGAATACAAATCCGAAATAAGTATCGGCAGACCAGACAAGATAGCTGCCATCTTGTTTAGGTTGAACGGCAATCCGCGCATTTCCTTCCTGCCAGTAAGTCCAGTTTTGGTTCTTCGGATTAAAACGAACTATGCCGCCGCTTATAAACCAGATAGTACTGTCCGGAGCCAAATCTATATCTGTAGTAGAGCCCAACAACCCGGAATTTCCCGGTCCAAATTTTTCAATCGATGAAATACCAACCTGCGGATTGAATTTTAATGCGCCGGTATTATTAGCCATCCAAAGATTATTTTCATAGTCTTTAATTATTTCATCTATCTGCTCTTCGCCATTGTCAAATGAACCTAATATCGGATAGTCAACATTTGAGTAGTTTATCCATTTGTTTTCAGACTGACTGAACTTTGCAAATCCTCCCTCGCCCCAATTACCTGTATTAGCTGCGATATATGGATCTCCATTTTCATCTATCCATAACGCTGTTGCCTGATCTCCTTGAATACCGGTATTGCCCGGGCGATAGTAACGCCAGGAATATTCCTGGGGTAAAATGATATTTGTAACTATACTTAAGATGAGTGTTACCAACAGAGAAAATTTTATCATATAAAATCCTGAATTTTTTAATGGGAGATATGTTACCGGATATTATGGTGTAAAACAAGTGAGATTAGTGACTTGAAATCAGCCAGATTTTTTAAGGCAGTTTAATTTATTGCAGTTAATTAAGTTTGTTGTAACAGCAGGCTTGCCCGACGGAATTTCTATATAAAAAATGAAAGCGTGTTAATTTGTTCGCTCTATTTCAACAGGATCATTTTCTTTGTTTGAGAATAACCACCGGTTGTCAATGTGTAGAAATACAAACCGCTCGGCAGATTCCGGACTTTGCCGGAATGACTTGTAGCGTTGAACTCAACTTCATATATCCCGGCAGGTTTTACTTCATTCACTAAAGTGGCGACCTCATTACCTAAAATATCGTAAACTTTCAAAGAAACGAACCCCTCCTTCGTTCTCCCCTTTATTAAAGGGGAGGAAACAGGTGGGGTTTGAATCGTGAATTTTATTTTTGTAGACGGATTGA
>JBATKU010000063.1:0-28380 GCA_049669725.1 Desulfobacterales bacterium
TCTTGCCATAGTGCGCCGTGGTTCATGCCTGTCGGTCTGCAAACTCTACAAAAGGCATTATTGATTTCTAAAATTATGGTGACCCCCATATGTTGTGGTCGGTCCTTTTCTCTGCCAACCTTTGATATATTGAGATGGTCAAATGTTAAGCAAAATTTGAGATATGTAAACAATATCCAATGAAAATCAGGGCATCTTCAACCTTACATCAGTTGGAGATATTCCAGGTTTCCTGATAAAGATTTTGTATTTGATATGTAAAAGTGATCACAGATTTTATCCTCAAAGTAGCGACCACATCATCTCGTGGTGTCACTGATTCTTATGTTTGGTATGGTTGATCCTCAGACAATCGCCTAAACTTATGAACAGGATAATTATCCTTGGGCGAATTCATTCTGCCTTATGGATGATCGGTATGGCTGTGCGGCGATGGAACCGAGACTGCTGTAGCTGCGTGTTGACTATTGAGGTTATAATTCCAACTTCATATACGGAAAACAATCAGGACACCATATTTTTCAAGAGTTTGTCGGTTTAACAACTGAAAAAATTCGTAGATATGGGAATTCAGTGCGCTGGTGTCAGGAATGACAAAGCTTTTTTTTTCAATTCCGATCTCACCCAAAAAATACACAAAGGCTTCTAATGGTCCATTTTGATGTTCTCCCAATACCTGGACATTAAACATCCGTTCTTTCAGAGGGAGAGGAGCATGGTTGTAGAGGTGTTTGAAAAGCCAATTCGATTCATTCGTGCAATGTAAAGCTCCAAACAAAATAATATGACGTCTCCCCGGCTGGAATCTGTTCCAGAAGTTATTGGCGATGGATTGATCACGCGAATTAGAATGACCACGCTTCTCCTTTTGCTGTTCGTCGGTTTCTTCAATACCCCAGACCTTGATAGCCGGATTGCTATGCTTAACGGTACGAAGTATTTTCATTATATCAGCATCCAGCAATGGAAAATAATCCCTGCCAGCGTCCATACGTTTGATTAAACGTCTCAAAGTCATAGGTGTAGCTTCCAGCAGAAGGACATCGGTACTAAGCTTTGCAAAGAATTCTTCTGCGAGAAAATTGCGTGTCGATTCCTCATGAAGCTCGCCCATGCAAATTATCTGAAAATCTGATTGGCCAAGATGTGTCAGCCATTGCTCAATGGAGATCAAACTGAATTGCAGGTTTTCTTGAATGGCAGCTTTTTCGGATTTTGTTAGTCGGGAAAATCGTTGTAGCGCTTTGACCGCTTCTCCATGATAAAAGGGATGCTGTATACGCTCTGAACTCGTTGGTTTGGTGGGCCGTTTCGGATATTCCTCAGCGATCCAGTCGTAAACAGACAAAAAGAACAGAATAATGAGGTACCCGCCTAAGGTGGCCAAGATGACCCTGGCCAAGGGTGAGTCCATTTAGGGAATTCCTTCAGCCTTCGCGTCCCGCGGCCTTTTTGGTAGCGAAAGCAATCACACATACTTGCATTATGGTTAAATGTTCTCGAACTCAAGATTAGTAAGACTATTGTGCAAGTAAAAAAGATTGAATCAGGAAAGTCGAGGTGGTTTAAAAATCGGGTCAGATTTACACCTGATTCATATTTTAGCCACATTATCAAAATATCATACAAACCACAAGATGTGGCCAATTCAAGATCGATTAAAGGGGCTGTGATATGCTCTGAAATGTTGTCTGAAAATCAAGTATCTGCCACCTAAAGATAAATTGAGAATACATGCATTTTGGCAATTTTACAGATATGCATAGCATATCACAAGGCTTTTCAGATTGTGGATTACACAATGACAAATATACAAAATATTTGCCTCTCAAGAATTGTGAACTGCCCTATCTTCGCCTCCGACATTATTTCATTATTAATTTGGTCTGCTAATCCAATTCAACAGGCTAAAGCGGTAGGGCCGCACCGAATATCACAAAAGCAACTTGATCACCGGAAGCCGTCAGCACCACCTGGCCGGTTTCCTTTGTAATGGCCATGGTCCAACCGAGACCATCGCGCATTTTTTCATAACCGTCTTCAGCGCCCTGCAAAATGAGCTTGCCGTCGACGACCTCCTGACGCTCGATGGCCGTGGCCGGTGTTTCATCATCGGCAGCGGCCGGGCGGATTGTCTTTTTGTTGAAATCGATTTTTAAAAACTGCGGTAGTTTAACACTCGCTGGGGTCACCTCACGGCAGGTGCCGTCCGGCTCGCATTTCCTTACGTATGATTTTGCGGTCGATGGGAGTGTTGGTTGGAGTTCTTCGTAGATTTCATCGAATTCCAATGACTCTAACCTCAGTCCCTATGATCTGGGCTACTTCTAAAAAACCGCTGAAAGTGGAATGTTCTTTCCCATAGAAGCATAGGGGATCTTCGACAAGCACGGCGTTCGCAGGGCTAGATCCCGCTCACTTCTTTTCCGCAATGCTTGCATATGTCCGCCCGTTTTTTAATGATCTCGGCACAAAACGGGCACTCACGGGTAAAATTTCTTTGGTGTATTTTCGAAATGGCTGCATCGACTTCCTTTTGGACCAGCTCATTGCCGAATTTGGCATTGCGCAACGGTTCAATAGCTCCCACTTCGCCGATGTCCCCGATCATTTCAGCTGCTTTCTGGCGCACCCGGTTCGGATGGGATGAATCCAGCAGGATGGTGAGAACGGTGGGATCGTCCTTTCTGACATAGCATTCGGCCAGCATGGAAAACCCGTTTTTGATGGCCTCTTTGATGGCTTCCTGCTCGGCCATGGCCTGATCATCTATAATTTGCCCCCGGCCGCCCTGGTTGCTGAACACTGGAATCAGCTCATATTGTTCGGTACCCGGATAATTCATGCAACGATAGGATGCCGTATGTGCATAGTTTTCCTTCATGTGTCCCCAGCCCTCCTGATACAACGGGCAATCATCATTAAAGCATAAGAACAGGAAAGGGGCCCCCCACCCGAGACCATCACCGACATTCATCGGCGGAACCTCCCACAGGTTCATTTTTTCCCCGCAGTGAGGACAGCTTGGTTTGGTTTGGGTCATTATTTTTTCAAGTACTTGTTCACGGGTTTCGAACATTGGTATCTCCATTTTCAACCAGCGGTTATTGGATCCTCGTTTTATGTTCTATAGTAGCCGTAAACCTAAGGCGCCCCAGGACAATTGTCAATTTATTTGGTGTCAGGTAAGGGTCGGATAGAGCTCAAGCAGGCGGTTACCCAGCATTTCTGCCAGCCTTCTGAATAGCAGTGCTTCATTGGAGGGGTTTTTGGTCAGGATCTTGAGAAAGCTCTCCCGATCAAATCTGAGTAGATTCGCGGATTCCGCGCATTCAGCTGAGGCGGAATAAGTTTTTCGGCCAATCAAACACGACCAGCCGATAATTTCCCCCGGATGCCGGGCCTGATACACAATGGGTCCGGCTTTGCCTAAACGGAGTTGGACCTGTCCTTTGAGCAAAACGTAGAAATGACCTGCCGAATCTCCCACGTTAAAGAGAACTTCTCCCTCGCTGAGAGACAATTTCTCAGAGATATCCATGGCCTCGGTGGCAAATTCTCTGCCCATGCCCATGATAAAGTCACCCATTTTTAAATGCATGGCCATTCTCCCTTTTTCCGATGATATTAAAAACCCCACCCCCACCCAGCCTCCCCCGTCAAGAGACTGTATCGCAATCAGAAAAAAGAGCAACACTTGCAGTTTTGTCAATTGCGACACAGTCTACAAAGGGGGAGGAGTAGGGGGCATAAAATAGTGTTTCCCTTTATTTGGGATATGGACCCGTAAATCTAAAATAGTGCTCAATCCCGTTTTGTCGATAGCACCTATTGCTCTCCTCACGGTCTTATTTGTCCTGGCTTGTCTGAAATGTAATTTGAATCGATCTTTTTATTACGAATGTTAACATGTAAACTTAACACATGTTAACACCTGTTAATGCAGTTATCACTACAGTCTTAACACAAGACAAATTTTTACAATAATTTCAAATAGATAAAATTTTGCAAGCCCTGGCACGATGCTTGCTATTTGATTTCCCCTGTTGTCGGCTTCGATTGGAGACGATAGTTCGGGTTTTTCTGAGTAAAATAGAAACCCATAACAATATCTAATTCTTATTTGTGAACAGCAATATTAATGAGGAGGGATTATGTTCAAAAAAATTCTATTGGTGTTAACCGCAATCGTTTTCCTGTTTACCACGGTGAGTATCAGCCTGGCGCTTGAAAAAGGCAACAAACGCAAAGGCAAATACAGCTACCGCAAAGTCTACAAAGCCTGTTTTGAGCGCGGAGAGGTGAAATCCAAAACGCCGCCCATCAGCCCGGCCGACAAAACCATGGCCGAATGGACGACTATTTTTGAATCCAAAGACTTAAAGCAGTTCGGTTGCGAAGAAGAGTGGAGCCAGGTGTCGGATGAGGCCATGACCGACATCTATACCTATATGCATGATCATGCTGCGGATTCACCGACACCGGCTAAATGTAAGTAAACGCAAGTTGGGGGCTTCGCCCCATCTGTCGAGAGCCTAATGGGCATGCGACTGGAATATTGGAATGCTGGAATAATGGAAAAATGGGTTTTGACCGCCGGTTCATGCGCTAAATCGTGCGTCGAGGATACTGCAATATTGAAGTGAGGATAAAATGAGGTTTGAAAAAAAAGATAAAAATAGATTTTATCATTCAAAAACCCAATATACCATCATTCCATTACTCCATTGTTCCATGGCTGAGGCCAAAACACCGGTCTCGTAAAAAATATCGTCTAGTTTCAACTGGTTATAGGAAGTTAAATACTTAGAAAGAGGAGGTAATTATGGGTGTTAAAAGATTTTCGGCATTATTCCTGACCATCGGCCTTTTTCTGGCCCTGACAGCAGGTTTTGCCACCACAACCCTGGCAGCGGATACCAAGAAAGATGCATCCAAAGCCGACTGGAAATTTCATGACATTGTGGATGTTGATTTTGTGATGCAGCACATCAGCGTTCCCATGGCGGAAGGCGTCATGATCATCGATGCCCGGCCGAAACGGGCCAAATACGACAAAGGCCACATTCCCGGAGCTGTCAGTATTCCCGACAGCAGTTTCGACAAGATGACCGCGAAACTGCCCGCCCAAAAAGATGCATTGCTTATCTTTTACTGTGAAGGGCCCACCTGAAAGCTGAGTCACAAATCCGCCAGGAAGGCGGAAAAACTTGGTTACACCAATGTAAAAGTATTTGCCGACGGTTTCCCGAAATACATCAAAGTCCCCGGCAACTATCCTTCGGTTTCCGTTGAATGGGTCAAACAACAGCTCGACAAGAATACCGGCATGGTTCTGGTCGACTCCCGACCCAAGCGCAAAAAATTCGACAAGGGCCACATCCCCGGGGCCATGAGCATTCCGGACAGCCAGTTTGCCAAGATGACCGATCAGCTGCCCCAGGATAAAAGCCAAACACTGGTTTTCTATTGCGGTGGCTTTAAATGCCGATTGAGCCACAAGTCGGCCAAAAAAGCCATTGATCTGGGCTACACCGATGTCAAGGTTTATGCGGCCGGATATCCTGCATGGAAAGCGGCCTATGGTGCCGGTGAGGCCGGATCGGCCAAAATGGCGGCAACCAAAATTAAAACCGGTGCCGAAGAAGGCAGTATCGATACGGCCACCTTCGTTAAGATGGTCAACGAAAATCCGGACAGCATGATGCTCATCGACGTTCGTGATGCGGATGAATTCGCCGATGGCCACTTTAAAACCGCCGTCAATATCCCGGTTGACCAGCTTGAAGACAAAATCAAGACCCTGCCGGCCGATAAGCCCATTGTGTTTGTATGTGGCACGGGTGCCCGCAGCGGTGAATCCTTTTACATGGTTCAGGATGTGAGACCGGAGTTGAAAAATGTCTACTACCTTGAAGGGTATTTGACCTTTAAAAAAGACGGTTCATTTGAAATTACCAAAGAACCGACGTCTTAGTCTTAGATCTGTATCAATCATGGTTATGATTGCAGCCGTTCAAAAAGAGCGGCTGCAATCTTTTGGGAGCCGATAATGAAAACAACAGAGGGGAAATTTACTTTTCTTAAGTATATAAGTCTGATGGTTGTGGGTCTGATGCTCTTTCCGGCATTGTTGTCTGCGGCTCAGAGCGATGAGAGCCAGGCACCCGGACGGGCCATGGCCCAACAGGCAACCAAAGATAAAAAAGTCTGGAATACGACCGATCACACCAGGCATAAAGTACTGCAGCAGGATTTCAAATCCGGGATGGAAGTCACCCGGGCCTGTCTTTCATGTCATTCCGAAGCCGAAGCCCAGTTCCACAAAACCGTTCACTGGACCTGGTTGGCCGACCCTGCGGATACCGACAAACAGTTTGGCAAGGCCGGAAATTCATTGAATAATTTCTGTATCTCTACCAATAAAAACGAAGACAAGAGTTGTCTGGCCTGCCATCCGGGCTGGGGCACCTCCAGGGAAAGCGGAATCAACTGTCTGGTCTGTCACAGCCAAAAGGAAATGAACTTTGACGAAGCCATGACAGATATCAAGGGTTTTCTCGCAGAAGGAGACGAGGAATCACTGGAAATCGCCAAAGAGATCCAGACTGAGCTAAAAGAGGCCGCCCAGAGTATTGGCCGGCCCGGTCGCAAAAACTGCGGTTCCTGTCATTTTTACGGAGGCGGCGGTGATGGGGTGAAGCACGGCGATCTTGATACCTCCCTGGCCAAACCGAACAAGGCCCTCGACGTCCACATGGGTAAGGACGGCAAAAATTTTGACTGTGTGCGTTGCCACACAACGACCCTGCACAACATCGCCGGACGGGTTTATACGCTGCCGGCCGCCCGGGACCGCAAAAGCCTGGTGGAAGATGATCTGGCTGCCAAAATTACATGTGAATCCTGTCATACCAGTATGCCCCACAAGGCTGGTTCCAAAGCCAATGACCATACGGACAAGGTGGCCTGCCAGAGCTGCCATATTCATGAATTTGCCCGGGTCAACCCCACCAAGATGTCCTGGGACTGGTCCCAGGCCGGCAAAACCAAAGACGGCAAAAAATACAAGACCAAGGACGAGTTCGGCAAATTCGACTATATGTCCATTAAGGGACAAATGAAGTGGGCCAAGCATATTAAGCCTGAATATTACTGGTACAACGGCACCATCCATTCGACCACCGCCAAGGATTCAATTGATCCCGGCCAGACGGTTAAAGTTTCCTGGCCCGAGGGAAGCCGCTTGGATGTCAACGCCCGAATCTATCCATTTAAGGTCCACCGGGGCAAACAGCCCTATGATAAAGTCAATAATACCCTGCTGGCACCGCTGCTCTCGGGCAAAGACGGTTACTGGACAACCCTGGATTGGAATAGAGCCCTGAGCAAAGGCCAGGAGGCCCTAGACATTCCTTTTTCAGGCCAATTTGACTTTGTGGACACCACCTATGTATTTCCAATCACCCACATGGTGGCGCCCAAAGATAATGTTGTTGCCTGCACTGAATGTCATACGAGTAAAGACAGCCGTCTGGCAAATCTTGAAGGGTTTTATATGCCCGGCCGGGACAGTGTTAAATGGCTGGATATAATGGGTTGGATGGCGGTTTTAGGCGCTTTGGCCGGTGTTGTCTTGCATGGCTTTGGGAGGTTTTTTTCCAATGGCAAGGGTAAAAAATAAATTGGCCTTGTTTTTAGATTTTATATTAAACGCCGATATAAGAAATGAAAAAGAAAATTACAAACATTGCTGAAACTCCGAAGAAGGTCAGCTGAATCCGTTTCTTATAGACGGCGACATTGGCATCATCGGAGTCTTCTTTGTTGAAGAGGTAGGGTATAAATTTCAGGGGATGAATTTGATAAAAGAAAAGATCCCTTTGGGATATTCCAAAAAGGCTTTCGAAAGAGAGTTGCGCCCATCGATGGGAATGATATTTTTTCAGGTATTCAATAAAGTCAATGACAAGATATATGCTAAAGGCACCGATCGCAAAAAAAAACAATAAACCGACCAAAGAAAACAAAGCTTCCATAGTGATATACCCCCCCCTTTTTTTGCAGTCCAATATTTATTTTATCGGTATTTGCCGTCAATAACTTTAAACAAAATTTGGCGGATCTTCGTCCGTTTCTGCTTTAGGTTGCGATTCTATAGTGCTCATTGAAGGTGGTTCTCACCTATGGTGTTCTGCCGATCAAACACGTCTATTATAATTTAATGTATAATAATAAATAGTTATAAAATATTACTTGAAATATTTCAAAAACGCGTTATCATATACCTACCGGTAGGTAAAAATAATCTTGACAAATTCAACTGCCTAAATTAAATAGCACTGTCTTGCAATTCGGAGGCTTCACCCCAGCAGCAAAATGGAATATCGGATGCCCCGGTTATGAAACAAAACAATGAGATCAACGAACTGGAACCCAATGCCAGGCAAAGGCTTTTGGAAATGGCCACAAAACTTTTTGCGGAGAAGGGCTATGCCGGCACTTCGGTAAGAGAAATTGTGGACCGGGCCGGAGTAAGCAAACCGGTTCTGTACTATTATTTCAAGAGCAAAGAGGGGCTTTTTTATGCCCTCCTGGAATGGGCTGCAAATGTCCAGCAGGAAATAATAAACGAAATTTTTTCAACATCGGGAACGGTATTGGATCGGTTCATTTATTTCTATCGCCGGGTCTCAGAGGGCGTTGAAGAATACCAGGACCTTTATAAAATGATCCACGGACTTATTTACGGCCCGCCCCAGGGCGCACCTGAATATGATTTTTCAAGATACCAGCGCCACATGTTCGATGCCGTTAAACGAATATATACCAACGGATTAACATCAGGAGAAGCCAAACCGGCGGATGCGGATGAGGTCGCGTTTCTGGTGCTCAGCCTGATTGATTTCAGTTTAAACATGAATCAGGTATTGCCTGAACTGGCGGACCCGCAACGCCCCGAGCGGTTGTTGCGACTTGCCTTTGAAGGATTTAGCCAGGGAGAGAAGCATTAAATGAAAGCCAAAATCACTTTTTTAATAATGGTTTTGATGGCTCTGAGCGCAGCCCTGTTACTTGCCGGCTGCCAGGATAAGGAATCCATGGCCATTGCCGAAAATACAACCCAGGAGGCGCCGGCGACCCCGGTCGCGGTGATGATCGTGGAACCGGTTTCCATGCGGGATGTTATATTTCTGCCAGGTGAAACCGAAGCTTCCGAAGATGTCAAAGTTGCGGCCAACACCGCCGGCCGCGTTGATTGGATCGGTCCCCGTGAGGGTCAAAAAGTCAGCAGGGGGGACCTGCTGATAAAAATAGACGTTTCGGCGCTCAAGGCTTCCCGGGATCACGCGGAAGCAGCCTACAGGCTGGCCGACGACTTATATCAGCGCCGGCGGCGGCTTTATGATAACAAAATCATCGCCCGGGAGGAACTCGACCAAAGTGAAACTCAGCGCACGCTGGCCTTAACCGATCTTGCGCAAATCAAGGTCAGGTACAATCACGGGTTTCCCAAATCCCCCATAACGGGAATTATCAACCATTTGTATTTAGACGAGGGCGAATATGCGGATATGGGCAAGCCCATTGTTGATATCGTCAATATTGACAGAATCAAAATTAATGTCCGGGTGCCGGAGCTCGATGTTCGATTTGTAAAAAAAGGTCAGCAAACACCGGTTAAAATAGATGCCTTTCCGGAGCGCACCATAATCGGAACTGTTGATTTTGTTTCGTTTAAAGCCGATCCCGCCACCAAGACCTTTCTGGTAAGATCGATCATCGACAATCCTGACCACGATATCCGTCCGGGCATGATCGGCCGGGTGGCATTTGTCCGCCGGGTTATTGCGGATGCCGTTGCTGTTCCTTTATTTGCTCTGGTGGACAAGGGCGGCGAGCGAATTGTATTTGTTGAAAAAGACGGCGTTGCCGAATCCCGCACCATTTCCATCGGGGTGATCGAGGGCGACCGGGTCCAGGTTATCGGCGGGCTGAACGCCGGTGATCATCTGATCGTTAAAGGGCATACCGAAGTCGAAGACGGGATGAAAGTGATTGTCAGATGATTCTGAATCAGGCGGCTCTTAAACGACAGGCAACGGTTTTGGCGCTTCTGGTAATTATTGTTATTGCCGGCCTTTACTGCTATGCCACACTGCCCCGCGAATCTTTTCCGGATATTACCATCCCTTACGTCTTTGTAACCACGACCTATGAAGGCGTTGCACCCCAGGACATGGAGCAGCTGATCACCATTCCCATCGAGCGTAAACTCAAGGGGATCGATAATGTCGAAGAAATCCGTTCCACTTCAGCCGAAGGGCTTTCCACGGTGGCTATTAAGTTCTTGCCTAAGGTAGACCTGGATGATGCCGTGCAGAAGGTCAGGGACAAAGTGGATCAGGCCAAAAACGACCTGCCTGCCGACCTGGCCGATGACCCGGCCATTCAGGAGGTCAATTTTTCGGATATGCCGGTCATCCGGGTGGTCCTTTCAGGGCCTTTCAGCCTGCGCCGGCTGCAGAGCCTGGCTGAAGATTTACAGGACCAGATTGAGTCCATCACCGGTGTCCTGGAAGCGCGCATCAGCGGCGGACTGGAGCGGGAAATCCATGTTGAGTTCGACCTGGACCGGGTAGGGGCCTACAACGTACCGTTTTCCAGTATCATCAACTCCGTGACCCGGGGCAACGTGAACATGCCCGGCGGTAGTATGGATATCGGCGAAGGCAAATATTTGGTGCGGGTTCCGGAGGACTTCAAGCACCCGTCGGAAATCTTTTCGATTGTCGCTTTTGTGCGCAACGGCCAGCCGGTCTACCTGCGTGATGTCGCCACCATAAATGATTCCCATAAGGATGCTTTAACCCGCAGTCGGATCAACGGGGAAAAGAGTGTCACCATTGCGGTGTCCAAACGCAGCGGTGAAAATATCGTGCGGGTGACCGACGAAGTCAAACGGATCGTCGAGGAAATGCGGCCCCAGCTGCCCCGGACCCTGCAAATCGACCTGACGGCCGATATGTCCAACGATGTGCGGCTGATGGTGGCCGATCTGGAAAACAATATCATTTCGGGGTTGCTGCTGGTGATAGCTGTCATTTTTATCTTCATCGGCGGTCAATCGGCCGTTTTCGTTGCCCTGGCCATTCCGTATTCCATGTTCATCACTTTTGCCCTGCTGACCGGCTTTAATGTGACCTTGAATATGGTGGTGCTCTTTTCATTGATCCTGGCCCTGGGTATGCTGGTAGACAACGGCATCGTGATCGTGGAAAATATTTACCGGCACATGCAGCAGGGCAAGTCCCGCCAGGAAGCGGCCCGGGTCGGTGCCGATCAGGTGGCCTGGCCTGTGATCACCTCCACCCTGACCACCCTGGGCGCCTTTTCACCGATGATGTTCTGGCCGGGCATCATGGGCGAATTCATGGGTTATCTGCCGATGACCCTGATCATGGCCTTGAGCGCCTCGCTGTTTGTGGCTCTGGTCATCAATCCGGTTCTCTCCGCCCGCTACCAGAGAGTCAAAATCGCCAGTCCGAAGAAAAAAAATCCCCGTGCCAAAGAGCCTTTTTTAAAACGGATCTATCTGTTTTTGCTGCAATGGTGTCTGCGCCATCGCTGGGTGGTTGTTCTGACCAGTACCCTGTTGCTCGTTGCGGCCACGGCGAGCTTTATTCTGTTCGGCAAAGGGACCGAATTTTTTCCGGAAACCGAACCCAAGCGCGCCTATGTCAACATCAAAGCACCGGTGGGCACCAACTTGAACACGTCCGACAAGCTGGTAGCCGAAGCCGAAAAGATTGTTTCCGAATATGAAGACATCCGTTATGTGATTTCCAATATCGGGGCCATGGGCGGCGATCCCTTTTCCCAGGGCGGAACTGGGACCCATATCAACCGGGTTGTGCTGGATTTCAAGGATTTTCACGACCGCTCCCGGCCCTCTTCTGAAATCGTCAATGAAGTACGGCAGCGAATTCTGGCAACCATGAAAGGCGCCGAGGTCCAGGTTGAAAAAGAAGAAGAAGGCCCCCCCACCGGCAAGCCCATCAACATCGAAATTTCCGGCGACAATATTTTGATCCTGGGGGAACTGGCGGCCCGGGTGCGCAAAGAAATCAGAAATATTCCCGGACTGGTTGATTTGAAGGACAATTTTGTCAAGGGTAAGCCGGAAATCGGGGTCAGGGTGGACAAGGAAAAGGCAGCGCTGATGGGTCTGGACACCTACACGATTGCCTACACGGTCAAAGCCGCTATCAACGGGGTCAAGGCCGGTGTTTATCGCGAAGGCAAAGATGAATATGACATTATTGCCCGGTTACCGGAGCGTGATCGGCAATCCATCGAAAACCTCAAACGGATCACGGTGTCGGGACCCATGGGAGAGCCCATCCCGTTGACAAGCCTTGCGGAAATTTCTCTGGGAAGCGGCATCGGCGCCATCATGCGACTGGATCAGAAACGGGTGGTGACCATTTCCGGGGATGTGTCCGGCCGCCTGGCCAATGACGTGATCAAAGAAATTGATCAACGCCTTAAAACCAACCTGACCTGGCCCCGTGGCTATAACTACCGTTTCAGCGGCGAGCAGGAAGAGCAGGCCAAAGCCCAGGCTTTTCTCAGCAAGGCCTTTTTTGCCTGTATTGCCATCATCCTGCTGATTTTACTGACCCAGTTTAACTCGTTTATCACCCCGCTGATTATTTTATCGTCGGTGATCCTATCGCTGATCGGCGTTTTCATCGGCCTGCTGGTTACCGGCACCGCCTTCGGAATTATTATGACCGGTATCGGTGTCATCAGCCTGGCCGGCGTGGTGGTCAACAATGCCATTGTCCTCATAGACTACTACAACCAGCTTTTGGACAGAGGGATGTCTTCGATGGATGCCCTGATGCGCGCCGGTGCGGTGCGCTTTCGCCCGGTGATGCTGACGGCCATCACCACCATTCTGGGCCTGTTGCCCATGGCCACCGGCATCAGTTTTGATTTCCGCAAACTGGCCTGGGATATCGGCGGCGAATCTTCCCAGTGGTGGGGCCCTATGGCAGTGGCCGTGATCTTCGGGCTGGGGTTTGCCACTTTGCTGACCTTAATCGTTGTACCGGTTCTCTGCTCGTTGGCCCACGGCCTGAAAAACCGCAATGCCGGAATAAAAGGTCAAACGGAGACTCCGTAGTCCCTTGGTTCAAGGTTCCGTCTTCGCTAAAAGGGTAAGCCGAACAAGGGCGGTTGGGCCAAAAGACAGTTTTGAGATGGCTTATAGAGTGGTGTGGGGCTGTGAAGAACGAAAACAGCATAAAAATCTTATCGGTATCGGATGTGGTTGATCCGACATTGAAGCAGCCGTCAGACACCAGGCAGATTACAGGCATCGATCTGATTATATCATGCGGCGATCTTCCGCCGGAATACCTGTCCTTCCTGGTCGACTCGATCAAAGCGCCTCTTTTCTATGTCGGCGGCAACCACGATATTCGATATAAGGCCAAACCGCCCGGGGGCGGATTAAATCTGCACGGCAGGCTGTTAAAATTTGAGGGAATTAATATTCTTGGGTTGGAGGGCTCGCATTGGTACAATGGAGGACCCTATCAATACACCGAGGATCAGATGCGGTCCATCATTCGCCGACTACGGCCCAGACTCTGGTGGCGGGGCGGGGTAGATGTGGTCGTTACCCACGCCCCGCCACGGCACATTCATGATGCGCAAGACCCCTGTCACAGGGGGTTTGAGTGCTTTCACCGGCTGATAAAAAAATATCAACCGAGCTATTTTATCCATGGGCACATCCACCGGGCCTTTGACGACCCTTCGGACCGGATAACAGTGGTTGGCAATACCAGAGTAGTGAACACGTATGGGTATAACATCCTGGAAATCGAAAATTCATGAAACGCTGAACCGGTTCGGGCATTTTCACCTCCCGGCAGATGAAACTCTGGAAATTAAGAGTTTCAAGGATCAGCAGAAAGCGGAAGCGGCCTATGATTCCCGCGACCGGGGCATCAGATCTGTGGCGCTGGATCAAATTGTGGGCAGCGTCGGCCGCTATAAGGATTTTGACAGCCAGTTCAGGTTAAAGCGGCGTGCAGGATCCTCGGAGCGGCTGCAATGGATCAAGGATGCCATGCGACAGGGCCGCAATCTTGGACCGGTAAAACTTTACCAGATCAAAAACGAGTTTTATGTCCTGGACGGCAATCATCGGATTTCGGCAGCCAAAGAGCTCGGCCAGGACGAAATTCTGGCCCACATTGTCGAGTTGGTCCCCACTGATGACTCTCTGCAAAACATTCTTTACCGTGAACGCGCTGAATTTGCCGACCGCACCCGGCTGCCGGTTGAAATAAATGTAACCGAAGTCAATCAATTTGCCCATCTGCTGGATCAAATTTCAGAGCACCGGGAATTTTTGCAGCAAGGTAACGAGAAGGAGGTTGCCTTTGAAGAGGCGGCCCTGGACTGGCATAAAACCATCTATCGTCCCCTTTGCAACATCATCAAAAAAGGACGGTTGGGGGAATCTTTTCCCGAGCGGACCATTGCCGATCTGTATGCCTATATTACCCTGCACCAGTGGAAAGAGGGCCGCAAGCGTCGCTACGGCATTGGGATAGAAAAACTGATTCAAAAAGACATGGAGGCGTTTCGAAAAAAAATGGGCGAGTTAAAAGACTGCGAATATCCGGAAATGAAACAGGGCATCACGGTTTTTATTTTGATGAACGTGCAGGCCAAAAAAGAGATTAAACTGATGGAAAAAATCTACGAACTGGAGCCGGTCCGGGAAATCCACTCGGTCCACGGCGACGTGGACATGCTGGTGAAAGTTGTGTTGACCCGGGATCTACTCAGTTCGGATGCTGAAATCATCTCCCAGTTCGTGCACGAAAAAATCCGTCAGCTACCCGGGGTTAACAGCACCACAACCCTGATTCCCGGGATTTCCAAGATCAAGGAAGCAGCAGTACCCTGAACAACAACGGTTAGTCCCTTCGACGAATTCAGAATTGATCGGTCGACGCCGAGCAATTGGCGGAGAAAAAAATGACCCATTGTGATCGAATCAATCGAGCTCTTGAATTTATTGAAGCGAATCTTGACAATGAGATTCATCTTGATTCGCTTGCCAAAGAATCTGCGTTTTCCAAATACCATTTTCATCGAATTTTCAGAGCGTTGATTGGTGACCCGCCATTCAAATACATTGAAAAACGACGAATTTCCAAGGCAGCGCACGATTTGCTTCATTCGGAAAAGCGTATCGTCGATATCGCCTTTGATTACGGATTTAATTCCCACGAGTCGTTCATAAGAGCATTTAGAAAATCTTTTCACCAGACTCCCAGCCATTTTCGTAAAACTCGCCCGACCGTTGAATTCCATGCCAAATGTCAACTAGGTGCGCTCGAACTAATGTTAAAAGCCGGCGCAGTGCGGCTGAATCCCAGGATTTGGCACCAACCTTCCTTTTTGCTGGCGGGTTTGGCTTATTCAGGCCGTGATTCTAAAGCAATCTACGGTCTCTGGGAAAAATTCTGGCAAGCGGCGTCGAAGGCCGGAAAAAAAGTTGAAACCGCCGCCTGCTATGGGGCGTGTTTTCATGATATTGACATGCGAAACAGGGAAGTATTTGACTATTATGTTGGAATCAAAGTCAATCAACTCACTGAAGTACCAAAAGGAATGAAAACAGTTCGCCTTCCTGAGAATACCTACGCCCTGTTTACCCACAGGGGACCCATTTCAGAGATAGAGCTTACCTATGATCGAATCTATGGTAACTGGTTGCCGCTTACCAATTATACACCAACAATGGATCTCGACATTATTGTGGTGGATCATCGCTTCAGTGTGCAAGGCACAGACAGTGAGGTGGATATCTTAATCCCGATTCAAGGTTGAAAAAGCAAGAACTGTCAAGAAATTTGCCTGGGAATTAATTATACTGCTCATATCTATAAAAACAACAGGAGGTAAAAGTATGAGCAAAATTTTTTCAGGTAAAGTGGTACTGGTTAGCGGCGGAACTTCTGGAATCGGCAAGGCAACAGCCCTTTTGTTTGCACAAAAGGGCGCCCGGGTGATAATTATTGGAAGAAATCAGACGGCCGGTGATTCAACGGTTGAAGAGATAAAGCGGAAGGGTGATGATGCGGAATTTTTTCAGGTCGATGTATCAAACTCCCAGGCTGTGACATCCTTCTTTAGACAAATATCAGAAGTCCATCATCGACTGGATTGTGCCTTCAACGCCGCCGGGGCAGAGGCTGTTGTGGCACCCACTGCTTTGCAGGCTGAGGAACATTTCAATGAAATGGTAGCAGTTGACTTTAAAGGCACCTGGTTGTGCCTGAAAAATGAACTCCAACTCATGCAGAATCAGAAGGCAGGCACGATTGTCAACTGTTCGGCACTGGCCGGCATACGAGGCTCTCAGGGAGCTGCAATATATGCCGCCTGCAAACACGCCATTATCGGTTTGACGCAATCAGTGGCCCTTGAGTATGCAGAAAGCAACATACGCATCAATGCGGTCTGTCCCGGTATTGTTCAAACCCCGGGTATGGAAAGAACATTTAGCCGGATTCCCGGTTTCAGCCCGGAGGAAGTAAAACAATGGGGCCTCAGCCAGATACCGGTAAAACGGTTTGGTTCGTCGGATGAAGTGGCCCAGGCGGTGATCTGGCTGTGTTCAGATGCTTCTTCTTATCTCACAGGGCATTCGTTAGTGGTAGACGGGGGGCTGCATTGTAAGTAGGGCTGACTCAAAAATGCATCTTGGCAGTGCGGAAAGAAAAAATATTACTGCAAGGCATTCAATATTCAATCTTAGTAGTACTCTTTTGGAAATAGTTTGAAAAAGATATCCTGCAATGGCTGCGTTGTCACGCAAAGCCTGATTCAGCATCGATCTTAATTTTTTTAAGGTGCATCGCGATTCGAATTAAAATGCTCATGTACTACGTGTACGCTCCGCTTTAAAACCAAATCGATGCCTTGTCCTTTAACGTCAAACTCTCGCAGGAGACGCTCAGTATCCGGACTACCTCGGCGGGTGAGGTCGACTTTGATCATAACAAATTCCCGGGCCGCCGAGTCGCTGCGGACTCATGCCAGACCGGCTCAGTAAAAAATAATGAGATGATCTTTGTCAGGTCCCAGAGCTTTTTCTAAATCCCTTTTTTTGCGCCAGCGGGACAACCAGGTCGGTTCCATGGGAAAGTTGATAGCACCCTTTATGTGTCCTGTCCGGTATTCCCACTCCTGGCGCGTGTCTACCAGGAGAAGATTTTCGGGGTTGGCTTCATACTGCTGTCATAATTTTTCTGTACTGACCAACCGGTAGCCGCCTTTGACTGCTTCGGCCCGGACATCATCCCAAACCGCTTTCTTCGGGGTAATGGTACGGTTGCCATACCAGATGTAGCCGATGGTCAGAAATATGGCGACTGACGTTAATATGGTTCTTTGCAAATTATTCATAGCCGCTCTAATCTGGCTTCGATATGGATCGGTTTATGTGTTATTACGATGATAAATAATATCCTATACTGTTCTTCAAGATTATCAAATGATAATCTTTTGGTAAGGTTAACATAATTTGGATCTGATAAATTACCTTATTCTAAAAATGTTTGTGTAAGCTTCAGGCAATTACTTTGTTGCTAACATAGAAAATTTTCAATACAAATGATTTGATAGATAAATAAATGAGATCCAAAAATTTCTGAGAGTATGTGCCTGGCGCGGGCTGTGAGCTGTTCGTTAGCAGGAGCACAATTCGTTTGCAGTTTAAGTTGTATATGGTTTGAATTTTGTAATAGCATTTTACTGAAAAATCCAATTAAATTCCTGAAATTAAGAAAAAATGGCGAACAGATGGGTTGTGTTTTCAGGTGTGATTTTTTTGATCCTGGGGTTTATTTATTCGGCCAAGGCTGAAGATAATGGATCCGATCATGATATCAAACAACATGAAAAAATGATTGAAGAAATAGAAGAAAAAAAAGAGGAGGAGGAAAAGGAAGGCGAGGAATTTCAAGGCGTTGAGCAAAAGTCCGCAGAAAAGATCAGGCTGGTAGGCTCTATCGAAACTAACTATGAATATCTTGACGTCAAAGATATAGATGACAAAAATAGCGGCAGCAGTTCTGATTTGTTTATTAGTTCACTGGCAATCGGCCTCAGCGCTATTATTAACGAGTGGAGCAAGGCCTTAGTTGTGCTGGAAATTGAAGATATTGGCAGGAACGATGGCTCGGAAAGACTCAAACTGGACGAAGCCATTGTTACTCTGGAAGCACCATGGATACCATTGTATGTTATCGGCGGTAAAAGGGTGATGCCGTTCGGTGTTTTCGAAGACCACCTGATTGAAGGCACCCTTGCCGAAGATTTATACGAGATCGATGAATTGGGCGCCACCCTTGGTTTTGCCCCGGATTTTTTTGGGCTGGACATCTCATTTTCAATCTATGAAGACGCGAGCATCACGGATAACCTTAACGATTTTGATACCCATGAGTACAGGCCCGACCACCATAAAGAAGATCGCTTTGGTTCTTATATCGCCAATGTCACGCTGGCGCCTGTAGGAGACATACTCACCGTGAGCGCTTTTTACGACAGCGAACCCGGTGACGGCAGACGCAACGAATCTATCGGAGGTGCTTTCACGTTGAATTTCTGGAAGTTTATCCTGGACACTGAATATATAACCGCCCTGCAGCGGGAGAACGGAGAAAACGGCGAGGAAAACAAGGAGAGTGCTGCTGTTGTGGGGCTTGCATTTGACGTGCTGGATTCGTTGCAGCTGGTTACGCGCTATGCGGTTTTCGATGATGATAACCCGGAAGATCAGGACGAAGTTCTTTATTACCGGTTCGTTGCCGGATTCAACTACTCTTTTAGGGACGTTGTTGATATGTCATTTTTAGATTTAGAGGATGCTATTTTTTCCTTTGAATACCGGTTTTCAAAATTTGAAAAGGAAAAAGACAGCGAAGCCGCTGATTCACAAAATATGCTCCAGTTCCAGGTGGCTCTTGAATTTTAGATAGAAGCGTCGAATAAGTGTTCAGGGCGAATTTATACGCTTAGATTGCCTATTGGCAATTTAAGAATAATCTTATCATTATTTTTTTGTGATTTAATTCATGCCATGCGATTACTATTAGTAGAAGACGACAAAAAGATCGCTCTGTTTGTCAAAACCGGTCTGAAAGAAGCCGGTTTTGCCGTGGACCATGTTGTTGATGGTGAGGACGGCTTGCACCTTGCTCTGACAGAACCTTATGACCTGGTCCTTATCGATTTGATGTTGCCGACCGTCGATGGGCTGACCATTATTAAAGAAATGCGCGATCATGATATCAACACGCCGGTGCTCATTTTAAGCGCCAAACGCTCGGTGGACGAGCGTGTAGAAGGTTTACAAACCGGCGGCGACGATTATCTGGTCAAGCCGTTTGCCTTTTCCGAGCTTTTGGCCCGGGTTCAAGCCTTGATGCGACGATCATCCCGGAGCAGCTCAACTGCTGAGTTCACGGTTGCTGATCTGACCTTAAACCTGCACTCTCGAAAAGTTTTCAGGGACGGCCGGGAAATAGACCTGCAACCGCTCGAGTTTTCCCTGCTCGAATACCTCATGCGCAACAACGGTCGAGTCGTTTCAAAAACCATGATTATGGAACATGTCTGGGATTACAACTTTAATCCTCAGACCAATGTTGTCGAAGCCCGCATATGTTATCTGCGGGACAAAATTGACAAAGACTTTGACGCGAAATTGATTCATACCGTCCGGGGGGTTGGTTATGTTCTTAAAGAAAATTAAAAGCCTGGGGCACTCCCTCTTATTTCGCCTGACAATCCTGTTCACTCTGGCTTTCACCCTGCTGGCCATTATCAGCTTTGGGGTCTTGTACTACCAGATTCATTCGATGACCATGGAACGAACGGATGAAGACTTGCTGGAAAATGAAATCGAATACTATTCCGAATATCTGGCCAGGTCGGGTTTGGAGGGTCTTAAAAAAAGGCTGATTGAAGACGCAGAATCAGAGGATCCCGAGCAAGAATTTTATCGTATTATCGATTTTAACGGCAATGTATTGGCCGTCTCGGATATGTCAGCCTGGGGTCCGGTTGATATAACCGGTGTTGTTGGAAAGTTACAGGGTAATGAAATCAATCATATTTTTCAGACCATCACCCTTGCCGATGATGATGGCAAGGCGCGCATGGTCACGGCCGTCATTGGGCCGGGCACCATCCTGCAGATTGGAGAATCCCTTGAAGATGACGTTGAATACCTGGAAATCTTCCGCAATCTGTTTTCAATCCTGACCGGGGTTTTGATAATTGCTTCGGCCTTTATCGGGTGGTACCTGGCAAAGCGGGCCCTGAAAGACATGGCGGAGGTCACTCAAACCGCAGAAGAAATATCCCGGGGATCCTATGACCGGCGGGTGGAGGTAAAAGGCCGGTTCAAGGAAATCGAAAAACTGGGCCTCACTTTTAACAAAATGCTGGATCGCGTCCAGATTTTGTTGCGATCCATGAAAGAGATCAACGACAACATTGCCCATGATCTCAGAAGTCCGCTGGCAAGAATTCGCGGCATTGCCGAAATGACGCTGACGGATGAAAAATCTATTACAGACTACAAGGACATGGCCGTCAATACGATTGAAGAATGTGACAGCCTGATTGAGATGATCAACACCATGCTTGACATCACGGAAGCTGAAGCGGGCGTCAACGGCACCACTGATGAAGAGTTTGATGTTGTGACAATCATATCGGAGGCCTGTGAGCTGTTCCGTCCGATCGCCGACCAAAATGGAATCGAATTGACATACAGTCTTCCAGAGGCTTTGCCATTTCAAGGCGGCAAAAAGAAGATGCAGCGAATCGTAACCAATATTTTGGAAAATGCGATAAAATATACCCTTGAGCAGGGAAGGGTTGCCGTTTCGGCCACAGCCGAAAAGGGCAAGATACAAATTATATTTAATGATACCGGCGTCGGTATTTCCGCCGACGATCTGCCGCATATATTCAAGCGTTTTTACCGTTGCGACAGAAGCAGACCCCAGGGCGGGGTCGGCCTGGGCCTCAGTTTGGCAAAGGCCTACACACACGCCATGAATGGTTTTATCAATGTCACCAGTGCCGTAAACAAAGGCAGTACCTTTACGCTCAGTTTTGTTCAATAGTTTTATATTCACCCAGCCCGCCTTTCTTCAGTCTTTCTTCATAAATATGAGGTATTGTCAAAACCATGGAGCCCGGAAACCGCCGAATCTATCGTTTTGGGTGGTGTTTGCCTTTTTGTTCAACAGGGATTATATAGCGGCTGTCAAAAAAGGGTTCCGTTTCTGTGAGGGCATGATGAAAATTCTATTGGTCGATGATGCACCCGACCTGCTTGACCAGCTCCGGCGGGAGCTCGACCGGCAAAAATACGATGTGGATACGGCCGCCGACGGCGAAGCCGCCCTGGACAAACTGTTTGACAATTCCTATGACCTGGTTTTGCTGGACATCATGCTGCCCAAAATTGAGGGGTTGACTGTTTTAAAGGAGCTGCGCCGGGCGAAAATCCAGACTCCGGTGCTCATGCTGAGCGCCCGGGGGGCCGTGGAGGACAAAATCAAGGGGCTTGATTACGGGGCCGATGATTACCTGGCCAAACCCTTTGCCATGGCAGAGCTGATGGCCAGAATCCGCTCGCTTTTCAGGCGCCGCGGCGAAAAGGGAGATGCCGTGCTGGTTATCGGGGACATCAGCCTGGATACCAAAACCCGCGAGGTCCGCCAAAAAGACCACCGGGTGAAACTGACGCCCAAGGAATTTTCTATCCTGGAGTTTCTACTGTACAACAAAAACCGGGCGGTCTCCCGTTTCACCCTGGCCGAGCATGTCTGGGGGGATGAATTCGATCCTTTTACCATGTCCAATTTTATCGACGTGCACATTAAAAACCTGCGCCGCAAACTCGGTGATGCCGATGCGAAAACAATCATCCGTACCATTCGCGGCATTGGTTTCATCATCGAGGAAACCCCGCAATGAAAATCCGCAATAAAATTACGCTGTGGATCACCGGCGCCGGGGTCCTGGCCAGCCTCGTATTTTCGGTTATTGTTTTCGAGGAGATGAAGGAGCAGCCATTCCGGTTGATAGACGGGGAGCTGGAAACCATCGCCCAGGTGGTGGTGTCCCTACCCCGATTTGCGCCAAGGCCGCCCGCAAACCCCGCCGGCGACGATTTGCCCTTTGATGCCCAAAAATACTGGATCAAAATATATGATCAACGCATGCAGGTTGTCTACCAGAGCCGGCTGTGCCGCTATGCCGATTTGCCGCTGCACAACAAGGGCAAAGGCTACACGGTCAGAACCACCGTTGCTAAAGAACAGGTCGATTTGGACCCGGATGCCCCAAACGAGGTGACGTTTCGGGTAAAAGCCCTGCGTTTCCAAAAGCAGGGCGCGACTTATATTGTCCAGATCGGCAAGCCCATCGAGAAACTGGATGAAGAGATCCTAGATCTCATACAGGGTATTGCCGCCGGCCTGGCGGCGGCCACCATGCTGCTTGTTGGGATCAGCTATGTGATTGCCGGCAAAATTTTAAAACCCATCAGCACCATCAACCGCCTGGCCAAAGATATCAATGATCAGACGCTGAACCGGCGCATACCGCTTGGAAAAAACCACGACGAACTCTTCCGGCTTTCCGAATCGCTTAACCGGATGTTCGACCGGCTGCAGGAGGCTTTCGACCGCCAGAAGCAATTTATCGCCGATGCTTCCCACGAGCTGAAAAGCCCCATTACCCTGCTGCTGCTCTCACTGGAGGAGGCTGTCCAGCGCCCGGACCTGCCGGATGGCCTCAGGCAGCAGCTGATCCGTCAGACGGACATTATGCGCCGGATGAGCCGCCTGGTAAAAAACCTGCTGGATCTATCGGCCCTTGAGATGCAGGAAACCATAAGCACGGACGGATTTGACCTCGCCGGGCTGGTCCGATCCATCCTGGAAGATTATGAAGATGTTTTTGCCGCCCGAAAAATTGAGGTTGCCGGAGATATGCCGCAAAAGCTTCCCATGCGGGGGGATCCGGAAAAGCTGCAGCGGATGCTGATCAACCTGGTCGACAACGCCGTCAAATACAACCATGAAGGCGGCAGCATCCGAATCAGCGCATCCGGAAAAAACCGCGACATTGAACTGTCCCTGTCCAACACCGGCGGTGGGATTCCGCCTGAGGACCTGGTCCACGTGTTTGAAAAGTTTTATCGCGTGGAAAAATCCCGTTCACCCCAATTCGGTGGCGCGGGGCTCGGCCTGACCATCGTCAAGCGCATCGTTGAACTTCACAACGGCCGTATCCGCATAAAAAGTGAACCCGACGGTTGGACCCGGATTGATATTGTTTTTCCCGGCCTCTCACGAGACTAAACCATTCAGCAGCTGGACAATTCCGTTTTTCTTACCATTTTGGGTAGCACGCTGCCAGGTTCCTGACTGGCAGCAACCGCTACGATTTTCATGATTACATCCAGCCTAATGGGTAGTTTCGCCTATGCCGCCCACCAAACTGCAACCATTGTTCACGAAGTCAAGCGCATTGCACCGGCCGACATGAATTAAAACGGAAATGCCTAAACGGTTACTCGGCAACAAATTCCCCGGTTTACCCATACGCTGCTCAGCCATCCGGCTGGAAAAAACTCAGATTGGGGGAAATATCTTTGACCAGCTCTATTATTGGGACGGCAATATACTGATTATCAGATGATGATCTTCACCGATTCTTCATAAAGATGCTGTATGATTGTCAACAATAGCCATTTTTGAAAAGCGGCATAAAGATATGTTGGTAAATACTTACAAATACGTGGATCAAGCAACCTGGTTTAGCATCAACCGGATCGGACAACCTGCCATATCAATGGTATCCGGGCAGTTTGTAAATCTCTTGACATGGATTTACCATTGTCCGGCAAAAAACTTTGGCCGCGCTATCAGCCGATTTTCCTTCCGGTGCAAAGCCCTGCCAGACTTATTTGCAAATCTGCCCCTATCCCCGGCAAAAACAATATTTGAAAACTTGTATCACACCTGCCGCTTTCAGTTAAAAGACGTCAAGATACATTATTTAATTTGGGAGGACCTTTGTATGACCTGGATGAAGACCCAGGGTGTTCGGATACCCCGAAAACTCAAGTGGGCCACGAGTATTGCAATCTTAATTCTTTTCATAGCCGCCGCTTATTTCATCTATATGGAGGAACAGGGCAATTTTCATGTGATCACCCCCGGCCAGGCCTATCGCTCCGCCCGGCTGGATCGTGACGAGCTTGAATATTACCTTCCGAAATACAATATAAAAAGCATCCTGAACCTGGCGGGTAAGAAATTCTCTGATCACCATTATAGAGACGAAATAGAAGTTTGCCGGGAATTAAATATTGTGCATTACGATTTACATCTGCCGGCTGACAGGAAGCCCTCGAGCCATAAAATTGATCGGCTTATCACCATTTTGAAAACCGTGTCGCGCCCGGTTCTGATACATTGTAAAGCCGGTGCGGATCGCACTGGTCTGGCCGCCGCACTATGGAAGGTAATCATTGACCGAGAGCCCAAATCCCGGGCTAAAAAGCAATTGTCTATCCGATTCGGCCATATGCCTTTTGGCCCGACAACTGCCATGGATAATTTTTTTACAGAATGGCAGCCGCAGCAGGCTTATTAAATTAAGGAGTTCCCATAGCAAAGAGGATCAACCGGTATCCGGTCCTTTTTATCGTTATCAAATAATAATGCTCAGGTAATCTTCTGATAATGTTCAGTGCTTACAAGAGTTTTAAATATTAAGTGCGCTTGAGACTGGTTTTAAAAATGACCGCTTTTTCTGTGACAAAAAACTTGAACCGCCTTAAAAAGATATTTCCACCATGACACAATCGATGTTGACACAGAAGTCAGAGCAAAAGCGTCACATACGCTTTATTATCTATTTGCTTATTCTCGGAGCGTTCGTCATTTTTTTTCATCTGGGCGATAGAGACATGTGGAACGGATTAGAGTCCGAGTCTGCCGTCGCCGGTTGGGACATGGTGGAAACCGGGCGCATCCTGATCCCGCACATTTTAGACCAGCCATTTATCGACAACCGTCCACCGGGAGCCTGGTGGCTGATAGCGGCCACTTACAAGCTTACGGGCGTGCGCAATACCTGGACCGCCCGCCTGCCCTCGGCGCTGGCGGCTCTGGTATGCATCTTCCTGGTATACGCCATGGGAAAGAGAGCCGCGAACGCAAGGGCCGGCTTTGTGTCCGCTCTGATGCTCATGGGAATGTTGTACTTCGTATTGCTGGGCCGAAGTTCACAGCAGGATATGCTGCTGACATTGGCGACGACACTATGCCTGTGGGCGTTTTGGCGATCACTGGATAATAACCAATCTGTTTTCCGCTTTGTCATGGCCTTCCAGATCTTTCTGGGCTTTGGCGTGCTCATGAAGGGACCGGCTGTCGTCATCAACATTTTTTGCTCGCTGGCAGCCTATGTCGTATACTCGCGGTGCTGGCGTGATGTAAAATGGGTCAGTTACATCGTCACATTGCCGGTGAGTCTTTGTCTGTCCCTGTGGTGGTATATCTATGTATGGGTCGAGCAGCCCGCGCTGCGGGATGTGCTGGTGCATAGATTTACCGATCAATCTTCGATCCACGTCGAGGCATTTTATTTTTACTTTCTTCATCTACCCGAGCTGCTGGGACCAGGTATCGTTTTTCTGCCCCTGCTAGCAATAGGCTGGATGAAGGCCAGCCCGGCTCAACGGCGCGGACCGCTCGGATTGTTTCTGATATCGGCCGTGGCCATGCTTTTTGTTTATTGCCTGTTCGCGTCCAAGCGGACCCATTACCTTGGCCCGCTATTGCCGGCCCTTGCGCTGGCTTTTGGGCTCTTGATTGAAAATCAGCGGCTTGACGAAGGGCGCTACCTATCGGTCGCAACGCTGATCATCGCAACCCTTAACCCGCTGCTCATACTCATCTGGATTTTCGCAGCACCCGCTCAAATGCGTCTGGAGGGTGCATTGCGGGATTGGGGGATGCTGGCAGTTCTTGCCGCCATCGTGACCTGGTCCTGGGTGATGCTGCGCGAAGGCCGACGAAAGACATCCTGGACAATCGCCTGGATAAGCTGTGTAATTGCGCTGGCATTTTTTATGGGCGATATTTATGCACGCGCCGGGAACACAATGATCTCCCGGCAGTTTGCTGAAAAGGTCGCACATGTCGTGCCCGACAATGCCCGGCTGGATACCCTTGACGATCACGCCGCTCTTTTATTCCACCTCGGGCGACCCGTGGAATATCTTCAGGTTGCCGACGCCAACCACTTTCTCGAAAATCCCAATCACTATTTGATTGTTCATAAGGAAAACCTGCTTCAAAAGATCGATGAAAAACACCGGCGGATTATCATCTCGGGATACCCCTACCGACACCGACACCCAGCATATCTTTTGCAAGGCCGACAATTTCAGGAAGTTTCCAGGCCCAAATGATCTTCTAATCAAGCAAATCGGTTACGGCAGAAAACCGATATAAAAAAGCGGAGCTCAACGCCATTTTAAATAAAAGCAGATTGATAGAAGGAGGACGATGTTTTGAAAACAACGACCGTTAAAATCATATGCCTCTATTTTCTATTCATGTCATTATCTGTAGTTTCAGGCGGCAATCACCTTTATGGTTCCGAAGTCAAGCGCGTCGCCCTGCTGCCCTTTAAGATCAATTCGGAAAAAGACCTGTCGTTTTTAAAGGACGGCATTTTCGACATGCTCTCCACCCGTCTTGCCCACGAAGGCCGGGTGGAGGTTGTCGGGCGGAGCGAGGCGGAGGCGGCCGTGCAATCTACGGCAGGCTCCGAACGGATCAATGAGGCCGTTGCCCGGGACATCGGCACCCGGCTGGAGGCCGATTTCGTGCTTTTCGGCAGCCTGACGGTTCTGGGTGACAATGTGAGCATCGATGCCAAAATGGTGGACATCACCGGCGCTAAACCCACCATGACATTTTATGACCAGAGCCCGGATTTGGGGGCGGTTATAACCAAAATCAACCTGATTGCGGCAGATATCAATGACAAGATGTTCGGCCAACCCCCGGTCGCTGCCGCCAAGGCACCGGCACCCGCCGCAAAGCCGGCCAAAAGCCCTAAAAGTGATATCCATGCCCATCCCGAAAAAGTGCTGCAGGATGATGGTTTCATTACTTCCGGCGGGGAAGACGCTGAAGGTTTGCAATATGTCCGGGGCGCCGGCCAGGAAACCCAGGCCAGTTTTTGGAAAAGCGCCAGTTTCAAGTTTGTGATCAACGGGGTTGCCGTTGGTGATGTGGACGGCGACGGCAAGAATGAAACGGTAATCGCCGCCCCCCATACGGTAACAATTTTTCGATCCGAGGGCGGCCAGTTGCGCAAAATTGCTGAAATTGAAGAAAGTAATAATAAAAATATATTCGGTGTGGATATTGCCGATATTAACGGCAACGGCTACGGGGAAATTTTTTTGACCAGCTTTAACGCCGAAAAAACGGTCATAAACTCATATATTCTCGAGTATGACGGAAGTAATTTTGTTAAAAAAATGGACGACAGCCGCTGGATTTACCGGGTGGCCGACACACCTGTCCGCGGCCGCATTCTTCTCGGGCAGCGACCCCGCAAAGGCAGTTCCGATTCCGGCCCGATTTTCGAAATGATCTGGCAGGCCGGGGAATATGTCCCCAACGATGAAATCAAAACCCCCCGGCACATCAGCCTGCTGGGGTTGACCATCGGCGATGTCTTAAACAACGGCCAGGAAAGTGTGCTTGCCTATAAGAGCAACGATCATATGATGGTCATTGATTCATCCGGGGAAGACATCTGGGAAAGCCCGGATCGTTTTGGCGGAAGCATGCTGTTCTGGGACGCTCCCAAAGATGACCGCGGCCAGGTCGAAAACAAAAAATATTTCCCCCTCAGGCTGGTGGTCTGGCAAAACAGCGCCAAAAAGGAAACCGAGGTCATTGCGATCAAAAATCACGACATAACCGACCGAAAACTTGATTTCCGTATGTTCACCAAGACGTACATTGAGGCCTTCACCTGGGACGGCCTCGGGTTGAGACCCATCTGGAAAACCCGCACCATGAAGGGCTACATCCAGGATTATACCGTCGGTGATTTTGACAATGACGGAAACGATGAACTTGTTGCTGCGCTGGTGATCAAAGAGGGGCGGGTGGTCGTATTAACCGAATCCAAGAGCACCATTATTGCCTA
>JBATKU010000064.1:0-1705 GCA_049669725.1 Desulfobacterales bacterium
GATAGAGGCCCATGCCGCCATGTTAAAAGTTCAGCGGTTGATTAAAAAGCTGGCAAAACCGGGTGTGAAAACAGGCGACATTTACGATCGAGCCATAGAAAAAACAAAAGATCTGGGATATGCCGACCACTTCATGGGCGTCGGTAGTGAGCGCGTCCAATTTGTCGGCCACGGTATCGGGATAGAGGTGGATGAGTATCCTTTTCTGGCTGCGGGACAGGAGCTTGAATTGCAGGCCGGCATGACCGTCGCTCTGGAACCAAAACTGATTTTTCCCGGCAAGGGCGTGGTCGGTATCGAAAATACCCATGTGGTCACCGATGACGGATTGGAGCAATTGGGGCAATTCCCGGAAGAGGTGATGGAAATTCTATGACATTGGCGTGTCTGAAGACAATACCATCAGCGAATCAGATGGCCGGAATAGCGATCAACAACATTCATTTTGGTTGAAATTAATGGGCGGTGGGAGTGGCTTCCCAGCCACGATTGAACGGGTAATCGCGGTTAAAAACCGCTCCCACAGTCCAAAAACAATCGATACAAATTTACAAAGTTTCTGCCAAGATTAAACTGGCCGCTCGCGCCCAGAGGCGCGGCTTATATCTTACACCTGAAAAGTAAAAATACAGGATTTGTACCTATTTTCGCTAAATTACGCCTAACCTGATAGGGGTTTGAGGACGCTTTTACATTTTAAATATCGCGTAATTTTGGTAGAACTGGTCACCCTGATGACGTTAGAGAGGAAGGCCTATGGGGAAGAATTTACCTTTAGCAACTATCCGGGTACTGCTAATTTATCTGACTGCTGCGATCACATTGATCACCGAAGGTGGGATTATACCGGCCCGGGCGGGCGATGATCCCGATGATTTACTTAATTACAGCTTCGCGGTATGGATAGGAAGCGGTGTTTATAAAGTCAAAAGTGCAGACAAACGGTTTGCAGTATTGCGTGCCCCGTTTGCCTATACCTTGCGCCCTGCCCAATACGATAAGGCGGCATTCCGCGATAAACTTGGATATCGGTTGCTCTTGCCGGCGCTCGTGGCTGTCGAAGAGGAAACTGATACCGACTTTACATTCGGAACGGCAGCTTTTGTCCCCGGGCTCGAAGTGCAGATACCGGTAAATAAATACTGGACCTTAAAACCGTTTGGGCAATTTGGTGCCGGCAAAGATACCGCCGGTGAAGACCTGCAATATATCTATGGCGGGGGGGCCAGAAGCCTGGTCAGCTTTCCCTGGAAAAAGTTTAATTTCGGAATCGGCAATTCAATAATTTTGGCCGAAGATAGAGATTCTGCATCAAAGGAAAGCAATGGTTTTTCGATGTTGGAAGCCGGTCTGGATGTAAGTCACCCAATTGGACTCAGCTTTCGAAATCGGGCGCTCGATGTCGGTATTTTCTTCGTACTAAGGTGCTTCAACCGGGTGGACTTTCTTGAAGATGGTGGCGAGACGGAAAGAGTCAATAGGCTCTATACTATCGGGATGACCCTTGGACCCCGTGAGCCCGTGTCGATCTGGAAGATAGACTTTGATCGTGTCGGCATAGATTATCGCTGGGGCAACGCCGGTTTTCGAGGAATCGGATTTAATTTGGGATTTCCCTTTTAACAACGAAAAGATCCGGCTAAATATTCCAAGGAGTCAAGGAAAATTAAGATAAAACAACCGGTGCATTTAAAGCAGCCGTGAT
>JBATKU010000065.1:0-2262 GCA_049669725.1 Desulfobacterales bacterium
GCTTTACCCATAGTCGATTTATCTGCTCCTTTAGCTATCCAACCCAGGAACCGCTTGAGCAATCCGGGTCTCTCTATCTTTTCCAGGGGGAACGGTTTGTTTAAGACTGAATCAATTTTATGATTCCCTGTGTTTTTTTGATTTTTGTTTTCAGGTTTCAATAGTTCTCATCCTTTCCTAATAATTTTAAGCAGCAGACCGCTGCTTCATGTCTAACCGGCTCATGAAAACCCCGAGGACGAACCGGATGCACATTTGCCAAACGCTGAATCACCTAAAAGACTTGCGCAGCTAATAAGCTTACGAACTTTTGTTTTACCACACTCAGGACAGTTGACCTTCTCGTCATCCCTTTCGAAAATCATCTGTTCAAAGCAATGCCCGCAGTTCTCACATTGATATTCGTAAATCGGCATAACTCACTCCTGAAATTTGATATTTTCCTGGTAACAACCCAATATTTCTAAGGCATTGCAAAAGGAATCGGTTTTCTTTAAGGAAATAAATCGAACCTAAAGACCGATTCCCGCCAACGTGAATTTCAATGTCTTTAACCATCCCTGCCACGTTGATATGAATCCCGGCAGTAGATGGAGATATCAGGGAGTGCTGCATTTTATAGGCTTCAAAAAAAACAATGATGTCAAAACCAGCGGAGAAACTATAGTAAAGATCAAAGTACAACCATAAGACTCGATTAATATCCCTGCAATTAAGGGGAAGATGGCTGTTATCAGGCTTAAAGTCCCGCTGATTCCCGCATATATTGCTCGGTTGTCGTTATTGGTGATTTCCAGCAATATGCCTTGCACTGAAATTGCGTAGGCAGATATGGAAAATCCGGCGATGAAAAATAGCCATTGATAGACGGCAATTTCATGCCGGGAAAGTAGCAGAGCCAGTATCGGAAGAAGGCTTCCAATGATTATAAAGCCAAAAAAGATGCCCTTAAATTTGAAACGCTTTGCTACCCAGTTCCAGATAAGGGAAGAAAGGATCATACCCAGAAATTGCAAGAGTAAAAAATTGCCGATTTGATTCCGGCCTAAACCGTATATCGATTTGGAAAGCACGACGTAAAACGGGATAATAGTGATACCCAGACTCGCCATATTGATCAATAAAATGTAGTTTAGTAAATTCTTGTCAGATTTCAACATACGTGGCATGGACTTTAGGATTTTAGTCATTCCGGAAAGATCATTAGCACCAATTGAATCTTCCTTAATCATTAAAAACCCGAACGCTGCGATGAACAACAGTAGAGATGCAGTAAAAAAAATAACAGTATAGTTTTCAGGGTAAGGAAAAGCGATTATCAGATGGCGGACCGTTATAACTGAAACCAGCATGCCGGTGGCAGAGATAAATTGTTTGAAGATTAAGAGATTTTTTCTCTGGGTCCCTATAAAAATCTTTCCCATAAGATCAGTATATGAAATTCCGGCAAAGGCGCCGCTTACGGCAAAGATTCCAATCCATAAAAATATCATGGACAAAAGTCCTCCCAGATGACTGGAATTGGAAACTGACAATGTATATCCCATTCCGGCCAGGGCCAATACACGCAAGTAAATCCCAGTAAGTAGAAACGGCTTTTTACGAGACCGGCCAGATAGAAATCCCGCGAACAAAAATTGAGTTATTAACGGCAGACCGATGTGGATCCCGGTGAGAATCCCCACATGCACACTGGAACCTCCGGTGTTCAGTACAAATGATGAAAGAACCGTATTGACGTCAATAAATGTGGAAACAAATGCAAAGAACAGAGCATGCCAGAGGAATGCATAAAAATTCAGTTTAAAAGTGGCAGCGTTGCCTATAATTTCTAATAATCCGACCTGTGCGGTGTAATCGGCTGGCACGCCGGGTCTGCCATCCTGGTGTACATCCGGTCTTCGGTCCCCTTGAGAACCAATGCTACCGACCATTCCCGTTGCGGGATTCACAACTAAATCTGTTTTGTTATTCATAAATTTCAGTGTTTTTTCATATGCCATGATATTTAAACACGTTGCGGGTTAAAGAACGAATTGTTGCCTGGACAGCGGTTTCCACCGCTTCACAATGCTGCTCATCCATTAATTTTTCTGTGCCTCGGATGGTATGACCTGTTCTTTGGTTAATTCATTCGTCCTTTTCCTTGAATAGCCAAGTATCTTCCATTGCTCTGCGTAGACAGGCCTTCCGTCTCTGTTGAAGGGATCTAAGAGGACTTTTCTTTACAGAAAAATATTTTTTTTCATCATATACCTCCTT
>JBATKU010000066.1:0-3923 GCA_049669725.1 Desulfobacterales bacterium
GTCCAGCAAGAATATTGCTAAAAGAGGCTATGCAACTTGCAGAGGATCTGAACGACGAGAGACTGAAGGACATAACGCAACACCACATAAATTTGGTTAATAAAATAGGCAAAGAAGCTGGACTAAATAGAGAAATTATCGGACCCACAGCTCCCTGTGCGTGTGAAAGTGGTAACGAATACCAAAAATGTTGTGGCAGAGCAGATTTTGAGCCTGTTGATATTCCATTTCAATTCGGTGGCATTTCGGAAGATCTTGAAAAAATAAACATTGAAGCAAATAAACATGGTGTGGAACCATCACGCTTAGATTTTATATTTCGCCAATCAGATTTACAAGGGCACAGATTGGCGTGGACCCGGATGCATATGCAGGATGGTTGGCTTGAAATGCAGGAACTTTCCGACATGGCAAATCATCATTTGTTATCTTCTGAAATCTTGGCCAATGAGTCAGAATCAGAACCTGATTCCATGTCCAAACCTTTATCGTGTGTCATCCTTTCCGTGTGTGCTTTAGAGGCTTTTATAAATCAGGTGGCTTTCTTTTTACATGAGATAAAAGATTTCTATGAGTCCAAATTCCATTATGTTCCCGTAGAGGTTTCAGAGGATGTAATGAAATTTCAGCGTCACACAGAATTGACCCTTAAGTGGGATATTCTTGGCAAAGCACTTTGTGGTGATTTCTGGATACCTCCTGCGTCGCTATGGTCAGATTTCCGAAACCTTGTTTATATCCGCAATGAGCTTGTTCATTTCAAGGCTGCAGATTATGAACAAGTTGTCCCCATTCCGAAGACACCCCATGAAATTATCCGAAGGGTATGATCGTGGGATTCCACTTCTCCAGTTCGCCCCATGTCTCCTTTTAGTCGGTTATGCAAAATTTAAGTCCGCTTTTTCATCACTTGAATCCCGTATTCTTTTTGGAGCCCTGAGATCATCTCTAACACCCTTTCTTTTTTCTTGTAACGCTCTCTGTAAAGCTTTCTAGGAGAACAATAAGCTAATTTACTTCTTCTTCACTTTTGATCTAGTACAAGGTAGAGCCCTGTAAGTCAAGGAATTAAAAGGAACTAGAAGAATTATATATAAATTTTTATTTTCTTTTTAGAATAATATGGGAAGAATAAAATAAAGTGATCTAAATACTCACAACATAACTAGACTGGGCACACAACGAGCCTGAATAAAATCTTCGTTATCATTATTAAATTATTATAGATTTGTAACAGCAATCGCAAAAATTCCGATTGTTGCAAATACTTAAAATCCACCCTCCTAAATTGGGATACGATTCTGATACCCAATATGGTTTCGGCACTATTATTTGCCGAATCATGACTTTTAAATCCGATGTGGCTCTACGCATGAAAAAGTGGATATCACAGGTATTTTAGGTCGGTTTATTTATTGAGTATGTTGAATATTGCAGGTTTTGGAACTGTAAAAAAGTACGATTAAAATCTGAGTTCTTTCCATGGCAAACCTGAGGCTTCAAAGGTTAGCAAGCGATCAGAGGTGCGAACTGTTGCTTTACTATATGTCAGTTTTATTTCCTATATAGATTCACTCATTCGGAGGTTAATTTCAGTAAAAGCCGAAGATTCTGCTGCTAAACCAAATGCTCGGCTGGATGTTATCACCACAGCAACATATCTTTCCACTTCCGCTGCAAGTAGCTCATCCTGAATTGGAAGTAGAGTTTCAATAAATCGGTTGGAGGTTGCATCAAATCCTGCAGCACGGTCTTTGGTTAACAGCAAAGCAATATACGGCGATAAGGACGCAACTCCTTTTCCTGATTCGTCTAACCTCAAAGGCAATGCCCGCCAAGCATTTAATGAAGTGGATATTACGAAAAAATGTTGATCAGTCAAAAATGCACCTAAATAACCTCTTGAGCCGCTCCATAGCAACTTCTCATCTGGTCGAAGATCGAAGGTGATGGTCTTTCTCCCCTCGATAATAGCGATAATTTTACCTTTCGATTCTGCAATATCAATTAAATCTTCAATTTCTTCTTCGGCATAGGGAGGATATGGTGATTCCAAAAATGAACAAGCAAATTATACTTACTAAGGCGAGCGTTATTATTTAGACATGACTTAATTTGTATCCACCAAAATGAACACTTTAAAGGCTGTAGACGTCTAAACACTTATGGCCTCCTTAGTATAAGAAATTTTCGACATCGCAACATGGCACTCCCCCAGAAACAGTTAATTATTATTGTGCACATGACCAGACTAATACCGTCTTCATATACCCTGTCAATTTCAAATTCACCAAAATTTCATGTATTTACTTTAATACATTCAAATAATATGGTTTCAAAAATCTAAGCTCTCTAATTCCGAGATAAATCTCGGATGAGTAAATATCTTAGTGGCATCATGACCGACTTCTGGAATTTCGAGCCAGATATGCTGGGATTCAAGAGAAGTTTTTACGAAAGGTCCTTAATGGTGCTTATACAGCAACCCTCGCTGATACCTATTTTCTCCTTGCGCTTCCCCTTCGCAAGATTTATCCAAGCTCCAGTTCCGGTCTGTATCCGCTGTGCCAAGTACAAACAGAACTGGTCGGGCCAACAATCTCGTTCGAATGAGCTGTGGAGATAATGTTTCGGCATAACCATACAGTTCTTCCAATCCATATTTGTAGTTATTATAGCTGGGGCAATTCATGAGTTCTTCTCGCGGGATTTTCAGAATCTCACCTTTTGAATTGAGTTGATAGCGAGTTTCATCTAAGTAAGGATAGCTTGAAGGATTTGCTACGACATATCGAATAGATACTCCTTATTTAATCCGGTCGATAAAGACATGCCACCACCTTTCCATCTCTGATCCCAAAAGAGTAATCCTTTTTCTTTTAATTTCACACCTTCGATGATTTGTGGCGCAAGAGCCAAAAAACGGTCTTGAGGCATTTTCAAAGATTCAATAACTGTTGCGCTGTCTCGAACGAATTGATTGCGTTTAAACCACCGCCATGAATCATTATAATTAAATATTCAGTTTCATTATTATTTCTATCCAGAGGATGTGATGTAACTATGGGAATTGATAGCTTTTCATGATCTTCTTCGAAAACAAACCGATCTGGTGCAATGTCAACGATAATATTTAAGAACTGATACCAAAGACTTTGACACCCACTTAGGCTTAGTAGGGTGGCAATCATCAAAAAATAAAGCTGATTGCGGTGTAAGTTCATTTTGTAGCCACAGCATAGAATTCCACACCGTGTTTACGGGCCGTTTCCACCTGGTCCAGAGCAATTGTCCAACCTGTTTCTTCGAAAAACAGGCCAAGCTCTTCGGGTCGTATGCTCCAGGTCCATGGCTCTCCAACTACCTTCTGAAGCCACAACATCAAGCCGGTCCATCGACCGGCGTCAGGCCGACCATCTGTACCGGTAGGGATATAGGAAAAGGCAATCCGGCTGCCGACACCAGATACTACAGCACATTGATAAAATAAATCAAGAACCGCTTCAGGAGGCAGGTACATCACAAGGCCCTCGGCTACGATGACGGTTTGTGCACTCAAGTCCCATGAATTGTTGGTCTTAAGAACATCTACAAGTTCTCGTTTGCCAAGATCTTCCGCGATCAGGCAAAGATTTTTCCGACGTCCCATTGCATCTATTCCTCTATCCTTGAGACGGGCTGTCGCCGGGTGGTCGATTTCAAAAAAGTTCACCCCAGAGAACTCCGGAGCCAACCGCCACCCCATCGTGTCGTAACCTGCCCCCAGGACAAGGATTTGGGTAACGCCAGCGCCTATGCCATCTCTAACCTGGCGTTCACAGAACGCCTTTCTGTGTGCAAAGGCCTCAAACTGACCCGGCAGCATCCAGTCAAAAGCTTCGTAAATGGCAACCGAGGTCTGTGACTGAGCCCATTTTACGGTT
>JBATKU010000067.1:0-2249 GCA_049669725.1 Desulfobacterales bacterium
TGCGTTACCCTTCGTGCGTTGGGTGTCCAAAAGACATAGTTTACACCCTGCTCCAGGCCCCACTCTAGATCAACTCCCTCAACACCAAAGTTAGTAGCTAAACCGAGCCGGAACACCCGACGCCCAAATGCGGGAACATCTCGATATAAGAAATCATCGTTCATGGAAGTGCATCCTTTTCATCTTACGCATTGTCTTAATAAACTCCCATTGCCGGTAACCCAGTCCTATATTATGATTAGCATATTCTGTAAAGGAGTCAGATCGGCTTTCGCTCATCTACGCCTATAGACTGATCCACTCAGATATCCTTTTAGATCCTCAGGATATCAGCCGGGCGGAAAACCTTCGACATGTCTGACATTGAGCTGTTCGGGCTTCAAAAACGATAAAATGGGGGACCGGGAAGTGAGGGCACAAATTGGGTCTATAAAATTACATAATTTGCTTTAAGAACATCTTTCAAAAATAGCATGGCTTTTCCCGGTCCCTTTCCAGTGACAGGTTCGCCACGCCCACTATTGAGTCGCTTGCAGTTCCTCCCGAACAATCCGACGAAGGATATCTTCGAGGGGCTGCTCCTGACGCTCCACGTATGAGCGGAGGGCATCGTTTAGCATTGACTGGTAGTTACCCACGCCTTGTTCCTCTACCTTGGCGCGGAACCAATCAACAATTTCACGGTCAAGTCGAATGGTGATCCGAACTTTCTTCCCGGAGGGGGGAATTACGGCACCACGTTTGCCTTTGCTAAAGTCATATTTCGCCTTCATATTGTTTCACCTCATAGCGCACAGCCTTGCGTGCGGAAATGATCCTGATGTTGTCACCCCGCCATGTGTAAACCACCACCAGAATACGGCCAAAGGCGTCCATACCAATACTGGCATAACGTTGCTCACCACGCCGAAAATCCTCAGTTGTCAAAGCATTTGGATCTTCGAAGACGGCGAATGTATCGGCGAACGAGACGCCATGTTTGGACTCATTCTCTTTGGCCTTTGATATATCCCATTCAAACATAGCACCCTATAAGTATGCACACTTGTATGCACATGTCAAGCTTTCTCCGGCGAACATATGTAGTTAGTCGATTTTTGTTAAATACGGATTTATCAGGAAATCCGCCCCCACAGCCTCCATTACGTTTTTTTCGAAATCCTTATTTTTTAGTCAGGTCGTTACGGAGAAAAATCTGACTTTTCAAAACCTTTGATCGCTTGTGGAACTCCCAGGATATCAGCCGGTCGGAAAACTTGTGATATGTCTGACATCTGAAAGCCGATTGTGTGATATTTCCCAATCAATCATTTCTTCCGGAAATTGTAGATTAGGTATGCACGATATTAAAATCTTTTCGATTCTATCTTCCTGCTTATAATCTAAAAAAGAAAAAATGCTGTGTGGATTCTATCATACAAAATGGAATAATCTCTAATAAAGAGCAGGGAAAAAATTGGTTATAATCGGATATAATTGACGGAGACTGCCTGCGAGATAGTTGCACCAAACCGAAAAAAGTTTACATAAAGGATTTTTATCAGACACTGCCCGCTAAAAACCCGCCTAAAAATAAGAGATTTTTGGTCCAATTTTAAGATCCGCAAATCCAAAAAGTGTCTCAATTATCAGCATTAGTTAGAATCGAAATTTAGCCATAATCGATTCTAATCGACCACCAGTAATTACAATTCTGAATTGTTATAATCTGGGAGTTTTTTGTTATTAGCGATTAGAAGGAATTTTGAGGTTTTCTTTGGTTATCAAAGATTGGCGAGACAATTTTAGATTACATCATCATATCCAAAACAGTTTTTGATAGAATCAGATTGTGTAACATTATAGCCGCAATCCATCATTCAGCCGAAGTGTGGGTTTCGTATGGCTAATATACAATCTCGGTAAGCAACTTAGACGGTGGTATTTTGCATCTGAGATATGAAAACGATATCCAAATGATCAATAGAAACAGCAGGGTAGTATTACGTTGGAGATACAACAGGTTTTCAAACTACAAAAAAGCCGATTTGAATTGCACTGGTCAATATTTGATTTTCGATATTAAAAACGCCTTTATTTATCTTATTTCTTTTATCATAATCAATTTATCTGCTTTTTTCCCCGGTATTCTTTTCTTTATTTTATAACCAAGAGCGTTCCATGTAGACCGGCCCTCTTTATTGTTAGACCTAACATTTAATTCAACTATCCTGACGCCTCGGTTATTGAATTCATCCAACACATATTTT
>JBATKU010000068.1:0-1513 GCA_049669725.1 Desulfobacterales bacterium
ACCTATTATCATATAGATTCCCAATTCAGCCACTGAATCTGCGTTTCCGGAGATATCTGTGGGTACATTAGCAACCTGTATGTTGCACCTTTTTGCCGCATCCAGATCAACCATCTCAAGCCCTGAACCGCATTGCTGGATAAGTCTCAATTGGTCTCCGGTTTCAAGCAATTCCTGTGATACCGAACACATGGTGGGAATCAACACATCAAAACCTTTTAACGTATTGACTGCAAAACGACCTGTGGCCTCGAAGTGGTGCTCAGGCATTTCAGTCCGGATCAAACTTAAAAATCCCCCCCAAGCATTCTCCGGCGCAGCAAAAAGAATTCTCATTGGTCATCTATAATTTCATTTAGTGATTCATAGTTCTTTAAGTTCGGAGCTAAGCATTAACCAGATAGATATTGAGATTATCTATAGAATTTTAGACTTGTCAAAATAATAATCCGAAGCAGGTTTATACCAAACGCATATATCGTAAAATCCATAAAAAATCAAAAAGGCAAACCCAGCAAAATGGATTTACCCTATAGCGAAAACGATATCAATGTTTTAAGTCATTAAAAACCTGCCTGATATTGCAAAAGTCGCCACAACGATGACTTGGTGATAAGGTGTTGAGGTATCACAGAAAAATCAAGTGCTTGATAGCTGCTAAAAATTGCAGGTATCAACACCTACCGAATAGTTTGGAAATGTGCACTTAAACCATATGAAAGTATTTTCATACTCAGTGTTATTAATGTTTCTCCGCCATTTTATTATAAATCTTTCAAGACCATTTTTTTAGCATTTCAAGCTGTTCCTCTATTTTCGATATAAGAGAACCCGCTTTATCCATATTTCCCGATTCACCGGCTGCCTCGATCTGATGTGCTACCTCTTGCAAAGCCAATGCACCAACGTTTGCGGATGCTCCTTTGAGAGTATGGGCCAGGCTCTGAAGCGAGTGAGCATCACCATTGTCAAAGGATTCTTTTAAAGCTGTATACTTGCGGGGAACATCCTCCAGAAACCCGCCAAGAATTTCTTTGGCAAGCTCTTCGTCGCCCATGACACGATCCAGAAGACTAGCCTTGTCAAGAACATCTTTCTCAGACGCTATATTCAGGACTGTGGCTTCCTCTTGCAGAGAAGAGTCCTGTTTCACGAGCCACTTCTCAAGTATGTCAGAAAGCGCCTGCGGATTAAGCGGCTTTGAAAGGTAATCATCCATACCCGCTTCCAGGCATTTTTCGCGATTTCCTTTCATTGCATGCGCTGTCAGGGCAATAATAGGAACTTTGTGATCCAATACATTGGACTCCGGATTGCGGATCTCTCCGGTTGCCTCGTAGCCGTCCATCACTGGCATCTGACAGTCCATCAATACGATATCGTAAGGTATCATTTCCAAGGCCTTTACCGCCTCTTTACCATTGCTTGCTGCATCAGCACTGTACCCAAATCTCTTCAGAATGTTCAAAGCCACTTTCTGGTTTATAATATTATCTTCGACCAGAAGGATGCG
>JBATKU010000069.1:0-5030 GCA_049669725.1 Desulfobacterales bacterium
GGGCTCCTGATGTTTGAGTTGCTCTGGCAGGTTAACATGATTTTGTATCAAAAGGACCTGGTGCTGCCGTTGCTGCTGACGATTCTGAGCATTCCTTTTGGCCTGCTGCTCTTTTCCATCGGCAGCCGCTTGCTTCTCATCGCTGCCGGGCAGACCGAATTAATGGACCCGCGCATCGTTAATCAGGATATTCTGCCGCCGGATGCGGATATATCCGAATTTGTCAAAGTCGAGCTGCCGCCGGAACCGGTGTCCGCCGCCGAATCTTCAGAAATAAAAGGATCGCTCTTTGGACGCAACCTGGGGTTGATTCGAAAAATAATGGGCATGCTGATCGCCTGCGCCCTGTTTTTCTGGGTCATGAACCTGTGGGGTCTGGATCTACCGCTGGGCCGCTCGATTGTCCAGTCGGTTGCGAGCGTTTTTACCACCCTCCTGCTGGCATACGTGATTTGGGAGATAGTCCGAACAATCATTGACCGCAAGCTCGAGGAGGACCGCCCCCAGTCCGCAGACCTGGAGGATATGGAAGAAGGGGGTGAAGGCTCACGCAAGGGAACCCTTTTGACCCTCTTGCGTAAGGTTATCCTGGCGCTGATTGCGGTGGTCGTAGTCCTGACCACATTAAGTGCCGTCGGAATAAATATCGGGCCCCTGCTGGCCGGGGCCGGGATCCTGGGACTTGCCGTCGGCTTTGGTTCCCAGACCCTGGTGCGGGACATCCTTTCAGGTATTTTTTTTCTGATGGATGATGCATTCAGGGTAGGGGACTATATTGAAACGGCCGGCAACAAGGGCATGGTGGAATATATATCTTTGCGCTCCTTAAGGCTGCGGCACCCGCGGGGCATGGTCTATACCATCCCCTTCGGTGATATGGGCTCGGTCCAGAATTTCAGCCGGGATTACATCATCACCAAGCTGGACGTTCGGGTTCGTTATGATGCGGATATCGAGAAAATCAGAAAAATTATCAAAAAAATCAGCCAAGAATTGCAAAAGGATGAGGAAACCGGTCAGCTGCTGCTCAGCAAAATTAAATCCCAGGGCGTCAGAGAGATGGATGATTCGGCCATGATCATACGGGTGAAATTTAAAACCAAACCGGGGGATCAATTTGTTCTGCGGCGCAAGGTTTACAGGCGTATCCAGGAGCGCTTTAGAGAACAGGGCATCGATTTTGCCCATCGCAATGTAACTGTTTATCTCCCTCCGGAAGTTAGCGGAGCAGACACCGAAGAGGGGGAGGGCCCGGGGGAAGGAATTGGCCCCGTTAGCATTATGGATAAAAAAATAATTGAATCCGGCGCGGCGGCGGCCATCGCCGCTTCCCAGGCTGATGAGGCAAAGAACTCGAAAAGATAGCGGCATCTTCGGATGAATTTCCTCATTTCCCGGGACTTTATGAAGTAATCAGAACCTAGCCGCCAGGACTGGTGGACCGCAAGAAACCTGCGAGCCTGGTGCGAGGCTGGAGGCAGATTAAATTATTTTTAAAACCACAAGGGTCACATCATCATCCGGTTTACCGGCGGTGCTGAATTTATTAATCTCATTAAAAGTGGCCTCTATGATATCGTCGGCACTGGAGGCTGAATGCTTGCGAATGACATCGTACAGGGCCGTTCGGCCAAACATCCGGCCACATCCAATCCGGCAATCCCGGGATTTTCCTTCGGCAATAGTATCTGCTGAACTTCCCGGGCCAATTCAAGCGAATGGCGCAGCCGGTCCCGCTCTTTTTCTCTTTTCAGCACCGTTTCTTCGGCCAGTTTCAGCGCCGTGATGTCTTCGTGACTAACCACTACCCGGGTCGGCTCCCTTTCAGCTACCCGAATGGCCCGGACATAAAAGAAATGCCTTCCATCCAGGCCGTGACAGGGGTAGTCGTACATAAATTCTTTTAGCTCACCCCTGATCACCGAGCGAATACCGGCGGCAACGTTGCACGCATCTCTGGCTTCCTTACCGGTGGCAGCGTCACACAACTCCAGATAGTTCACGCCAATGGAATCCCCGGGCCCTTCCATCTGGTTTACGGTTGCGTAATTTCGCCAGGCCTGATTGGTCTCCAGAATTACGCCCTTTTCATCAATAATCGCAATATTGGCGGAAAGGGAATTTAAAACCGATTTTGCCAGGGAGGTGGAAAATTTAAAAGGCGTCATTTCCGGACTGTCATTCTTATTTTTGTGGCTCATGCTTTTCTCTGCAGTTGACTGATGTTGCTGTTTCCGAAGAAGTGTGGCGTTTTTATGGTGATATTCCCTTTGTTATCAATTTTCCATTGTTAATCAAGATCAGACCAACAATTATGGCTAATCTAAGCACTTTTGTCAGGATTTCACCCTCTGTTGACGATTCATTGCCTGCGAGAGTGGTCAAGGCTTGAATTGAGTATAAAAAACCGGTAAAAGGGTACAAAAAGCATAAATTACAAAAAGATGATCCCGAGGAATCTATGAGAAACCATTCGCTAAATGTTTTTTGTGTAAGATTTTCCGTCATTATTGCTGCGGCCTTAATCCTGTTTCTTCCCGGAAATCAGTCTGCATGGGCAGCTGATGAGCCGGAAGATGTTATTAATTATGCCTATTCCAGCTGGATCGGCTCCGGATTCTACAAGTTGGGGGATCGCACCGTTTATTTGCTGCGGGCGCCGTTTTCCTATACCCTGCGTGAGGCCGACAGTGAAAATTGGGGATTGGAGGTATTGTTGCCGGCAACCATTGGATTCCATGATAACGACGATGGGAATGACGGAACGTTAACATTTGTTCCGGGGTTGCAATTAAATTATCCGGTGCTGGACAATTGGTGGCTGAAACCTTTCGGACAATTCGGCTTCGGCAAGGATTTTTCGGGAAGTGATATTGCCTGGATCTATGGAGTCGGTATCAAAAGCCTGGCAACTTTTGATCTTAAGAGCAGTGAGCTGGATTTTGGAACAGCGGTTACCTGGGCAGCTCAAAACCAGTCGGGGGGCGGCAGCGACAGCGGCTTTTCCATGTTTGAGATCGGCCTCAACTCCCGCTGGCCGACCAATATCATCCTGCTGGATCGCAAGTCTGATATAAACCTCTTTTTTGTTTATACCGATTTTATAAACGACCTGGATTTTGAAAGGGCTAAAAAAGAAAATAAAAGCGTTCAAAGACTCTATAAATTCGGGATCGCCCTGAGCAGTAAGGAAAAATATCCCATTTTAGGATTGTTCGACCTAAGCGGCGGTGGGGTGGATGTAACTTTTGGGAAGGACTATTTCGGCCTGGGATTGACGACTGGGTTTCCTTTCTAAATAAATACCACAACTTGATTTAGATAGAATCGAAATAAAAGATGAATGCCCGGAGTCGATATTATGGCCGACAACAACCAGATCGCAATCCTGTCTCAAGGCGTGGAAATCTGGAATAAATGGCGCGAAGAAAACCCTGATGTTTTAATCGATCTCAATAACGCCAGGCTCATGCATATGAATCTTAAAAATGCCAACCTGGCGGAGGCCGATCTGGAAAGGGCGAATCTTGGCTTTGGAGATATTATTCCGAAAACGACAACCGCCGCAATGTGTGTTACGGTTGAAGTGATTCTCGGCTACGTGATGCTCGGAGGGCTGATCACTATCTTTGCCAGCAAGCTGTCACGCAGGGGGGGATAGTAGGGTCGGCTTCTGTGCCGACCATATTCCGATATGCGCGAGGATCCGAATCCGGCGGGCGCGGAGGCCCGCCCTACTTATTCAAAATCTAAAGATTTAAATCTTTGAATTTGTGAGCCTTGTTAATAGGATATCCTCAATATTTCGGCGTGAATCCAAAACTGATAATACCAGGACACTCTTCTCTGAAATTCTATATAGGATTCTCCACGGGGATAAGACTAATTCCCGATATTGAAGTATCCCTTGATCCCGCAATTCCTGGACGATTCGTCCTCTTTCAGGAAAGGTATAAAGGCTTGAAGCTTTTTGTTTTACGCGTTTAAATATTTTCAAGGCGTTAGGCGGGCTATCGTCGGCAATGTATTCAACAATATTTTTTAAGTCGTTTTCAGCAATATTTGACCATAAGACATCATATTTTTTGTTCATTTCATTTTGTCTTTCAGAAAATTTTCAATGTTCTCAAAGACTTCCTGCTGGGACCGCGAATTTCCGCTCCTTATTTCATCTTCACCCTGGGCAATCAGTTTTAATATCCCGATAGCATTACGCATATTTTCGTAACTTTTTGGATCTTGTAATACGGCTTTCGGCTCTCCGTTTTGCGTAATAATAACCGGACGATGGGTTTCATTAATTTGCTTCAGCAAATCAGCGGCCCTTGATTTAAGATATGTTACTGGTTTTATATCCTGCGAAATATTCATTTTATCACCTCCGGTCTTTTTATAGTACTAAATTAAGACCGATGTCAAGCTCATAATTTTTTGCGCACTTTGCTACAATGATTATCCCCGAAAAGTTGTAGAAATGCCGAGACGTTAAATTGTAGTAGATTTTTGGCTAAACCAGGTTGTGCTTCCTACCCGCTATCGTCACTCGATAGCAGGCAGCCCCGCTTTGCGCAGTCCCTCGATGACCTTATCGATAAGGTCTTCAACCTTGACATAGTTGCTGATCATCCCTCGCCCGCGAGTTGCGAAATTGGGCTCCAGCTTGAGCAATTGGCTGATTGCCTTCTTGGCTTCCTTCTGTTTTCCCAACTGGCCGAGAGCGGCGGCTCGCATCACCGGATCCCAGAACATTTCTGGAAAGTTGAATTTGCGGGCCTCGGCGAGAGCATTTTCATACTCACCACGGCGATAGTAGTCCATGTAAGGTGCCAGATGAAACCAGGTTGGATAATAGGGATTAAGTTTCATCCCTTTTTTCAACAGGGCAAGTCCACGGTCCCATTCCCCGTAAAGCATCATGTGCCAGCCGGCAACACCTACGATATACGGGGAGTTGGGGTTGAGTGCAATGGTTTCTGCAGCGTGTTGCAGGAAAAAATCCTTATCGCCCCGGTGAAAATATACGAGCGTGA
>JBATKU010000070.1:0-8326 GCA_049669725.1 Desulfobacterales bacterium
GCTTAGAAGGGTTCCAAAAATGAGGGCGTTGATACAGAATCGATCCTGGTTTGTCCTGGGGCTGCGCCTGAAAATAAATCCCACCGGCAGAAACAAAATAATGTTGGCGAAAAAATCTTCAGGATATGTTTCCCAGGAGAATTGAATTTTATCGGGGATGTGAAATTCAAAAGGAATGAGAGTTATGAGAACCACCACCATTACAATATACAATAAAAGGGCAGAGCCGAAGGTGGATTGTTCCTGATCGAATGTTCTCATATTATTTAAGAGGTATGATAACCTTTAAATTCAATAATGCCCCAGTAGGCGATATCTTTCAATGGGGCTCAGTTCTCTGAGGCGCTGCTCTTCGGCGGGGGGCGGGGGAGGTTTGGATTTGGTGAGGTCTGTTTCAACCGGTTCGGGTTGTTTTGGCGGTTTTTTATCAGCTGCCGGTATCAGAATAAATTTATCTTTGTACAGGCTGATTTGCAGCGTTTTTCCCGGTTCAATGGTAATATCGGTTTCAGAGTTTTTGATTCGCAGCCGGTGGCTTCCGGGTTTCACTTCATCCACAAATATCGGGGTTTTTCCGATTAGTGTCCCTTCCAATGCAACCTCAAGCCCGGGAGGTTCACTGAACACCGACAGTTTTCCCAGCTTTTCACCGGTTGAATCCAGCGCACGAGTTGGTCTAATCAAATCAGAACTCCATGCCGCAGGATAACTCAGCAGGAAAGCAAGGCCAAAAACAAGAACTATCGTTATTTTAATTGCTTTTTTCATAACAGATTCTGGAAATATGGTTTATGTGAAACTTTAGCTAATTTTAGTAATGATATGAATAATTGGCAACCCATTTCTTTGGGTAGTCTCTTTGAAACCCACTTTTATAGAAATTACCGCACCATCAATAAATCCATTTAAAAATACCTATTGTTAATGCTAAACGAATAAGTTACGCATAACAAATCTGTATGGGCACCAAACCTAATTTGGCAATTAGAAAACGCATGTTAATATTCGCGCATGAGATTAGCCCAAAGCCGGGATAATTATGTGGTGTATAGAGCAATGGTTCGGATGGGCAGAATCAATAATGAGGTGCCGGCGGTTGTCGATCGATTGTTGTGGTTTATTGGATCTGGAAAGTATGTTGATGAGAATGTCAAAATTACACGCCAAAAAGCGGGGTTTATTAAGGATCTACGCGTTAAATTAGGTGCAAAATGATGGTTTGCAGCATGTTTCCGACGCTTCATACAGAAGCACCCTTCCAGATCGCGGTTGGTCCCGAACATTGAAGCTTACCAAATCATGCACAAGATTATGGGAGTACATAAGCAGTAGATGGCATCCTCAGATAGGTATTTTCAGGTATTTTGAGGTAGGGTAGGGTACAGGCGCTAAATTGCCCAAGTTACTGAGATAGAAAGAATTTATAATATTTTCTTGCTCTTGCTCGATTTGCTGTTACGGCCTTTCACGCCGGCAACAGGGGTTCAAATCCCCTTGGGGACGCCACTTTAGCCAATAAGCTGTCAGGATTCCTGGCAGTTTTTTTTATGTCGGCGTGTAAGGCCGCTGTCCAAGACATCCCGCTTCACCAAGCGGGACAACAGTCACGCCGAATGGCGTGATTGGGGACGCCATTTTTTATAAAATGGTTTAGCAGAGAATTGATAATCGTTCTCTCGTGTATCCGGGCTTATCCGCTTCAATTATACCCCCTTGAAATTCATTGTTGCCAAACCGGTCTATTTGCGTTACATTGGTCTTACTTCTGTCTTACCAATAAAAAGAGGAATTATGGAAACAACGCGACTGTCCAACAAAGGCCAAATTGTTATACCGAAAAATGTTCGGAATGCGCATGGTTGGGAACCCGGGCTTGAATTTATCGTTGAAGACACGGGTGACGGCATCAAGCTAAAACCAACGGCACCATACCTGGAGACCAAAGCAGAAGAATTATTGGGATGCGTTGGCTATAAAGGCCCTAAGAAATCATTAAAAGAAATGGAGGCCGCCATCGCTAAAGGAGCACGGAAAAATTTATGATCTCTGTGGATACAAACTTATTGGTGAGAATACTGACAAATGACGATCCCAGTCAGGCGCGTCGCGCTGTAAAAATATTGAAAAGCGATGATATTTATATTCCCAAAACGGTGCTCTTGGAAACGGAATGGGTGTTACGGCACGCCTATGAAATTGGACGATCCGATATAGCAGTTGGGTTTCAGAAATTACTTGGACTTCCAAACGTGAGTGTCGAAGATCCTGATGGCATTTATCAGGCGATCTCATGGTATGAAAATAAATTCGATTTTGCGGATGCTTTGCATTTGGCATCCAGCAGGAGATGTGAAAGTTTCGCCACTTTTGATAGCTCCTTGATTAAAAAGGCGCAGCAATTCAGCTCGATGGAAATGATTAAACCATGATTAGCCTTCAGACAGTCGCTTTAAAGAATACATTCCGGACAAGCCTTTCACGGGTTTTGGTTTTTTTCATTTTTGGATAGAATTCGTAATATTTACAGTGCTCTCTGAATGCCAACCTGCAACTGGGGTAAACAGGGAGTACCTTTGGAAACGCCACCAATAATATCAAGGGTTTAGAAGGTGTTCTAAACCCCTTTTTTACTGCCATAAAATTAGAAGGGTGGGTTTAGGGTCGGACCACGGTGAACACCTGATAATTAAAGATCTGTGCTAAAAACAGCTTTTTTTTAATCTTTTGCCTTAGTTGACGGAATTCTACTCGGTCCGACCCCAGTTTCACCAGGTTTCCATTCTACGGGATTCTACCTCGGTCTGACCCCAGTTTCCAGTTTTAAACTCATTATCCGATCAATTTGGCTGAAAGATTGATTTCTGTACCGGCAAAAAGCCTTGAAATTGGACATTTCTCTTTGGCTGTTTGAGCATATTGAGCAAATTTATCAGCATCCAAGCCGGGAACCTCTGCTTCACAATCCAAGTCTATGCTGGTAATCTTCGGGCCGTCATCTTCGCCCAAATGAACTGAAGCCGTTGTCTGTATGCTTGCCGGCGTAAAATTGTCTCCACTTAAAAGAGCAGACAGGAACATTGAGAAGCATCCAGAATGAGCCGCCCCAGCAAGTTCTTCAGGATTGGTGCCTTTGCCCTCTTCAAAACGCGATGCAAATGTAAAAGGGCCTTCAACATCTCCATATTTCATTACTCCGCTGCCATCTTTCAGCGTGCCATTCCATCTGGCAGTTGCTTTACGTGTCGCCATAGTTTCCTCCTTTTCAGGTAAGGGGTTAAACCGTTGAAATTATATTCTCGGTTGAGATCATTACAGGGAGCCGTCTATTATCTTAAATATGGTTTCCTTGCTCTGTCACTCCCCGACCGAACGCTCGAAACTAAACATAATCACTATTCACAAATGGTAAATCCAGACGGATAGATTCTGGTGTATTTGAAGAGTCAATTGTCATTGAAATCATCATAAATTTTGTCAGGACAGGGTAATTGACCAAATCGGATAATTTCAGCATTTTGGCTAAATTAATAATTTTCGATAAAAATAATTTCAACATTTCCGATATCTGACCGGGAAATAATATCTATTAATTGACTTTACAGGAAGTTACGATAGAATTGTAGGACAGATGTGAGATCAAGATCTAAACGTTATCTATGTGCAATATTTTGGGAAATGGCCGATTGCTGGCGTAAAGCAAAATGCAGTTTAAGATCTAAAATGGTGAATAGATGGAAAAATTATTTGATGGTAAAAAGACAACAAAATTGGGCACTGCAAAAAATCCTGCTATTGTGAATGTACGAACAGAAGAAAGGGTGAATGAACTAAAATCAGTATTTGAAAAAAATGGTTGGAAATATAAAATTGAATTGGAGCCAGATAACACTGAGGATATTACAGACTTAGAAATATTGTTGAATCCACTAAAAACAAGGGTTACCGAAAAGAAAGTGGGACGCAATGAATCCTGCCCATGTGGAAGCGGTAAAAAGTATAAAAAATGTTGTGGCAAATAAGGCATTGCTTTGAGCCCCGATAATCACGTGGTTGTTTTCGGCCAATGATTTCATATTCGTCCTGATTTTTGTGGTCATATTAACTGCGCCTATTCCTTCCTTTTGCACCGGTATTGCAGATCGCGGCTGGAAAGCCGCTCCCACCATCAAACCGACACCTAAGATCCTATTTGTCATCTGTCCTCTGCCATCTGTCCTCTGTCTTCTATCCCCTGATCATGACAAACAGCATATTGCCGATCATAAGCGCCAGCAGCAGGTTCACCTGAAAGATCGAGTCATACGATGCCGCTGCATAAAGTAAAAAAGGAATCACAAGCATTAATATCAATGCCGTGGTTTTCAACCGGGTGCTGTGTTTTTTAAAAAAATTATCCATTTCTGTTATTTACCTCTAACCGATTAAAGATGCCAGCATGGTAATAATGCCGATAATACCGGTAATAATGAGCCCGTAGCGCAGAGTGGTTTTTAAAACCGGACCTTCCTTGCCTGACAGGCCGACAGTAGAACAGCCCACCAATATTTTCGCCGGTGCAATCATGCTTCCAAGGGCTCCGCCGGTAGTCTGGGCAGCCAGAATCAGGGCCGTGCTGAGCCCTGCCATTTGGGCTGTTTTCTGCTGAAGAACCCCGAAGACAACATTGGAGTTTGTATTGCTGCCTGTCATAAAAGCACCCAGCAGTCCGATCCAGGGTGAAATCAAAGGATACAGGGAGCCGAAAACCCTGCTTATTCCTTCAGCAAGGATGAAAATCATTTGGCAGTGATCCATTATCATGGCAAAACAAACCATACTGACAATGCCAAGGCTAGTTGGAACACCGCTTTTCACAGTTTTTTGTATTATGGCGTTTAAGGCATGGGGTTTGTAAAAGCCTTTTGAATGGTAAACGAAATAACTTATAATGGACGAGTATAAGAGCAGGGCACCACCATGGCCGAACAGATTGATGCCTTTGCCTTCGCCTGCCTTTGTGACCCATCCCTTTAAAGATACGATTTCCGGGTATCTAAAGGTTAGGTTAACCTGTCCGAGAAAGGCTTTGACAGACGGTATCATAACTCCGGCAGAAACAATTGCGATAAGAATAAGGTATGCCGACAAAGCCCACCACAACCCCATTTCAAGCTGGTTTTGTGAAGGAGACGTCTGGTTGTATATTTTCAATTTTGCAACAGCAAGGCCACTGCCAAGCCCTACAAGGCTTGCTCCGAATCCACCAAGGGTCCACATCCCCGAAACGGCAAGAACATATTGGGTGCCGGCCATGGCTGATCCAACGATAAGAATCGCAATAAGACTGTGTTTTACCATTTTCCAGCCACCATATACGAACACGGCAAAAATACCGCAAAGAAAAGCGGAAATGCCCAGAAGGGTTGCAGACCAGGGTGCAAGATAGGAAGATTCAAGACCGGATACGGCCATGAGAGCCTGAAATGAAGCCCCCATTGAGCCAAAAGTGACGGACCACGAATGCCCAATAGCCGGAACGGCTACGGCAACCACTGGAGAAAAACCAAGACCGACCAGCAGAGGTGCAACAACGGCTATGGGGACGCCGTAACCGGCAACACCCTGAAGAAAAGAAGCAAATATCCATCCGAAGATGATTAGCTGTATGGATTTGTCTCCGCTAAATCTTTGAATGCCCATGCCGATTACTTCTATGGCACCCGTTTCATTGACAACATTATATAAAAGAAGGGCAGCCCATATAATAAAGAGAACATTAAGGGATAGCAGGGCACCTTTGACCTGGGAAAAGGCAAGAAGTTTCGGGTGCGCTCCGAAAAAAAGGGTTGCAGTGATTAAGGACACAAACCAACCGGCAGCACCGGCACGAGAGCCGCTCCAGTTCTTTAGAATCATTAACACCAGCACCGTCAGAATCGGGGATAAAGCCAAAATCCATTTTACGATAAATAAATCAGTCATGTAATCAACCAGAATGTAAAGAAGGATCATATCAACCAATGGTTATTGGTTGGACCAATTTGATCTGTATGAGTGCTTATGTCAAATATTTTTTCAAACAGGGGCAACACCAAAATGATTGCAATTATACGGCTACGCCATTAAACTGCCGGTGATATTAATCATGTCTGAAAAATCGAAAATTTTACTTTTAAGGAGCAAGCAATGACACTGGACCTTAATTTTGTTCGCAGCCAGTACCCGGTTTTCCAAGACCCGGACACCGCCCAATGGGCCTTTTTTGAAAATGCAGGGGGGTCTTATGTGCCGCACCAGGTCATCAAGCGGCTGAACTATTTTTTTAAATATACCAAAGTTCAGCCCTACGGGCTTTTTGCCTCATCGGCAGCAGCAGGGGAGGCCATGGAGGCAGCCTACCGCTGCGTGGCAGAATTGTTGAATACGGACCCGGACCAGTTAACATTCGGTCCTTCGACGACCCTTAATTTTTATGTTCTGGCCCAGGCTTTCCGACACGATCTTAAGGCCGGTGATGAAATCATTGTAACCAATCAAGACCATGAAGCCAATATTGGATGCTGGCGCCGCTTAAGTGAGTTCGGCATCGTCATCAGGGAATGGCGGATCGACCCCCAAAGCGGTGAGCTCAATATTGAAGATTTAAAAGATTTGGTCGGGACCCGCACGCGTCTGGTATGCTTTACCCTTTGCTCCAACATTGTGGGCACTGTGAATGATGTCAAAGCCATCAATGAAATCGTCCACAACGCCGGTGCCCTGGCAGTTGCCGATGGGGTTTCTTTTGCCCCGCATCGCCTGATCGACCTTAAGGATCTGGGGGTTGATCTTTATCTGTTCAGCACCTATAAAACCTTTGGGACCCATATCGGCGTGATGTGGGGAAGAAAAGAAGTCCTGGCAAAATTAGAATGCCAGGGCCATTATTTCAACTCTGAAAAACCCCATTATCGATTAAATCCGACCGGCCCGCTGCATGCGGAAATTGCTGCTCTGGCAGGTCTCGGGGAATACTACGATACGCTGTATGAAAAGCATTTTACGAATTTAAACCTCAGCCGGCATGAGCGGGGGATTAAAGTTTTTGATCTGTTTGCTGAACATGAATCCCGATTGGCCAATCAGTTGCTTGACACTTTACAGGAACTGCCGGGGGTGAGGGTGATCGGTCAACCACATGCTGCCGCCGGCCGAAGGGCCGCAACCATCGCTTTTATCCCTGCAGAAAAAAAGCCCAGTGAAATTGTGAATCGACTTGCTGAAAATTTCATTGCCGTACGCAACGGACATTTTTATGCCCGGCGTTGCATTGAGGCCTTGGGTCTGGAAGATCCGGAAGAGGGAATCATCAGAGTCAGCCTGGTGCATTATAATACGGAAGAAGAGGTAAATCGGCTATTGGTCGGTCTGCGGGCATTGTTGTAAGTATTTTAAGCATGAGGGTCTCCGTGTGGCATGGGTTTTTGCTGAAATGTCTCTGATCTACTTTTTTTTGACTCTCATAGTTGACATGCTAGAAGTACTGTTATAGTTTAAGGAAGAAAATCACTCACCCTTGCCCAAACATTTTCATTAAAACCAACATACAGGTAATATCGAAAAGCTCATGATATCTACCAAAATTCACGCTTATTTCGGTCCATGAGTTTCATCATATTATTCAGCTAACCATTGTTTGGTATTCGCTAAATTCCCTTAGGATTGGAGACATAAATACGTTAGGTCGACCTTAGTGACTTTGAAGCAAATTGGGCGGCGATTGATATCAAAAGGCATTTTTTTGGGATTGCTAAGCTGAAGTAAAATGAAATCAATAACAAAATTTGAAAAGGAGAGTTGACAGAAAAAAAGTGATGTTTAGTATATTACCTACGTTCAGATTTCTTCAAACAATTTGGAGTTAAACCCACCAGTGGCATGTCGTCGGTAAACCAAGCGATTTTTTGCCATCACAACAGAAGGAACGTTAGAATGTGTCAAGCTATTTTAGCGTTAAACCGTTTATGCAAAGGAGGAAAGGCTATGAAACTTAAACTGACAGTATTTTTTATGGTATTGGGGATGGTCCTGCCGGGTTTACTTCCGGCCGCAGAGGTTCTCACCGAAGAGGACTTTATTAAAAAAGTGGTCGTGGAAGAAGATTTTATCAAAACAGCAGACAACTTTCTGATCATGTTTGATACATCCGCATCGATGGCCGAGTTCGTTGATAAGGGAGCAAAAGTAACCAAATATGACATTGCCAGAAAGATCCTGAAACAGAAATTGGCGCTGCTGCCGGATCTTGGATATAACAGCGGCCTGTATACGTTTGCCCCTTATGGTACTGTTTATCCGATGGGCCCTT
>JBATKU010000071.1:0-3392 GCA_049669725.1 Desulfobacterales bacterium
GCTTCATCAGCTTTAACTTTGCCGGCTGCTTTTTCGATTTCGTTGATACGGCCCAGTACGGGTATGCCGTGGATTTTTTTTCCAATTTTGGCCAGGTTGTCATCCAGAAATCCGACCACACGATATCCAAGTCCGGCATTGGCTCGTATCTCCCGGTAAATTTTTTCGCCACCGTCGCCGGCACCAATGATAAGTAGATTTTTAATATCTTCGGATTTTTCCTTAAATAGTCGTGACAGGGAGATCTGGATCGATGGCCGCGCCCCCTTTTCTGCGAAGTATTCAAAATACATCCGAACACCCAGCCGGAAACCGCTGATAAACAGGATGGTCAGACACCAATCGATCAAAAAAACAGATCGTGAAAAACCAACGAAACGATATCGAATTAGAATATAGCATATGATCAGAAGGCTGCCCGTGCTGGCGGCCTTTATTATATTTAGAAGGTCCTGAATACTGGTGTAGCGCCACATACCCCGGTAAAGATCAAAAAAATAAAAACAAACAATCTTAGTAACCAAAACATACGGTAATATCCGTAGACAGGTATCCATAAAATATGCCGGAATATTAAACTCGAATCGAACGAAATTAGCAATGAATATTGAACCTGCCAGCAAAATGAGATCGCTGCATAAAACTACAAAAAAATTATAGTATAGATGCTTGAGCTTCATATCGGATTACCGTGAAAATTAAATGTTTCGGAATTTTACTACTTAACTCAAATATATTTCCCACTCTTCCAGCATCTCAATTGGGGCGAATCATCTTACTTGAATCTGGGCTATCCTCGACTTGCGCTCAATTAGGGTGCTAGTCTTTTGCGCAAGCCCAGCGATATCACAAAAAAGACCACAAAAAAAAGAAAAAATATCGACAAGGCAGTCGCCAGCCCCAGTTGAAATAAATACAGAATGCTTGCGCCGACGAATAGCTGGGCGACACCATACCCCAATGATACCTTCCAATGAGCAAAGCCGTATTCATTAGCCAGAATTTGATATAGATGCCGGCGGTGCGGCGTCCAGAGCTTTTCTCCTTCTTTTAATCTTATGAGCTCTGTCGTTATTTCATCAGCATAGAATGGAAATAAAAATAAACTGAGGCCTAAGAGTTCAAATAAGTTGTCAGCGAGCATAAACACCATTGCCGCAAACGTAAAACCGAGCAAAATGCTACCAACATCTCCCAAAAAGACTTTAGCCCTGGGCAGATTGAAAGGTAAAAATGCTACACAGCTTAAACTCAAAGTTATCGCAAGGACCCCTATACCGGATTCTATTTCTTTGCTATGGGCAAAAAATGCCAATAGCCCGAAACCAACAAGGCCTGTAATACCGGCAATACCATTTATTCCATCCATGAAATTAAAATAATTAGTAGTTCCTACGATATATACTGAAAGCGGAAGAATTATCAGGTAGCCGGCAGACGACAAAGGATGACCATCCCAAAGCCCGAACAACAGAAAGAAACTTGCCGCAAACTGAAATAAGAGGCGAATTATTGGTGAAAGATGATAGCGATCGCCCGCAAAGCTTATCAGCGAGAGCATCACTGCCGGAATCCAGAAAAATGCGGACACCTTTAAGAACACGGCAGCAGCAATATAGGCTGCTAAAATTCCAATTCCGCCTCCCTTCGGTGTGGTATCACGGTGAGAGCTCCGATCGTTTGGTTGGTCCAGCAGATTAAGGCGGTGTCCATGTCTGCTGATAATTAAGGCGCCTGCTGCACTTAAGCCGATACATAACAAATAGAGAAGAAAAATAGATCCGTTCATATGCCTTGAATGAAAATGAATTAGCCGGTTGAGTTGCCTGCTTATCCGGCCCTAACGCAATGCCTGGCGATACCACCTGACAGTTTCCTTGAGGCCCTCTTCCATCGAAAATGGCGGCTTCCAGCCCAAGACGGTACAAATTTTGGTGTTGTCCACGATGAGGGAATCCAAAAGTCTGCTGACAGCCTCAGAATTTCCTGTTGCTTTCCCCAAAAGACGCAAAAATCCAGGAGGTAACGCGAATAGGCGCGACGGCTTTCCAAATGCAGATGAAATCTTTAGAATGAGCTCCGGCGTGGAGATATCTTTTCCGTCACTAACTAGAAAAATATTCCCGACAGCTCTGGGATGAGTTGCACAAGTAAAAAGCGCATCAACAAGGTTTCCTAAGAAAATCATGCTGCGGTGGTTTTTAACCCTGGCAAGAGGCAATGGAATCCCCCGATTGATCAGCTTAATCAACTGCAGGAAATTGGCTTTGACCTCCGGCCCATAAACCAGGGGAGGTCGGAGTATAACAACTTCTAAGCCTGTTTTGTCCGCTATATTACGTAATTCCTGCTCAGCCTCAAACTTGCTGATCCCATAAGGATCTGCCGGTGACGGATGGTCAGCCTCCGTGTACGGATCAGCTCTTTCTTCTCCATTGACCTTTATCGAACTTACATAAACAAATCGCCGAACCTCTTTGGAATTAGCAATTTGCGCGAGATGCTTTGTGCCGTCAACATTTATTTTACGATATTCGATGATGGGATCAGCGCTGCTTCCATCCATAGCGTGGACCCTGGCAGCCAAGTGGACCACTACATCGATTCCATCTAAGGCAGATCTCCAATCGGTTTCTGAATCAATGCTTCCAATCTCGACGCTATCAACTCCGGGAGGCAATGCATTTTTTTTGGACAGAGAACGAATGGCACCCTGCACATGCCAACCCTCCGCGAGCATTTTCCGGCAAAATGCTTTGCCGATGAAACCATTCGCTCCTGTAATGAGAACACTAGGCAACTTGAAAAATTACTTTCCCTGAAATCGGACAATTGGCCGGCAGTTTGGGATCTGATACAATTCCACCACCCGGAACGGCAATCCATTTTGCCCCATAGACTTCTTTTAATTCAGCCGATGGACAATATTCATTTTCTATTGTGTCCCTTTTGGGTTAGGTTTATTTAAGGCTTATACCATACCGTACGATTCACATAGTCGGTATAGCTTAAAATGATACGCAGGACCTTTTTAGATATATTCCTGGTATTGTAATCTGGCACCAGCCTAAATTGCCTGTCGGCGGCAGAATGCTGGGAGGTTACAATATCGATGGATTGTATAACCATGTCCGCTTTAAGCCCGGACATTATCAATGTGCCTTCATCCATTCCCTCCGGACGCTCGTGGGCTTGCCGGATCGTAACTGCCGGGAAATTTAATATAGAAGACTCTTCGGTGATGGTACCGCTGTCGGATATAACGCAAATGGCATTCATTTGAAGCTTAACATAATCCAGAAAACCCAACGGTTTTAAAAAACGGATGCGTTGATCAAGACTACCGGCTTTTGTCTCCTCTAATTTCTTCTGCGTACGGGGATGGGTAGATA
>JBATKU010000072.1:0-1706 GCA_049669725.1 Desulfobacterales bacterium
CATCCTGCCTGAACGAAGAGCAAATCAATGAGCTAAAAACCATATCAACCAAATTAAGAAAGTGGATCTGGTCTTCGATGCCTGAGGATTAGAGCTTACCCTAATCTATTCTTTGACATGTTGTTTATGCAAGATTTGGATTTACCCTCTCACCGGTCAGCTGCGATCTGCTGCAAAACGGGTCTTAATCATATGGGTGAATTCATCCCAGAACTCCTGGTTCTCTTCCTTCCAGGCCTGACCGAATTTTTCGTCAAAATAAACTGCCAATTCATCGAAAAGGATTCTCCACGGCTCTTTTCCGGACTCAATGGCCGCGATCAACTCATTTATAAAATGATTTAGATCGGCCATCCTTTCTTTGGGGAGAAAAGAGACGGCCCCCTTTTCAATTACTTCCCGGAAGGTTTGAACGTTCATCGCATGGGCCGTAAAAATAGCTGCGGGAATACCTTTTTCCACACAGATATCCAGCAGCGTCAATCCATCAACGCCCATCACATCCAGGATGGCTAAATCATAGGTTTTATCCGCCAGCATTTTGGCGGCCGTATCAAAATCCGGGGCCGTATCCAAAATAGCCTCCTCCAAAAGTTCTTCTATGATTTCAAGAATATCCGGTTCATCATCAACAGCCAGAATCCTTTTACCTGCAATGAATGAAGTATTCATCGGCAATATACATCCTCCTATTTATAGCTCTTTTCAATCAATATTGCTTTTTTGGCAGGATCTTTAGGGAGTGAATTTGGCGGAACCAGTTCAATGGCAGGACGAACCCTCAGACGGGCGGAAATTGTCTGTTCCAGATCCAGCCGAAGCTCCTCCCGGGCCTCGCCTTCAACACCAGAGCCATACTCCACCTTCATGCGCAGAGGCGGTTCCACCCTGGGTGGCGGCGCATCCAATACAATTCGCATTTCACCGGTCACCTTGGGAATAAATGAATCCACAACGCCTTTTATGGCTGCCGGGAATACATTCACCCCTTTTACAATGATTAAATCATCGGCCCTTCCCTTAAAGCGCATTCGCATGCCCGGTCGGCCGCAGCTGCAGGGCTCTGTGGTCAACTCGATAATGTCCCCCAGTGCATACCGAAAAGAAGGGGCGGCCTCCCAATCCAGGGCCGTGTGTACCAATTCGCCGATACCCCCACCCCCGGACATATCAATGGGCTTTTTGGTCTCCGGGTCCACAATGTCCAGATAGTGGTGGTCTTCGCAGACGAGATGAATCCCCTGATATTCATCATGGTCACAGGATATGCCGCCAAAACCCCAGATTCCACCGGTACTGTCAAATACCTTGGCACCGAAACCTTCCATGAGTCTTTTGCGGGTCTCCGGGATACCGGCCCCCGGTTCTCCGACAGCGATGATGGTTTCGATACCCAGTTCCCTGGCTTCCACACCTGCTATTTCCGGTGCCTTACGAATCATATAGTCGGCAAAGGAAGGAATACAGAACATCCCTTTGGCCTTAATGAGTTTGGCAAAGTCAAGAACCCTGGATACGCCGGACTCGGCTCCTATGGGAATTCCCCCCAGGCCCATGTATTCATAGGCCCTCAGGGGTACGATTCCCGCCAACCACATACTGAGTCCGGTTACATGCAACACATAGTCACCGGGCCGCAGACCCGCCCGCCAGAATGTCCTGGCCAGCACTTCATTTTGCACCTGAATATCGTGTTTGGAGAAGGC
>JBATKU010000073.1:0-4601 GCA_049669725.1 Desulfobacterales bacterium
TATCAAAGGTTGGCAGAGAAAAGGACCGACCACAACATATGGGGGTCACCATAATTTTAGAAATCAATAATGCCTTTTGTAGAGTTTGCAGACCGACAGGCATGAACCACGGCGCACTATGGCAAGAAGTCTTCTGTTGTCGATAACGTATTATATCTGTAAAATAATCAATTTTTTAATTATCACAATGTGTCAACAGTTTTCAGAATCCTTATTTTTGGTTGAAAATGCTCATAGATTTGGGTATTGATGTACTTAATCAATTTCTGATTTTCATTCTCCATCTGACCTGAAGCGATACGCCATTTTCAGATTCTACTCCGCTTCCTCCAATGACTTTTGCGTTCCTCCTAAAGTTCACATAATGAGTTTATTGGTTTGAAATTTAATAATGGAGGGCACGAAAATGCAATGCTCGAACTGTCAGTTTGAGAATCCGGAAGACTCATTATTCTGTGGGAAGTGTGGCACAGGGCTTGAGGTGAGCTGCCCAAAATGCGGATCGACTCCACCACCTAATTTCAAGTTTTGCAATAAATGTGGCCAGGATCTATCGAAAAAACCAGAAGAATTATCCAAAGAACTCTCCTTTGATCAGAAAATAGAAAAGATTCAAAAATACCTTCCAAAAGGCCTCACCGAAAAAATACTTTCCCAAAAAAACCGGATAGAGGGCGAACGCAAGCAAGTCACAGTGATGTTTTGTGATATGCAGGGTTTTACCCCATTATCTGAGATGCTGGGCATTGAAGAAGCATACTCGATCATGGATCAAGTTTATGAAATCCTGATACACAAAGTTCATGACTACGAGGGTACTGTCAATGAAATGACTGGAGATGGTATCATGGCGCTTTTTGGAGCTCCAATAGCGTTAGAGGATGCACCGCAACGGGCGATTCGATCTAGCCTTGCCATTCACCGGGAAATTGCTAAATACAGTGACCAACTGAAGACAGAAAAAAAAGATATGCCATCTGTTCGAATGAGAATTGGCATTCACACAGGGCCAGTGGTAGTCGGTACAGTTGGAAACGATCTGCGGGTTGAGTTTAAAGCTGTTGGAGATACGGTGAATTTAGCTTCCAGAATGGAGGGGCAAGCTCAGCCTGGCACAACCTATATTACAGAGGATACCTTTAAACTTACGGAGGGACTTTTTCGCTTTGAGGCTCTTGGAGAGAAGGAAATTAAAGGTAAGAAAGAGCCTATTGTGATCTACCGAGCCATTGCACCCAGTTCTAGCAGGACAAGATTCGATGTCAGTGCTGAAAGAGGCCTGACACCCTTTGTTGGAAGAGAGCGAGAGCTTGAACTCTTAATCGATGGTTATGAAAGAGCCAAGGGGGGTCGTGGACAGGCATTTTCGATTGTGTCCGAGGCCGGCATAGGAAAATCCAGACTATTGTATGAGTTCAGAAAAGCTGTAGCCAGCGAAGACGTGATGTTTTTAGAAGGAAGATGCCTGTCGTACAGCAGCGGTGTTGCTTACCATCCAATTATAGACATTCTAAAAGCAAACTTTGATATCCGCCAGGGTGATGGGGATTCTGAAATCAGGGAAAAGGTCAAAAAAGGTCTGAAAATAATTGGATTAGATGAGGCGTCTTCTCTCCCATATTTACTTGAACTTTTTTCGGTGAGAAACAGTGGTATCGAAAAGATTCCACTGAGCCCTGAGGCGAAAAAAGAAAGAAATATGGAGGTTTTCAAGCTAATAAGTTTAAGGGGTTCCGAAATTCGACCTGTAATTTCGGCATATGAAGACCTCCACTGGTCTGATAAAAGTTCAGAGGAAGTATTGAAATATGTTCTGGAAAGCATACCGGGGGCAAGGGTGTTAATGATTTTTACATACCGGCCTGAGTTTGTGCAAACCTGGGGTGGCAAATCATATCATAATCAGATTAATTTAAACCGACTTTCCAATCGAGAAAGTCTATCAATGGTTAATGATCTTCTTAACACAGAGTACATTGATAGTGCTCTTGAAGATTTGATTCTGGAAAAGACAGAGGGGGTTCCTTTTTATATTGAAGAGTTCATAAAATCCCTTAATGATCTAAGAATTATTGAGAAAAGAAACAACAAATTTCACTTATCAAAAGGCATTCGGGAGATGACCATCCCATCCACGATACATGATGTCACGATGGCCAGGGTGGATTCGCTACCTGAGGGGGCGAAAGAGGTACTTCAAACCGGGGCTGCAATTGAAAGAGAATTCACCTATGAATTGATAAAGCAGGTTAAGCAACTACCGGAACAAGAGCTTCTGTCTCATTTGTCTGTTTTAAAAGACTCAGAGCTTTTATATGAAAGAGGAATTTATCCCGAAACCGCTTACATCTTCAAGCATGCCCTGACTAGAGATGTTGTCTATGAATCCATATTAGCAAAGAAAAAGAAGAGCCTGCATGATAGAATCGGAAGTGCTGTTAAAAAGCTACACGCTGATCGGATCGAGGAACAATATGAACTGCTTGCCCACCACTACGGTTTGGCTGAGAATTGGGATGAGGCGTTTCACTTTGGGCGTTTAGCTGCAGAAAAGGCTCACAAATTAAGTCAATTTCAGCAAGCTGTTACTTTATATGAACAGGCCGCAGAGAGAATATTACAACTTCCGGAAAACAAGACTCAACAGGAAAACCTGGTGGACATTCAACTGGAGATCTGCTGGAGCTATATCGGATTGGGGCAGTTCGAGAAAGCAGAAGAGATCGGCTTAAAGGCCGAAATTACAGCCAAATTGCTGGATGACCGCGTTCGGCTCGGCATAACATATCTCGGATTAGGTACCGCTTATGTTTATCGTGGCAATTTTAAAGATACCGAGCGCTATTCATTGCAAGCTATCAAGTATCTTGAGGGGACTATCGAAGAACGTGAATTAGCGATCGCCAATCTTGTTTTAGGAGCTTGTTATATAGGGCAAGGCCTTTGGCGGAAATCAGAACCACGGTTTTCAAAAGCCATGACAGCATATGAAAAATTGAACCAGAAAACCGAATACGTTATGGGGTGGAATGCGCTTCCCTACACAATATTATGTGGACAATTGGGTTACAACTTAGGTGTCATGGGGCGAATTGCAGAAGGCAAGGAGCTGTTTGAGAGAGGATATGCCTCAGAGATGGAACAGGTCAGTAATCTCACCACCAAGATGGCATATTGTTCCTGGCAGGGTCTGTTTATCTTTCTCGTTGGTGAGGACAATTTTGGGGCAATTGCTAAAATTGATCAATTAGTAGAGTTGGCTGAAAAATCGGATTCTCCTTTTATGATCCTTGTTTTCAGTGTAGCTAAAGCCAATGTAATGCTGGCGATGGGAAATTTTAGCGCGGCTATAACCTCATGTCAAAATGCCCTGAGATCAATCGAAGGAAAATCTATTCGCACAGGTCATGTTATCAATCTCTATTACGACTTAGTGCTGGCTGAGTTGGAGTTAGGCGATCTGGAATCGGCCAAGCAGCACTATAAGGAGGGGCAACAACTTGTCAATCTGTCGCCTAACTGGTGGACGCCGAGATTTGACTTTTTACAGGGTCTGCTTTTGACGATGAAGCCAGCCCCAGACTTTGCGCAGGCGGAAGAACGCTTCCAAAAGTCGATTAAGGTTGACGAGGAAGTCGGTGCGGTAGTACCGGCAGCTCAAACCCGTTACTATTTAGCCCGAATGCTTGCCTGGAAAGGCGAAATCGGACGTGCCCGAGAAATGCTTACTGAACTTCTTAGCGACTTCCGAAGCTGGGATATCCCTATCTGGTTACAAAGGTGTGAAAAGGAATTTGACGCCCTATGAGCACTACGGCTATCAATGATAAGTCAGATTTAACAATCAGAATCGAGGACTGACAATACAATTCCACATCTTCTATATTAGCGTCCTATACAAGATATTGTGGTTATGGAATCTTGTACAAAACCGGTGATTTCTCCAACGAATCGGTGCTTTTGAAATTCTCAAATAGCTGTGATATTCGTTTTATATCTGTAAAATTGCAATATAGTGGTTACATCTACATATCTGGATAAACCAGCTCCTTATAATCCGCGCACTTCGTCTATTCCTTTACAGTAATTCCGGCGGCCATACATTGAACAATTTCGAAATCAGTTTATAAAATTTAAAATGCGAGTCAATATTGATAGTTTTTGCAAGCAAGATGGGGTTTAAATAAGAGAGTCAAAGAAATTGGTAGATAGGGGTGGTAAATTATGAAAAACCAGCCATGCCAACAAATAAAAAAGACTCCTCAGAATGCCGTATATACGAACACCCGAGAAGCCCGATAAATGCCACATCCAGCAACGCTTTTTTCAAATTTAACCTTTGGAGGCTTTAAGCAGCCATCTCTTGGTTTTAGTTTATGATGTTGAAGCTGAGCGACATTTAAAACAACTGTATCATATTCGTGGGTTTTGTCAATCAGAATTACAGCTGAAAAGGAGTAGCAAGTGTGTGACTGCCTGTCCGGTAATGTCCCGTTGGACAGTTTGCTGATATCACTTTTGGATTCGTATAGAAAGCTAAATCAAGTTAATTAGTCTTTCAATTCCATGAATTGAAGCGTTTTTCTACTCTGTTGCATTAG
>JBATKU010000074.1:0-2086 GCA_049669725.1 Desulfobacterales bacterium
GTATTACGGTATCTCAGAAATTTCAGGTGCTTGATATTAGTTCGAAATTGCAGCTATCTCAGATTCAACCGACGCTTGAATATTAGTGATAACCCAAGAATTAAAACAGATCGGATTCATGCGATCTGTTTTAATAATCTTCAGTTTGCTCCTTTTTAAGATATCTATTTGGTGTTTCATCCATAGTTATATATTAAAATAGTAGAAGGTTATATCCCCAAGGGTACGAGGATTGCTTCAGAACAAAATGATCTAAGTCATAGTAAATAAATAACCTCCTGATAGCATAAGGTCGCCAAACCTAAAACCCAAAAAAGGACGCCAACAGGAGGTTATGATGAGTAATCAAGAGATTATCAGACGTAGGCAGTATTGTCAAATTGTTAAAGAGATTACCGGGTCGGATCAATACTTGGTTGTCGGTATCGACGTGGCCAAAGAAAAGCATCATGCTTTTATGGGCTCGGCAACTGGAAAATCTTTGTTCAGAAAACTGATCTTTGAAAACAACTTAGATGGCTTTTCTCGGCTACTGAAGACCGCCGAGGCGATCAAGTCTCAAAACAGCCTTTCCAAAATCGTCTATGGACTGGAGCCGACCGGCAATTACCATAAGCCATTGGCCAGGCATTTAATCCGTTGCGATTGTAACGTTGTTCTTGTTTCTGGTGTAGCGGTCAAACGGAATCGGGAGCTTCTTAACGGGCGCTGGGATAAAAATGACACCAAATGTGCAGCCAATATTGCAGACCTGGTTTCCAGGAGAAGATGCCTTTACTATGATTGTCCGTCACCAAGCATCATCGAGCTTCGGTCTTTGCTGTCATTAAGAAGACGACTGAAAAGAGAAGAGCACGGTCTTAGAATGCGAATCAGAAATAATCTTCTGGCCCAGTATTTTCCCGTGCTCGACCGGTTTTACAACGCCTGTGAGAGTGAAAGTCTTGCAATCGTGCAGTGGATCTTGAATCCTGATACGATCTCAGCAATGGAATTCGGTGAATTCTTTCACATGGTGACCACAACACGCCGCGGGATCGCCCAGACGCTCAGGCTGCGCAAAATCCATGGACTGGCGACGGAATCTGTTGGTTGTCCTATGGGACCCGCAGCTGAATTTGAAGCCGACCTTCTTGTTGAAAAGCTTAAGCAGGTGCGCCGGCAGGTTAAAAAAACCAATGATTTAATCGAAGATTTTTGTCTTGAATTTACTGAATATAGCTACCTGCTGACGATACCGGGCTTTGGCCCTTACATATCGGCTAGGGTGTTGGCTTCGATTGGCGATCCTTTTCAATTTGAAAACCGAAAACAGCTTATCAAATTGGCCGGCTATGATTTGTGTGCAGACCGAAGCGGAAAAAAAAGCGATAAAGCGATTCCGGTAATATCCAAAAAAGGCAACGGTGAGCTTCGCTATGCCTTGTATCAGGCCGCTAGCGTAGCGACCGCAAGAGTCGATCTGTTCAGAACATACTTTACCAGACTTCTTCGGGGAAGAGAACGTGAACGTGGGATTAAAACAAAGATGCGCGTTAAGCTGGCTACAAAGATGCTAGTAATTGCCTGGACGCTGATGAAGAAAAGAGAAGTATTTGATCCGGCACACCTGAACATAGAATAACACGGTTTACTATTTCGGCGAGAGAGTCCGTTATCCATAGTTGGAGCATTAAGACTTCTGGAGGGACAGTCCTGGGCCTCTCACTGAACTTTCGACTCTGAATAAGGGATGATTGGAAGTTTTAATGTCATAAGACATACCGGATAAACGTAACTATCAGAGGTAGGGTTCGTATTGGTGAGAGAATCGCCGAAAAATGATGTCAAAGAACAAAGGACAGGTGCGCCTTTAAAATGTAAACCTCTCCAACTAATTGATATTAAAAATGTTTAAAAATTATCGCTTTTCGTTTGACAAAAGGAATATAGGATGTCCCGCAAGTCCCCCCTAAGTTAAAGGGTCAAATTATTTTTATAACACTAGTACCTAAATTTAATCCATTTATATATTTATGGATGCCCCCCAATTCCTACGTAACCTCCATTGACGCAAAAAAAGAAACGCGTAAATTCAACCCCGTCC
>JBATKU010000075.1:0-2183 GCA_049669725.1 Desulfobacterales bacterium
CATTTTCTTTGGGAACTTTTTTCTCCGAGGCCGGCAGATAAATTGTAAATACCGTGCCTCTTTCTTTCTCGCTGTATACGTTGATGTAGCCCCCGTGGCTTTTTATGATGCCATATACCGAGGCCAGACCCAGGCCTGTTCCCCTCCCCATTTCTTTGGTGGTAAAAAAAGGTTCAAATATGCGTTCCTGGGTTTCTTTGTCGATGCCCACCCCGGTATCAGAGACCGAGATTTTAACGTATCGGCCGGGTTCCACCTTATATGGTTTGACATAACTGCGGTCCAGGATCACATTTGCAGTGTGCAGATACAGATCCCCGCCGTTGGACATAGCCTGCCAGGCATTGACGTAAAGGTTGAGCAGGACCTGCTCAATTTGTCCGCGATCGACCTCGGCCGTCCAAAGGCCTTCGTGAAGGTCGGTGTGAACCTGGATTTCTTTTTTAGTACGGGCAAACAGTGAAGAGGACTTTTCAATGATCTCGTTGAGATTTGTAGCTTTAATCAGATATTTACCCCGGCGGGCAAAGCCGAGCAGCTGTTTGGTCAGTTCGGTGCCATTTTGAACATATTTTTCGATGTTCTTGATTTTTTCATAGTTCGGATGATCGGATTCAATTTTAAGCAGCATCAAGGACGCATTGCCCTGGATTCCCATCAGAATATTATTGAAATCATGGGCAATACCCCCGGCCAGCGTACCGATGGATTCCATTTTTTGTGCCTGTTGAAGCTGTGTTTCCAGTTTGTGCTTTTCTTCTTCCGTTTGTTTCCGTTCGGAGACATCACGCAACACGCCCCGATACCCCACCGGCAGTCCATTTTGATCTTTGAGCAGCGAAACAGACATTTCAAGGGAAACTATGGTGCCATCTTTGCGGATGACACCATAATCGGTCACATTTTCGGGTTTGCCGGTTTCTTTAAGCCGTTCGGTGATGCGGCTCATTTTGGATGCGGTATCAGGCGATATGTACTTGCCGGTATTTACACCCAGCAGTTCGTCGCGGGAATAGCCTAGTATTTTTAAGATTGGATTGCTGAAGAAGGTTAGATTGCCGTCAATATCGGTTTCAAAGCAGCCTTCTTCGATGCTTTCAAGGATGGTACGATATTTATCTTCACTTTCGCGCAGGGCGTCATCTGCCGCTTTGCGCTTATTCACCGTGTACTGGACGTGAGAGCCGAAAATGAGAAACAGGCATAACACCAGAAGCCGGGTCCAGGTCTGGAACATATCCGGTCCTAAAACATGTTGAATAAAATTGGCTTCCGGCTCCAAAAAGAAATACATAAAGGACTCGCAAACCCAGTAAAAACAGGCCAAACCGAGTCCGGTTATAACCATCGAATCCATTAGGGTGGTTTTTAGCTTATTTTTATTCTTCATGCGCTGTCACCAGATGTAACCTTTAAATAATATTAAAAAATCGCGTTACTGTCAAATTAAAAAACTTCTGATGAGTCCCTCAAACATTGCCCATGAAGGCCTTTCCATCTGTCTCCGGTTGTTTCCTAAAAATTGCTTTTCACTCAAATTTCCGCTATCATGAAATCAATGAATGGTAGGTCAACAATTAAGAAAAATCATATTCCGGGCATCAATGCTACTGGGATTGGTAGCGGACAAATAGCACTAAATTTTATGGAAATATTTCTGAAAACTCAGATCCTCTGATCGCCATGCAAAAAAAATATTCCCCGGTAAGCCAGGGACCCAAACGTGAAACGCTGCTCTTATCGCTGCTGGCCATTGTTGTTATCCTGATATACGCTGACACCTTGACGACCCCCTTTATTTTTGATGATTTAATTAACATTCTTAACAACCCGCATATCCGCGTTCCCGCTCTCAGTCTGGAAAACCTTGCCTGGGCCGGTTTTAACAGCCCGGAAGGCAGGCGCCCGGTTGCCAATATCAGTTTTGCGCTGAACTATTATTTTAACGGCTTCAACTTTGTGGGTTATCATGTGGTAAACATTCTGATTCATACAGCCTGCGGGATTTTCCTGTATTTTCTGGCAAAAGCCACTTTGCGAACCCCGGCCCTGAGTTCCCGGTATGAAAAATTCGGCTGGATACCTTTTCTGACGGCCTTTATCTGGATGGTCCATCCCCTGCAGACCCAGTCTGTGACTTACATCGTCCAGCGTATGAACAGCATGGCGGCTATGTTTTATGT
>JBATKU010000076.1:0-2923 GCA_049669725.1 Desulfobacterales bacterium
GCCCAGTACTGGGATGAATTCGATGCCCAGGTAGCGGATATGCAGTTGATCGGCTGGCACTCGGACACCGAAGATTCCGGCAATTTCAGCGAGTTCCTGACAATGTGCCCCAACAAGGAAACCGGCTACGGCCAGTATAACAGCGGTAATTACTGCAATCCCAAAGTCGATGAGCTGACCCTGGCGGCCCAGTCCGAGACCGATCTGAAAAAGCGGACGGCAATTTTGCAGGAAATTGAAAAAATCCTCTACGATGACGCCGCCTTCGTGCCCTTTCACTGGCAGAACCATTCCTATGCCGGTAAAAATAAAGTCGGCATCAAAGCCATCGTCAACACCATGAACTTCCCCTATTTCGGGGATCTGGTGTATAAGTAACTGACACAGATTCGCTGTCCGTGGTCTGTTGTCCGTCGCTATGGTGCACGCTTTCAGAAACTATCGATGTGCGTTTATCAGTGCGTGGACCTATTTTAAGACGGATGGCAAATGAAACCAAGGGGCAGGCGCGCGTTATTAAACGTAACGCCCCTGCCCCATATTCGTGGCCCATTTGGTATATTATACCCGTACTTCAATTCCGATACACTAAAATTCAAGGTTTCAAGCGTCAGAAGACAGAAGTTCTTGAATTCGGAATTGGGAATGCAGAATTCGGAATTAAAGTATAGCGGATATCGGATTGCGGATTGTCTGTTGTTCACCACGCAACCCGCAACACGCAACACGTAACGCGCAGTGGGACACAGCACCCATGTTCGCATTTATCGTCAGACGCATCATTCAAGCCCTTATCGTCATGCTGGTCATCGGCATGGTGGGATTCGTGATCCAGAACCAGATGGGCGATCCGGTCCGGGACCTGGTGGGCGAGCGCGTCACACCGGCCGAGCGCGAAGTCATCCGCGATCGGCTGGGCTTAAACGATCCGGCTTATGTCCAGTATGTCCGCTTTGTCAAAAATGCCGTGCAAGGTGACCTGGGGCTGTCATTTTTCTACAAAAAACCGGCTCTGGAAGTCATCGTAGCCAAGGCCCCCGCAACCATCGAACTGGTCCTTGTCACCGCCTTTATCCTGATCGTTGTCTCCATTCCGGCCGGTATCTATTCCGCCATTTATCCTAAAAGCTGGTACTCCCGCCTGGTCATGGCGGTCAGCACCATCGGGGTGGCCATTCCCGTCTTTCTGACGGCCATTGCCCTGATCTATCTTTTCGCAGTGGAATTGAACTGGCTGCCATCCTATGGAAGGGGAGAAACCGTTAATATCTGGGGATGGGAGAGCGGCTTTTTCACCTGGGATGGGTTAAAACACCTGGTATTACCCGCCGTATCCCTATCATCAATCATGCTGCCGCTTTTTATACGTCTGGTCCGGGCCGAGATGATGGAGGTTCTGGAAACCGAGTATATCAAATTTGCCTGGGCCAAAGGCCTCCACCGCCAGCGGGTGTGGTACATTCATGCCTTTAAAAACACCCTGCTGCCGGTAATCACCGTATTCGGCGTTCAGCTGGGGATTCTGGTGGCTTTTACGATTTTGACCGAAACCGTGTTTCAATGGCAAGGCATGGGGTTTATGTTTCTGGAGGCCGTCGAACGCTCGGATACCACCCTGCTGGTGGCCTACCTGGTGGTGGTGGGGGTCATTTTCGTTGTCGTCAATACCATCGTTGATATTATCTACGGATTCGTCAACCCCATGGTACGAATTGCAGGAACCAAATGACAACCTGGCAACGATTTAAAAATTCTTATCTTTTGCACAGCTTTAAACGCGACCCCGTCGCTATCTCAAGCTTTTGTGTTCTGGTGGTACTGGTGGTTATCAGTGTTTTGGCGCCGGTGATTACACCTTACAACACCTATGATACGGCAACCTTTGATATCATGGATTCCGAAACCCCGCCGGCATGGATGGAGGGTGGCAGCGAAAGCTTTATTTTAGGCACTGACATCCAGGGCCGGGATCTTTTGAGCACCATGATTTACGGCTTGAGGGTATCGCTTCTGATCGGCGTCGGAGCGGTTTTGCTCCAGGCGGTGGTGGGGATCCTGGTCGGCCTGTTGTCCGGTTACCTGGGTGGCAAACTCGATGCCTTTTTGATGCGAATCGCCGACATTCAGTTTTCGATTCCCTATCTGATCGTGGCGATCTTTACGGCGGCCATATTCAAACTGGCCTATGGCGTCGGGCGCTATGAAGAGCTGGCCGTACCGTTGCTGATCATTATTATCGGGATGTCGGAATGGCCCAAATATGCCCGGACCGTGCGGGCATCCGTGCTGGGGGAAAAAAACAAGGAGTACGTGGAAGCTGCCCGGGTGATCGGCATCAACCGCTGGCAAATCATGTATCGTCATGTCTTGCCCAACACGATGACCCCCGTGCTGGTTATTTCCACCATTCAGGTAGCCGAAGCGGTGATGAGTGAGGCCGCACTGTCATTTCTGGGACTGGGCATGCCCGTTACCAAACCTTCCCTGGGATCTCTCATCCGCTCCGGTTTCGAATATATTTTCAGCGGATCGTGGTGGATCACCTTCTTTCCGGGCATTCTGCTGGTCCTTTTAATACTGGTGATCCTCATGCTGGGGGACTGGTTGAGGGATGTTTTGAATCCCAAGCTCTACAAGGGCTAAATCCGTATGCAAATATTCATCTTTTGCCCGCTGGCGGCGTTGCAAACTACTTCAAAATGCTCACGTACTGGCGTGTACGCTCCGCTTTTGAAGCACTTTGCGCCTTGCGATCGAACAAAAGCTAAAAATTTGCATACGGATTTGTCAATTCACAAACACGAAACTCCAAACACTAATACTAAATAGCATCTGCATGAGCCATTTACTGGAAGTCAAAGATCTGGAAGTAAAATTTGCCCTGCGATTTGGCGACCTGACCGCCATCAACGGCGTCAACTTC
>JBATKU010000077.1:0-1889 GCA_049669725.1 Desulfobacterales bacterium
ACGCAGGCCAGGGGAAACCAGACGCGTGTGAGTCCGCTGCCGGAAGATGGTGCTGGCGACCCGGCATCATCCTGCTCTTTCATGATCGAGCGTGTTATCCGCGCCCGATCCTTCCACAGCATGCCCAGCAGAATCATAAATTGAAACAGGCCCAAATGGGAATACAGGAGCAGGAAGACACCTTCGCTCATTCCATGGGTTTTTAACAGCCAGAGGGTTTTGGTAACAAAGAGGCTGATGATGATAAACGCCATAAATCCCGTTAAATACATTGCGGACGAGGGGCAATTCTGTGGAGAAATCCGCATGTGGGGCATAGTCGGTGAATATAAGGCATTTAATATGATAAAGGCCAGGCGCATCAAAAAAATCGGCGGCAAATAGACCATGGCCAACTCGTAAAGGGGTCCCTGGGTGGGGTAAAACAGGAGATAGATCACCACAATTGTACCTGCAAAAACGCCGAAGGAAAGCAGCTCAATCACCGTGCGCGCCGAGAGGCGTCCGGTTAACTGGATAAAAGATTTGGGAATAGTGCCCTGGAGCTGTTGTTTATATTTTTTCATGGGGATATTAAAAATTTTTTCCGCGCCGAAACCGATGGCAAGCATCAGCAAAAACAGGAGAAAGACTTCGGTTAAATGCCCCGGTCCCTTACCCCCGGTCAGGTGGTTAAGTGCTTTGACAATTTCCGATGGAATCTCAGAATAATTTGAAAACACAAACATCAGCTTTTGACCGAATAATTTCAGTTTGTCCTTGCCACGTTTAAAGAATTCGCGAAAAACAGATTCCTCCATGAGAAGGCCATTTTCTGAATCGGATGCCGTTCGCTCATTCCCTTTAGCGACCGTTGCAGGATTTTTAACAACATTATCGGCGGTGTCCGATTCAACTGCCCCGGCCTGGAACGCTGCAAAGTTCAAGATGCTTAATGTGATTAAGAAAAGGGCCGCGATCATTTTTAGAGCGGACGTTCTCATGATACCCCCTATGGCGTCTATCGGAATTTGGTATAGTCTACTTAACTGCACTGAATTTTAATATACGGCGGTATAAATGATTTTCAAGTGCACGAAGCAAGCACTGAATTTAAATAATTTTGATCATAAGACCATAAAGCTCATTGACATATTGGTAAAAAAGGCATATATTATAGTCAAATGATCATAATAGGAGAATACGCTTAATGCCGCGACCCAAGAAGCCAAGGTTTGTATCCGGATATCCAACACTTACAGCATTTATCCCCCAGGGGGTTCCAATATCCGGTGAAGTCCGGCTATCGATCGAGGAACTGGAAGCCGTCCGGCTGAGCGATTTTGAAGGTCTGGATCAGGAAGCCGCCGCCAATTTAATGGAGGTATCTCGTCAAACCTACGGTAGGATTCTAGCCCAGGCGCGCCACTATATATCCGAAGCTCTGATCACCGGCAAAGCGCTGAGAATTGAAGGCGGCGACTACGAATTTCGAGGCATGGGCATGCGACGGCGCCGAGGCGGCGGCAGGGGGCAAGGCCGGGGCCGGCGGTCTTAACCAATCAACCCATAACCTAATTTACTAATTAGCGATACCGAAGGGAGGTGAACAATATGCCACAGGAAGATAGAACAGGCCCTCAGGGCCAGGGCCCGAAAACAGGACGCGGCATGGGAAAATGCGGTTATAAAGGCGGAACCCTTGCACCACAAGGACAGGCAACAGGCCAGGGTCAGGGACGGGGAGCAGGCAAAGGCGCCGGCCGAGGCCAGGGAGCAGGCCGGGGTGCCGATCGTGGTGGCGGCCAAGGTCGCGGAAAAGGCCGCAGCAGGTGATATGAACATGCTAAAGGCTGCGGCCGATTACACGAAAAAATCATTGGATGCCATCAATAAACGCATTGCTGAAT
>JBATKU010000078.1:0-1752 GCA_049669725.1 Desulfobacterales bacterium
GAATCAATTTACGGGGAAATTTACCGTTTGGTTGAAAGCATACGGAACAAACATGGTAAGAATGAAGCGGCGGTGGCCCTTCAATTGTCACATCGGCTCAGCCGGCTACCCGGGTGCAGAGAAATGCTGTCTACCATAAAGGATGCTCAAATCATCGAGCTCGACCGGGGTGCCGGAGCCAATGGCGTTCTTAAAATCTGGCAGCAGTTATCAGATCAGCGCAACACAGAAGGAATATCTTTTTTCACCAGCCGCCCATGGCAACATCCCCGCCGGAAATACGATGTTGAACCGTCGGCGGAAAAGGCCGCCGATACATTACCGACGCACTTGCTCTATCGCAGCATGGCTTATCCGATCACTGAAAAACCGCTTACCATTGGCCGCGAAATGGACTCTGAAAAAACGCGTGTGCAGACCCATGGCGGCGCTCACAGGATCTCCCCCCGGTACTGCACAATCGGGCTGCGCGGCCGGGAAGTGGTGCTGGATGATTACAGCACCGACGGAATCTTTGTGGATGAAACCCGGGTCAACGGTAGTATGGCTTTGAATCTCGGCCAGATTATTCGGTTGGCAACAAACGGTGAACAACTCCAACTGATTGCCTGTCTGAATCGCGATGAAACGTAAACGCCTGAATATCTTCAGTTTGTCCTTTTTGGACATTATTACCTGCGGTCTGGGAGCGATCATTTTATTATTCGTCCTGGTCAACGCCAAAGGTGCCGTCCGGCGCGACACCGTTACGGCCGACCTTCGCGCTGAAGTAAACCGCATTGAAAACCAGGTGCTGGAAGGTAAAAAGCAATTAATCCTGGCCCGCAATGTACTGGAAAAAACCCTGGTTGAACTGGCAGACACCCGGGGGCTCTCCCGCCAGGTGATCGAAACCATCAAAGATAGAAAGATTGAGCTGGCCGACAGCGACAAGGATACCCTGGCTTCTAAATCCCACGTTAACAAATTAAAAGCCGATCTGAAGTCCCTGGAAGAAGATGTTAAACGACTGAGGGCCGGGGCCAAAGCCCGGGACGAACTCGGGACGAAACTGCGGCCGTTTCCCGGACAAGGTGATCGCCAGTATCTCACCGATCTGAAGATGGGCGGCCGACGGATTTTTATACTGGTGGATTCCTCAGCCAGCATGCTGGCTGAAACTGTTGTCGGTGTCATTCGCCGGCGTAACCTGGCGGTCAACGAAAAACTAAAATCACCCAAGTGGCGGCAGGCCGTGGCGACCATCGACTGGTTGACCACCCAACTGCCCTCCACAAGCCAGTTTCAAGTGTATACCTTTAATGAAACCGCCGGCCCTTTGCTTGCCGGAACCGGTGGAACCTGGCTGAATGCCGGGGAGATCGACAGACTCAACCAAACCGTAGCCGGCATGCGCAAACTGGTTCCTGAAAAAGGCACCAGCCTGCTGAACGCTTTTAATGCCATCGCTGAAATGAAACCGGCACCGGATAATATTTTCCTGCTGTCAGACAGTCTGCCGACCATGGGGGCAAAAAAACCCTGGGGAAAAAGGGTTTCCGGTAAAAAGCGTCTGAGTCTGTTTAACGAAGCGATTCGCCGGCTGCCGGCCCGGGTACCGGTCAATATAATTCTGTATCCCATGGAAGGAGATCCCTTCGCTGCCACCGCATTCTGGAAGCTGGCTACGGATACCGGAGGGTCATTTTTTTGCCCTTCGAAGGATTGGCCGTGAAAGAGGGCATGGCGCATGGAGCAGAGGGTGAATGGCAT
>JBATKU010000079.1:0-20191 GCA_049669725.1 Desulfobacterales bacterium
AAATCAATATATTATCTTGGATCAACCCAATGCCTTTACTTAACATTATTTTCTGTCGAGATTTGTTGCGTATGTGATTTTAAAGAAGTGGACTAGCGAGCCGCGCCAGGTTCTCGATAAACCGCTCCTTGCCGGGCCGCTGCCGCCAGATCTGCAAATCCACCGCTACTGATTTTCCAATATACGTATCTTGCAGTGCCAATAGCCGTTCTGCGAAATCCGGATCATACACGCCCAGGGTCACCTCGAAATCCAGCCAGAAACTGCGGATATCGAGGTTGACCGAGCCGAACAACGCGACTTGCCGGTCAACGACAACGCTTTTGGTGTGCAGCAGCCCGCCTTTAAATCCGAAAATTCGGATTCCGGCGGCCAGCATATCATCAAAGTAGGAACGACAGGTGTAGTGCACCAGCCGGGAATCGTTGCGTTCCGGCATAATGACCGTCACCCTGACCCCGCGTTCGGCATCCTGTTTGAAAAAGCGGGGATCCACCAGGTTAAAGCTGCCGGTGTAGGCGGCCACATCATCGATGACGACAATTTTGCGATGCAGCCGCAGATCAGGCCGCACCTTGAATACGCTGAGTGCGCTGACCGGCAGGGCAAAGGCCACTACGACGCCGCCGGCTTTAAGCTGCGCCAGCAGGCCACCTTTTAAAAAATTAGCGCTTCCGATGGACAAATAGAAAAATATCCACTGTATCTCGGTAGTGGATCAATATTAGCCCAAAAAAAACTTATTTGAACAACTTTCCGCCATAGTGATCGAAGTATTTATCAATTTCTTTGGCGAAATGCTCCAGGAACTTATCCATCTTTTCGCCTTCATGCTGCATGACGTTTTCAGCGATATTAGATGCTGTATCATATGCTTTTTCAAACTCATGATCCTCCAGGCCGCTGATTTCTTTGGCTTCTTCCTTGGTAATGTGTCCGTGGTGAGCAAAAACAGAGGCAAATACGCCGCTTAAATGTTTCACTTTTTCTTTAGCCATTTTGTGTTTCTCCTTTCAGATATATGTTATTTGCAAATAACTAACGATTATTTTCCGAAACCGGTTTCTTCTTTTGGGTAAAAAATTGGGCGGCTTCGAAAACCTTGTTGTGAATATGTTCACGCCCCATGGTTTTGTCCACCCCATCCTTTTCTAATCTCATGGAGAAGGATATCCCGATTATCCTCCTTTCGGAGCCAACCGCTCAAGACACGGAAGCAAAGGGATTTGCACTATTCGCCGCGGATTACATAACGAAGCCTTTTATGCGATCGGTAGTCAGTGCCAGGATTCGGACCCACTTAGAGCTGACGCGTTATCGGGACGATCTTGAAAATAGAGTAAAAAACCAGGTAAGCAAGCTACATAAAGAAATTCAGGTTATTCATTCAGACGGGTCTACATTGGATGTTGAACTTAATGTTTGCGTTTTACCGTATGGAAGATCACTTGCCGCCCTGGTATTTGTTCGTGATATCCGCGAGCCGGATGCCAGGGCAGGCCGCAATCGGATATCATTTCTTAACAAACTCCCCGTTCTCAAATTCCCCCTCCACCGTTTTCCCGTCCGCATAGATTAGGGTCCCGTGGCCGTGCTTTTCACCGTCTTTAAATTCACCGGAATATTTCTGCCCATCGGGATAGGTCATGGTACCTTGACCGGTTCTGGTTCCGTGTTTGAAATCTCCGACATACGTGCGGCCGTCCGACCAGGTCATGGTTCCCTTGCCGTGTCGTAGGCCGCTTTTAAAGGCTCCGGTATATTTTCTGCCATCCGGGAATGTTAAAGTGCCCTGGCCGTTTCTTTCGCGAAATTCCCATTGCCCTTCATAAATGGTCCCATCAGGTGCAGTAAATGTCCCTTCGCGAATCTCATTATCCACCCAGACACCGACTATTTTGCGCCCCCCGGGCATCAGCATAACACCCTGTCCGTGCCGAAGACCGTCTTTAAATCCTCCGGTATATTTATGGCCGGTGGAAAAAACCATGGTTCCTTTACCGTTGACACAATCGCCCCCGACGCATTCATCACCATATACAGCCCCAGGTACAAAAAAGAGTAGCATCAGAATAAAGATAAAAGTTTTTTGCATGATTTGACCTTTCTATTTTGATCTGCGAGACACGTGCATCCCCACCAACCACGCCACCAGCACTACCAGGTATATCTGACCGATAAGCGCTTCCAGCATCGCCAGAGCACTGGCTTTGTTTGTCAGGGGTGAAATATCGCCATATCCCAGGGTGGTGATGGTGACAAAACTGAAATATTCAAAATGCATTGTCGTGGTTCTTACGCCCTTATCCGGGAAAGAAAAGGAGCCGGGGATAAGTTTTTCAAGTAACATATATAGAAATGCCCACATCAGCCCGATGAGCAGATAGGCCACAATGGCCGCGAAAATAGTCTCCCGGGTGACTTCTTGCTGTTTGATCATCCGGCGCAAAATATTAACAGCAGCAAAACCGAAAAAGAGGGCTGCGAAAATCTGTGTCACGAATCCGAAACTGGTGATTAAAATAAAATAGGATGCCCAGGTGGTGAGTATAAGCGGCAATGCCAGAATTACACCAATGATCATCTGGAAGCGGTTTGATCTGACGGCAAAAATCAGCGCAAACAAAATGGCGGTTAAAAAAACGTCCAGCAGTATTTTGGTAGAAACCCAACCATCCAAAAAAGGGGGCAGAATCAGCATCAACAGGATCAGAATCAGCAGTATGAAAAACGGAGCAGCAGAATAAGCCGGCAGGAAATCATGAAATTTTCTTTTCAACATATCTGGCCAGATCCTCATTGTTTTAGATTGGACGCATCATATACAGGTGTTGTTTGTAAATGCAAACAATTTCCTCTGGTTATCACCACCGGCCCTATAGTTGGCGCTGCGTTTGGCTCTTTTTTCGACCCTTGGGGCCAAAAAACCATTCGGAAGGATCAGATGTCTTTTTCCAACATGCGAATTTTATCCTTTACGATTTCAATGACCTGGTCCGGTGTGTTATTTGGGAGTATCCCATGAAATTGAGCCCGGTAATTTGCCACGGCACTAATTCCCAAGGCCAAAAGGTCATAAACCTTCCAGTTGCCGCCCTTTTTAATCATTCGCAGCTCAACCGGAACTTCAACGTTTTTCCACAACACCTCTATTTCAACCAGCGCTCTGGATTTGCTGACAATCTTCTGGGAGATATAGAAAATTTTTTCGCCATTGTATCTAGTCTGCAGCCGGCTCAGATAGAATTTTCCTAAAAATTCGGCAAAGGCCTGGCTGAATTCGTTGCGTTGCTGCGGGGTGAATTTTTTCCAGTGCGAGGCCAGCACCCGCCGGGAGAACTCCCTGAAATCAAAAGTTTGCAACATGACTTCCCAAAGTTTCTGCTGCTGGACTTTCTTCAGTGATGCATCTTCGTAGCGGGGATCTTCCAGGATCTGAATGCCCTGATCAACCCCCCGCCGCAAGTCTTCCAGCGGCTGTTCCGCATATGACAACGATGGTGCAGCAGTTATTAAAATTAGACAGATGTAAGCAAATATCCGCATCATACAGCACTTGTCCAATAGGTTAGATAGAAGTAATGGTTTGAATATTTGAATAAGATAGTGTTTATGTGCCGAATATCAAGTCGCGCCGGCCGAAAGATAAGATAGGTATCCAGATCCATAGAAGTGGTTTCAAAACCTCGGATTAGGTTCAAGGGCAAGGCGCAGGCCGATGAAAAAGCGCAGCATACACGGTAGTATTAGAGCATTTTGAAGAGGCCTGTGATGCACCTTAGTCTAATAAAATAGGTGCTGAATCCGGCTTTGCGGGGCAACGCGGCCATTGGGCCTTAGATGGGGTTTTGAAGCCACTTCTAATCTCCTGTTGGGTTTCATTTCACCACTACTGGTGTCAGCTGTCTTCTCTAAAAAAGGCCGCCGGGTTTCCCCAAACGGCCTTTTCGGTTTGTTTTAGATTTATTGTTTTGAACTACTCGCCGGCTGCTTTCGATTCGACGGGTTCTTCTGTTTTACAAACGCTCATCGGATCGGCCAGAAGAGCCAGCTCCTCATATCGTTTGTCAAACTGCTCGATAAGCAAGGCATGCAGCCTTTCGGCCTCCTCAGGGTAGGTCCGCTTCAATGAGGCATAGCGGATCTCGCCATCCATAAATTTCTTCAAGCTGCCGTCCGGCTTCTTGGAATCCAGGATAAAGGGGTTTTTGCCCTCGTCCTTTAGCCTCGGATCGTAGCGGTAAAGCGGCCAGTAGCCGGATTCCACGGCCAGTTTGGCTTCTTCCTGGGCTTTGCCCATGCCGGCCATAATACCCTGGTTGATGCAGGGGGCGTATGCAATGATCAACGAAGGGCCGTCGTAGCTTTCGGCTTCGACCAGGGCCTTCAGGAGCTGCTGCTTGCTGGCACCCATGGACACACTGGCCACGTAAATATAACCGTAGCTCATCGATATGCGGCCCATGTCTTTTTTTGGTGTCTTCTTGCCGGAAGCGGCGAAACGGGCCACCGAACCGGTCGGCGTTGCCTTGGAAGACTGACCGCCGGTGTTCGAATAAACCTCGGTGTCAAAGATAAACATGTTAATGTCCTCGCCGGTGGCCAGGACGTGGTCTACCCCGCCGTACCCGATGTCATAGGCGGCCCCGTCACCGGCAAAAATCCAGAAGGACTTTTTGGTGAACAGTTTGGACTTGCCGGCAATTTTGGCCAGCAGGGCGTTATCCTTTTGAGCGGGCAAAAGCGCCTTTAACCGGTCGCCGTATTTCCGGGAACCTTCAGGATCTTTCATATTATCCAGCCAGCCGGACATGGCGTCTTTGATATCTGCAGGGATATCGGTTCCCAGAGCTTCACGCATCAAATCAGCCAGCTTGTTGCGCTGCTGGAAGGTGCCCAGCAGCATGCCGTAGGTGAATTCGGCCGAATCCTCAAACAGCGAGTTGCCCCAGGTAGGGCCGAATCCATCTTTGTTCACACAATAGGGAACAGCCGGGGCCGAACCACCCCAGATGGAGCTGCATCCGGTGGCATTGCCGATGAGCATGCGCTCGCCGAAAAGCTGGGTGATCAGTTTGGCATAGGGCGTTTCGCCGCAGCCGGCACAGGCGCCGGAAAACTCAAGCAGCGGCTGGTAGAACTGGCTGCCCTTGACCGTCGTGCGGCCGACCAGGTTGTCGCGAACCGGCAAGGTCTCGAAGTACTCCCACAACGGCACCTGCAGCGGCATCTGGGTTTCCAGGGGTTTCATGACCAGGGCTTTCTTTTTGGACGGACAAATATCGGCACAGTTGCCGCATCCGTAACAGTCGAGGGTATCAACCTGAATGCGGAAGTTGTATTCTTTCAGATCTTTGCCGACCGCCTTTTTGGCTTCTAAACCCTCGGGCGCATTTTGCAATTCTTCCTCGCTCAACAGCACGGGTCGAATGGCGGCATGGGGACACACCATGGCGCACTGGTTGCACTGAATGCAGTTGTCCATGATCCATTCGGGCACGTTGATGGCCACACCTCGTTTTTCGTACTTGGTGGTGGCCACCGGGAAGATGCCGTCCGGGGTAAAGGCGGAGACCGGAAGCTTATCACCCCGTTGCTCCAGCATGGGCCGCATGACGTTTTTGACGAAAGCCGGTTCTTCCTTACCGGCCTTGGCCTGTCCAGTGGCATCGGCCCAGGAGGCCGGATAGTCTATTTCAACCAGGTTCTCAAGGGTTTTGTCCACGGCGGCAAAGTTCATGTCCACAATCTTCTGGCTCTTTTTGGCGAACAATTTCTGAATTTGATCCTTCAAGTACCCCAGGGCTTCGTCCACCGGAATCACATTGGCCAGTTTAAAGAAGGCCGTTTGCATGATCATATTAATCCGCCCGCCCAGGCCCGCTTGGCCGGCGATTTTGACCGCATCGATGTTGTAGAATTTAATTTTCTTGCGGGCAATGGTGCTGCGCATGGCGGCCGGCAGCTTTTCATCCATTTCATCCATTGTCCAGGGAGAATTTAGGACAAAGATCCCGCCTTCCTTGATGCCTTCCAGGACATCGTAGACTTCCACATAGTTGTCCTTGTGGCAGGCAACGTAGTCGGCGGTGTCGATCAGATAGGTCGATTGGATCGGTTTATGACCGAACCTGAGGTGGGAGATGGTGATGCCGCCGGATTTCTTGGAATCATAGGCAAAATAGGCCTGGGCATACATGTCGGTGTTGTCGCCGATGATTTTAATTGCGCTTTTATTGGCCCCCACCGTTCCATCGGCCCCAAGGCCCCAGAACTTGCACTGCACGGTGCCTTCAGGTGCTACATTGATGCTCTCGCCGACTGCCAGTGAGGTGTCGGTGACGTCATCGACAATGCCCACCGTAAAATGATTCTTGGGACTGGCGGCCTTCATGTTGTCGAAAACCGCCATGGCCATGGCCGGATTGAACTCCTTGGAACCCAGCCCATAGCGTCCGTTGAGCAGTTTGGGAGTTTGCCCTTTTTCCATAAAGGCCGTACACACATCCAGATAAAGAGGCTCGCCCGGTGCCCCCGGTTCCTTGGTGCGGTCCAGAACCGTGATGGTTTTGGCGGTCTGCGGAATCGCTTCGAAAAGGTGTTCGGCTGAAAACGGCCGGTACAGGCGCACCTTGACCAGCCCCACCTTTTCACCCTGCCCCCTTTGGTAATCAATAATCTCATCAAAGGTCTCGCAGGAGGAGCCCATTGAAATGACAACATTTTCAGCATCCGGATCACCAACATAGTCAAAGAGCCGGTAGCTGCGGCCGGTTAAATCACCCACCTTCTGCATGTATTCGTCGACGATACCCGGAACCTTAAGATAATAGGGGTTGGCGGCTTCCCGTCCCTGAAAATAGATGTCCGGATTCTGGGCTGTTCCCCGCAGTTCAGGTGTTTCGGGATTGGCCCCCCGGGCTCGAAATTTGGCAATGGCGTCCCAGTCGGCCAGTTTGGCCATGTCCGCATAGTCGATGACGGCTATTTTTTGAATTTCATGGGAAGTGCGGAATCCATCAAAAAAATGGACAAACGGAATGCTGGATTTGATGGCGGACAGATGGGCCACCAGCGCCAGATCCATGACCTCCTGCACCGAAGATGCCGCCAGCATGGAAAAACCGGTCTGGCGCACCGCCATCACGTCCTGATGATCGCCGAAAATAGACAGCGCATGCGCGGCGATTGCCCGGGCCGAAACATGCAATACGCCGGGAAGAAGCTCTCCTGACATCTTATACATATTAGGGATCATCAGCAGCAATCCCTGGGAGGCGGTAAATGTTGAGGTCAGCGCTCCGGCTGCCAGAGATCCGTGGACAGAGGCGGCCGCCCCCGCCTCTGATTGGAGTTGGCGTACTGTAAGTATTTGCCCAAATATGTTTTTAAGCCCCTGAGCCGCCCACTCATCCGCAATTTCGCCCATGGGTGATGAAGGGGTGATCGGATAGAGGGTGCACATGTCACTCATGGCATAGCCAACGTACGCGGCTGCCGTGTTGCCATCCATGGTTTTGAATTTTGTTGCCATAAAAATACTCCTTATAAGTTAATTTATACCGCTTTAAAAAAATAAGTTCTTAAATACCGAAGGTTGGTATAAGTGGTTGTAGAAAAAACGTTCGAATAACGGAACGTTTTTTTGACAACCGCTATAACAAATTGTCGAAAAAGTCGTTGCCCTTATCATCCACGATGATAAAGGCCGGAAAATCTTTGACGGTGATCATATAAATTGCCTCCATGCCCAGCTCCGGATATTCGATCAGCTCAACGTTGGTGATGCAATCCCGGCCGAGCCTGGCAGCCGGGCCGCCAATGGAGCCCAGATAAAAACCGCCGTAACTCTTGCAGGAATTCGTCACCAGTTTGGACCGGTTGCCCTTGGCCAGCATAATCAAGGAACCGCCGCGGGCCTGCAGGATGGGCACATAGGGATCCATTCGGCCGGCGGTTGTCGGGCCGAATGATCCGGATGGATGGCCGTCCGGGGTTTTGGCCGGGCCGGCATAATAAATGATATGATTTTTAAAATAATCTGGTAAGGTGTGTCCGCTGTCGAGGCTTTCCTTTATCTTTGCATGGGCAATATCTCTGGCAACCACTATTTTTCCGGACAGCAACAGCGGGGTTGCCACCGGATATTGACTTAGCTGCTGCCGTATTGCATCCATCGGTCGGTCTAAATCCAGGGGCACTGCTTTTGCAGAAGACACTTCTGCTTGCGGTAGATAACGGGCCGGTTCGGTTTCAAGCTTTTCTAAAAAAATTCCCTCCCGGGTAATTTTGGCCTTGATATTGCGGTCGGCACTGCAACTGACCCCCAGGCCAATGGGGCAGGATGCGCCATGGCGCGGCAACCGAATCACGCGGGTGTCCAGGCAAAAATATTTCCCCCCGAATTGCGCGCCAATTCCCATTTCCCGTGATATCTGAAGGATCTCGTCTTCAAGCTCTAAATCACGGAAAGCATGGCCGGATTCACTGCCCTGGGTGGGCAAATCATCCAGATATTTGGCGGTGGCCAGTTTCACGGTTTTAAGATTTAATTCGGCTGAAGTCCCGCCGATTACAAAGGCCAGGTGATAGGGCGGACAGGCCGCCGTCCCTAAGGATTTCATCTTGGCCTTCATAAATGCCGTCAGGTTGCCAGGTGTCAAAACGGCCTTGGTTTCCTGGTACAAATAAGTCTTATTGGCCGACCCGCCGCCTTTGGCTATAAACAAAAAGCGGTAGACATCGCCCCCGGTGGCGTATAGCTCAATCTGGGCGGGCAGGTTGCTGCCGGTATTCTTTTCCTCGTACATGTTTAAAGGCGCATTCTGGGAATACCGCAAATTTCCCCGGGTGTAGGCGTTAAAAATACCTTCGGCAAGCGCCGCTTCATCAACACCGTTGGTCCAGACCCGCTGCCCTTTTTTGCCCATAATGATGGCCGTGCCGGTGTCCTGGCACATCGGGAAAATACCTTCCGCCGCAATGACGGCATTTTTTAGCAGTTCAAGGGCCACATAGCGATCGTTGGCTGAACTTTCCGGATCATCGAAGATGGCGGCCAGCAACTTCAGGTGAGAGGGTCGCAGCAGGTGGGAGACCTCGTTAAAGGCCTGTTCTGCCAAAACCGTCAAACCTTCCACGGATACTTTCAAAACCTCGGCGCCATCGAATGACGCGGTAGAAACATGGTCTTCCGTCAACAGGCGGTATTCGGTGGTATCCTCTGTTACGGGGAACATATCCTGGTATTTGAAATCAGCCATCCACAAACTCTCCTTGGATCCGGAGTATATTTTGTATAAAAGGGTTTATTTACCAACCAGCATGAAAAGTGTCAAGGAGTTTTGAAATTCATGGCATTAGTGCAGCAGACAGGTCTAAGTTTTAAGTAGTGGTATTTCTGGATGGCAAGTGGCAAAAAAACAAACCACAAGCACCGAAATTAACCACTCCAATTCTCAATTTGGGATTTGGATTTCTGGTCATTGGATATTATTTGTAATTTGTTTTTTCGATTTATTGTGGTCGGGCGCTATAAATGAATTGTTGATACCGGATTGGAATACTTACACCGCCTCTTCTTCCTCCTCCTTCGGCTTTAAATGCTCCGGCACTACAATCATATTGATCAGGAGGGGTTTTAAAAAAGACCACCGGATTCCTATTTTATAAACCTCTTCCAGGTCTCTGATCGCATCCCAGCAATTGTGGCAGGGGGCAATAACGAGCTTGGCGCCCGTGGCCAGGATCTGGTCCCGTTTGACTTTTAAACCGATATTGCGCTGCTCGCGATAACGCCCGATTCCGTTTAATCCGCCGCCGCCGCCGCAGCAGAAATTGTGTTCGCGGTTGGGGGTCATCGGTCTGAAATCCTCGGCAATATAGCTCATGATTTCCTGGCCGATATCGGCCAGACCGGCATTGCGGACATAATTGCAGGAATCCTGGTAAGTTACCGGTTCCTTGATCTTTTTGGAAGGATCGATTTTTAATTTACCGGTGCGCAGTGCTTCGGCCAGCCATTCCACATAATGAAAACTTTCAATGGGCGTTTTCCCGGATTCAAGTCCGGCCCAGTATGGCCCTTCAATGACCGTTGCCCGGTAGGCATGCCCGCATTCGGTCACCACCATGCGTTTGGCCTTGAGCCGTTCCATGGCAGCATAGACCGATTCGACCTGCATCTTGCAAGCTTCCCAGTCGCCGCCGAACATGGCCAGGCTGGTTTCTTCCCAGCCCTCACTGGGAACCGTCCAGTTTTCACCGGCCACATGAAACAGGATCGCGGCCTCGGCGATATCTTCGGGATAATGCTTGGGCTCCCGTGCATTGACTGTATACATGATGTCAGCATTTTCAACATCGATGGGGATGGTCAACCCCGGCCAGTCATCTTCATATTCCTCGGCCATCCATTCACAGGTGTCCACCCAGTCCTCGGTGGTGATGTCCATCTGGGCCCTGTAAATCCGGTGCATACCCGAGCCGATCTTCATCTCCCAGGGCACAAATCCCTGCCCGAAGAGCAATCCGCGCAGATAGCTGAACATAATCCCGGTATCGATACCAAAGGGGCAATACAGACCGCAACGTGTGCAGCAGGTGCACTTGGCATAGGCCGTATCCATGCACATTTGCAAAAAGGCATTATCCACATCCCCTTTGCGCTTGATGATCTGCCCGAGGGTGGTTTGAATTTTATACGAAGGCACCTGTTTGGGATCTTTATTGTTGGCAATATAGTAAAAGCAGCTTTCGGCACACAAACCGCAGTGGGAGCAGATTTCAAGCCAGGTTTTCAGGCGGGATTTGAAGGTTTTTTGGATCGTACCCCACAATTTTTGGCGATCCACATCAAGGTGGTTCATTTCTTCGTAATACTGTTTGCCGCTTTTATCCGCCAAAAGCGCCTGCAATTGTTCTTTAGTGTCGACGTTTATAGTATTGCAAAGTTTTCCTTCCGGCATAGCTGTTGTCCTTTGTTTACTTATATTTAATTTAAGAAATGATAATTCGGTATCTCAATGGGAGAAAGTATTTAAGTTTATTCCTAATTGACTATTTTCGATTGACTATTGAATAATGAATGAATTCTTCTGATTTATAATTTAAATGGTAGGAGCAAAGCGACTTCCACCAATATTCAATAGTCAATTGTCATTCAGCGTAAGCTGTCTTACCAGGCAATCCCCTTATTTTTCATTCCGCCACGCTTGATCCCGTAGTCCATGCCAAGCTGAGCCCTTGTGAGAAAGAAAAGAATAAAGTGCGAAAGCTTGGTAAGCGGGATGGCCACCAGAAGAATTTCACCGCTTAAAACGTGGGCTATGATCCAGAAACGATAATCGGATGCTCCGTGAAAGGCAATAAAGCCGGTTACGAAGGGCGCAACGGCAATGGCCAGCAGCAGGTAGTCATAAGACGTTGTTATCAACCTGACTTCCGGCAGTGCAATCCGTCGCAAAACCAGAAGAATCACGGACACAATCACCGCAATGGTCAAAAAATCCGCCAGCCCATCAGGGATTGACCAAAGGCTGATTCCCAGTCTTTCCCGCATCAGGACGTTGTGCCCCAGTAGAAATATCGGTGTGAACAAAAGTCCGATGTGCATTAGAAACACCCACAATGTAAACCAGGGGTTGTTCCGCCAGCTGTGGGTGCCATAGGGAAACAGCCAGAAAAGAATGGAGCGCACGGCTCCCCTAACGCCATAAGACGTATTGACCGAATAGGTCACCCGGTCAAGCTTCCAGTCGAGACCTTTAATATATAGCACGGCACGCACAATCAGACCAATAAAGAAGATGGCAAAAGACAGCCATACCAGGGGGCCGGTTACAAATTCATACATTGGTTACTCCTCGTCGTCGTCTCTGTCGGTGAGAAAACGATAAAAAAATGTTATGCCAATCAGCGCCGCCACGATCAGAATATAGGTGATGCTTTCCGTGTGTAGCATATAATCTTGAAGTGTATGGATAGTGGTTTCCATCGAAATATTTTCTCCGCTTATACTTTTTTTGAGTTCTTAGAAGATGTTTCAGGATTGTAGGTTGCGTTCAAGGGCAAGGCGTCGATTTGGTTTTAAAGCGGAGCGTACACTTTAGTACGTGAGCATTTTAAACCGAATCGCAACGCGGCCATTGGACGCAAGATGCAATTCTGAAACAGCTTCTAATGATCTTCCGGATAATCCGGATGAGCATACATAATCGGCATCCGGGTGCAGATAAAACGAAATATAAGTAGTAAGGCAGTTACCAAAAAGACGGATATCGCAATTTCCATCCAGTGGGGGAAATAGCGCTCGCTTGACGGCAAATGCCAATTAAAAGCCACCAGGCCAACATTCAAACGGTTGAGAATAATACCCAGTACGGTCCAGGCTGCCGTCCATTTGATTATTTTCAGGTTTTTCTCACGCACCCCGATGGCATAAAAAAAGCAGGGCAGCGCGACAAAGCCGATCAATTCAACCAGAAACCAGATTCCGTAAGGTGTCCCCAGCAAGTGCCAATGGTTGCCTTCGGATATCCCGATCACTTTAATGATAAAATAGCCGGCCAGAACCAGCGAAGCGGCTTTGCCGAACCCCAGGGCGATATCATCTTTTTCTTTTAAGTGGGTCTCATCCATTTTATCGGCGAAATAGCGATGGGACAGGGTACTCTCAAATATGACCATCGAAAGGCCTGCAATGACCGCCGATACAAAGAAAAATACCGCGATATATGGCGAATACCAGAGCGGATGAAGCTTTGATGGTGCTATCAGGAACAGCGCACCCAGTGACGATTGATGCAGGGTGGACAATACCACCCCGAAAATAGTCAGCAACAATGTGAGTTTAATAAGGATATTGCGCAGTTTTTTCAGACCCAGCCATTCCAGAGCCGCCGGTGAGAATTCGAGAAACAATACCGAGAGATAGAGGGCCACACAGGCGGCCACTTCAAACAAAAGAGATGTGGTACCCTGCTGCATAATAAACGGGTACGGCAGGCGCCAGGGTCTGCCGACGTCGTAATTAAGCGCCACAACAACCATGGCATAGCCAAGAAAACCGGTGAGTATGGCCGGCCTGACCGCTGAATGGTATTTTTTCATACCGAAAATATAAACAGCCGAGGAGGTGACAAATCCGCCGGCTGCCAGAGCGACGCCGACCAACAGATCAAAACCGATCCAGATACCCCAGGGATTGTAATCGGATAGATTGGTCACGGCGCCCAATCCTTTGGTAAATCGGAGAACTGTAACATAAAGACCGATTATAATGATGATGCCGGCAATGATATTAAAAGGCGTCAAATAAGATTTGCCGGTGGTCGCGATTTCATCAGACATCAGGAATCCTCCTCGCTTGACTTCTTATCAGCATCCTCGGCTGGTGTTTCCGAGACCTCTTCTTCAGCCGCTTTGGCTGCTTCTTCAAGTGCCTGGCTGACCGCTTTTTCGATGGCTTTCTCTTTTTGCTTTTCCTGAAATTCCATTGCTTCTTTCATCTTAGCCTTGGCCTCGGCCTCGGTCGCTTCAACCGCCGCCGCAACGGCCTGCGCTTTTTCCTGCTTTTCAATTTTTTCTTTTCTTTTATTGATGGCATAAACGCCGCCCAAAAGCACCGGCCAGAGGCCGACGACCATCGGCACGACGCTCAATGCCCCGGAGGTGAGCTTGGGTGCCGGTGTGACCCCGAGATCTTCGCGCATACCGATTTCTTTGAAAGGAACTTGAGATAAATATAACCAGCTGGTTCCCCCCATCTCGTTTTCACCGTAGATGTGATCAACGTAGCGGTCCGGGAATTGGCGGATACGTTCTCGCCCGATTCGCAGCAAATCCTCGCGTTTACCGTAGGCAAGCGCTTCGGTCGGACAGGCCTCAACACAGCCGGGCAGCAGGCCTTTGGAAATTCTCGGAAAGCACATAGTGCATTTCATGACCTTTGGTGAAAAGGCGCTGTCATATTCGTAGGTCGGAATTTCAAAGGGGCAGGCAATCATGCAGTACCGGCAACCCACGCAGACCGATGCGTCGTAGGTCACCGCACCTGTTTCGGTCTTCTTGAACGCAGATACAAAGCAGACCGATGCGCAAGCCGGTTCCAGACAGTGGTTGCACTGGATTTTGCGGTACAAAGGCCCCCTGCCGCCACCGGTATCATCATAGCGGTTGACAACGGTGTAAGCCTTGGCCGTGGTGCGGCGTTTGGTTTCCAGCAGAGCGAGATCGCTAAAGGGTCGGTCTGGTTCCGGCAGCTCGTTGACCTTGTTGCAGCCTTCTTCGCATTTGCGGCAGCCAATGCAACGGGTGTTGTCAAACAGCACACCGTTGCTTTCGGGATAACCGTCAAAGTGCTTGTTGGAAGCCGCCCTGGCTGCTTTTTGATCCACCGTGGCACCTAAGCCGGCAGCGGCGCCCAGCCATCCGAGAAACTTTCTACGTGAAATGGACATAAGACTTCCTCTCAATATTTCTTCTGGTGACAGGCGGCACAATCGGTTGCTACCGGCTTTGCAATGCCCATCGCTTTGTGACACTCCATACACTGCCTGTGATAGGCAGCAATCAACCCCGGTTTGAAGGGATCTTTCGCATTAAACGGTTTGCTGTGACAGCTGATGCAATTCGGAGGTGTTTTCGAGGCCGGGCTATTATGGTGACAGCCCTGACAAACCGTCCCGTTTTCATGGTGAAAAAAATTGGCCAGCCGGTTGGATTTAATTTTGTCGACCATGGTGGTGACGATTTTGCGGTGCGGAAGTTTTACCGGTTCGTATTTATTCGACAATGCCTTGATGACGACTGTCTCGGGGATATCTGCATCACTGTAAGTCCTGGCAACGGCATCCCGCTGGCCAAGAGCCCTGGCGGCCATCATTTTTTCATCATCTTTGCCCACAACACCGATGATCTCAGATTTGGGAACCGCGTGACAGTTGGCACAGGATGCGGTCCCCTCAGGCTGCTTTTTCTCAAAAGAGATATGGCAGCCGACACATGCTGGTTGGGCCTGCTGGGATTCGTGACACCCGATACAGCTCTGATCGATATTGGGCCGGTGCATGGCCTGCTCCAGGGTGACACCACCGCCATCTTTGTTTCCCTGAATGGAATGACATTGCTCGCAGCCAGTTAGATTCGCATGGTGGCACACGCGACAGCTGTCGTTATATTGCTCATGGGCTTTGTGGTTGAAAGGCACCAGGTTCATCCGGGTTAATGGATTGATCGTTTCTTTGTCCGCGGCCGAAGTCTTCACGAATACAAAGTCCGGCTGGTTAAGCTTCATGCGGGGGACATCTTTTACTTTTTCTATCAATTTCTGCTGGGATGCTTCGTGACAGCCTTCGCAGTTAAAAGGACCGGCGGTTTCGTTTTTAGCAGTTCGTTCCCGGTGACACTCGACGCAGGCTCTATGGGAGGCCTGACGCAGGGAAATTCGGTTTTCTTCGGTCTTCGACCGGTGGCAATAGCGGCAGCTCCCCTCTTGGTCTTTGGCATAGAAAAGCTTTTTGGTTTGCTCATTGTAGGCGTGGTGGCACTTTTCGCATTTTTCGTCCATGGCCTTGGAATGGCGATAGTGCAGGGATTTATCCATGCCGATGGGTTGCCAGGAAGAAACCACTGTGGTTTCGGGTCGGTGGCATTCACCGCACTCGAGCGGACCGCTTTTTTCTTTGGCGGCTTTGGCTTCCTTGTGACAGGCGATGCAGTTGTTGTGATAAATATCCATCACCTCCTGCCGGGTGGTGTCTTTCAGCCGCATAAACCGGGAGGACATCCGCTCTTTTCCAGATTGAGGGTCTTTTTCGGACAAATGACAGACAGAGCAGTCTTTGTTTTTCTTTTCCAGTGCTTCGGTATGCCGCTGGTGCAGATAGGTGACCGAAGACCGTTCCAGTTTGCCAAAAACCTTCATTGAATCGATGCCAATAATATCAGCCCGGGTCTCCGGGGTCACCTTCGGCTGCGTATTAATCCCGAAAACTGCGGGGCTGCTCACTAAAAATGACGCCACCGCCACCGCAACGATAATACTGATCCCTCGCAACAGAGCGCTTCCCTTCGGCATGTCTTTAAATCCTTGTTGATTGGCAAGTTATTATTACTGACAATTTTCCACCTTCTTGTCGGTGTCAATTAAATCCTGGATGGACGTTTCATCGTAAACCTTGTAAATTGAGTCTTTTACTTTATTCCACATGGGATAAAAGGCACATTGGCCTTTAAACGGGCAGTTGATCTCCTGCACAAGGGCAAGACATTGGCTAAGTCCCTGGTTGCGCTCCATATACCGCATAATGTCACCCACCGCAATTTTGTCCGGCTGACGAACCAGATAATATCCACCGTAGAATCCGCGTTTGGATTCCACCAGACCGCTACCTTTTAATTGGTTGAGAATAACTTCCAGGAATTTGGCGGGAATCGCCTGAGCCTGGGCGATGTCAGATACTTTTTGGGGGCCTTGACCGCTGTGTTTGGCCAGTTCAAAAATGGCTCTCAGAGCATACTGGTTTCTTTTGGTTATCAGCATAACACGTCTTTCTTGACCCTCACAGTCGAGAAGTTTCCTGACTCTTATAGTCGAGAAAGCGTACGGTTGTCAATGGCTTTTTATAAATTTTAAAAAATTTTTTTTATAATAATTTTAATATGTTATAAGATATTTCATCGCTCCGGTGGATAGGTGCCCCATTACCCCGGACTTATTGGGAAGTTACATATTTCATGGCAAATATTCCATCGTGAAATAGTAGGAAACTAGGCGCGTATCTTCGTCCTGAGGCTTCGGAGAACAGGTTGGTTTAAGCTTGGAAGGTGGAAGGTGTAAAGCATCTGGAATTCGGAATTGGGAAGGCGGAAGGCGGAAAAAAGGCAGTGTTCTTATTAAACACTGCCTTCTGTCGTATCGGTGTTGCTAATTATGAAATCGGCAACTAATGGATAGCTACCTGAAAAGCATCCTCCATGGGGTCCTTAAATGGAATGGAAACTTTGAGAACCCCATCCTCGTAGTTGGCATAGGCCTCATTGGCATTTACCGGGCAGCAAAAGGCTGCGGTCGATACATAGTCATAGTCTGCTCTGGGTGCCGTCAGGCTGAAACTGTCATCAAGCAGTCGAAGGTTGATATCTTCTTTTTTGACGCCCGGGATGCAGATTTCAAGGTTTAGCTTTTGTTTCTCTTCGTCCACGTAGGAACACACATCCGCGGACATTTTAAATTTTTCGTTCGTCATTATGGTCACCTCCTGTGTTTAGTCAGGAAATATTGGTTTGAGTTTATTGTATCGAAAAAATCATCCATAAAATTTAAGAGTTTCGGATGACTATTCCGATCATATATGGGAATAAATCCTATTCCGTGGATCAATTTACCCCGTTAAATACTTGCCCAATGAAATGCGTAGCCTATTTCATCGGGGTTTTCGTAGAAAATTAGCGAAGTGGACTTTGCCGGGGCTAATCGACTATATTTATGGTAATGCACAAATCCAAAATGGCAAGCATACCTGGATGCTCGATACTCGATGCTGGATACTCGATGCTTGGTATTGGAGGATAGCAACTCAGGGGTTGAAGGTATGAGGTCGAAGGTATAAGGTATAGGGCAAAGCGCAGAGCGCATGGCGCGACGATCGGACAAACGGTTCACCCTTCAACCCTATGCGCCCTGCCCTATGCGCCTTGCGCTTGAAATAATCGAGTATCCAGAATCAATCAGTAAAAGCAACCAGACCCTCAGTGGCAAGGAGCCAGCGACCAGTAGCGAGAATCAACCAATGACTCAAGCTCTCCCAAACAACCAACTAACAGACCGCGGTGCAGCCACGATTCGCAACGCTTTTAGCACCTACCGTGCTCGGTTTAAAGAAATTACCCGATGTGCCCAATCACATTTTATAGACCGCAATTGGCAGGCCATGCGAACCGATGCGACCCTGCGACTGGAGCTATACAGGGAGGCCGTCGACCGCATTGAAGACGGTATCCGTCAACTTCTGGCAGACCACGTTCAGGACAAGCAGATATGGACCGGCATAAAAGCGGCCTATTCGGCCATGCTTGTCGGCAATGATGATTGGGAACTGGCCGAAACCTTTTTCAATTCCGTCACCCGGCGCATTTTTTCCACCGTGGGTGTCGATTCAAATATTGAATTCGTAAATACCGATTTCGATACGCCCCCCGGCCGGACACCGTCAAAATGCTTTCGCACCTTCAAAAACCAGCTGCCCAACGCTGGCTTGATCAAACGGATCCTGGCCGATTATCCATGGATGACGCCTTTTAAAAATTTAGAATATGATGCCCGGCAGGCAGCCGATAAAATTAAGACTCGCTTGCAGAAATTGGGATCATCGAATAAGATTGATCGCATTGATATTGTCCGAAATATTTTTTTCCGGGGTATGGGGGCATACATAGTGGGTTGCATTTATGCCGACTCGGCTCGGATCCCGCTGGCAATTGCCCTGCTGAATCTACCTGATGGGATTGTAATCGACGGCGTCCTTTTAAATGAAGATGATCTCAGCATTCTGTTTAGTTTTACACGGTCACACTTCCATGTCGTAGTCGATCGACCCTACGATCTTATCCAATTTCTAAAGTCGATTTTACCGCAAAAACGCATTGCGGAACTGCATATCGCCATCGGTTTTCATAAACACGGCAAAACCGAATTATACCGTGAGCTCCTGGAACATCTTTCGGTATGCTATGAGGATCGCTTCGATATTTCCCGGGGACAACGGGGGATGGTGATGATCGTATTTAACATGCCCAATGATGATCTCGTGTTTAAACTCATCAAAGACAGGTTTGATACCCCCAAAAAGACAACTCCCCGGGAAGTGATGGAAAAGTATGATCTGGTATTCAGGCACGATCGTGCGGGTCGGCTGGTGGATGCCCAGGCCTTTGAATACCTAAAATTCGATGGGGGTTGCTTTTCTGACCAACTGCTGACGGAGCTAAAACAGGGGGCAGGCAATACGGTAAGGATTGAAGAGGATAATATCATCGTCAACCATGCTTATGTTGAGCGCCGGGTAACACCGCTGGATATCTTCTTGAAGGAAGCCGATAAGGCCGAAGGTATCAGTGCCGTCATAGACTGGGGTAATGCCATCAAGGATCTGGCCGTCAGCAATATCTTCCCGGGAGATATCCTCCTGAAAAATTTTGGCGTAACACGCCATGGCCGCGTCGTGTTTTATGATTATGATGAGCTTTGTTTGCTGACAGACTGCAATTTCAGGAAATGGCCGCCGCCATCCGTATATGATGATGAAATGGCCGCCGAACCCTGGTTTTATGTGGATGAAAATGATGTTTTCCCGGAAGAACTGCAAAATTTTATCGAGCTGTCCGGACCTTTAAAAACGAAATTTCTCAAACACCATGCCGATTTGTTCGATGTTGATTTCTGGCTGCATACCCAGGATAAAATTCGAGCGGGTGAGCTGCCCCATATATATCCGTATTCCAACCGCTGCAAGATAAAAAGAATATAGTCGCCTGGCCCTAATTCGATATGCCGGATATGTCTCTCTGGAACCAATTATATACTACTGAAATATACCGCTTTTCAAAAATAAGTTCCGCAATACGGAAGGCTGGTATAAGTGGTTGTATAAAAAAAACTTCGAATAACGGAACGTTTTTTTGACAACCGCTATAACGGCTATATTTGCCGATTTGACGCATTGACGAAGAAGAAAATCGGTCTTAATTTGTCAGCAATCCACCGTATGTTTTTTTGGCATTTCGTACTTTGGTACCTAAATTAATTGTATTTATCGGGAAGAATTGGTTCTGGTTAACGCTGATTAGGTGTCAGGTGTCAGGTTTCAGGAAAGACGAAGCAGCAGCAAAAAAATCCAGAGACTGATCGACGTAGACAGGTAAACCCTTTCAACTATAGATGTCGGCGTGTCAATATTTTCCTGACACCTGACACCTTTGCTTTACCCCTGAAACTCAATAGCCGAAGTAAATGCGAAGTTCTTCCCAATACAACCGGAAGCGATTTAAAAGCCGCTGCCACCAGAAAGGATAGAGGAAAATGACCACCACCATTCAAGATAAAGCCATTGAAATCTGTGAAAGACTTTCCTGCCATGAAATCTTAGGCGATGAGGCCGCCTGCATCCAACAGGAATGGGACAGCGACCCG
>JBATKU010000080.1:0-1945 GCA_049669725.1 Desulfobacterales bacterium
GAGCGGACGGATGCGCGGAAGCCCGTCGCCGTGAGTATCAGGCCGTCGTCGACAGTATCCGTTTCACCCGCGAAAAACTGGGTGTCGGTCAGAAAGCTCAGCTCTAATTCTAAAAATATCTAATCCAGAGAACCAAAACCCTAACTAGTGTTCATCCGCGGGTATAACTACCCGTAATAAATAAAAAATGCGCATTTTGCAGTGGACTTTTTCTACCCTTTGTAGTATGTTAGAAAGCGCCAACATCCTAATATAACTACAAAACAGAGAAAGGAAACACAAACAAAATGCGCAAAAAAAGGCAACAACAAATGTCTCTGATGCCGACTGTAATCGATCATCCCCAAGCTTATGAACTGGAAGCCATCAGTCGCATCATTAATAAGCAACCTACCATCTGTGACCACGTGATGCAAGATCTTTGCAAAGGGCGCCCTGCTACCGTCAAAAGTGGTGCCAATGGCATGACTGCTGAACAGGTTTTGCGGGCAGCCATTGTGAAAATGCTTTTCGGTTTCACTTATAAAGAATTGGCTTTTCATATAGTCGATTCCCAAAGTATCCGGCGGTTTTGCCAGATTGGTATTGCCGACAAAGGATTCAAAAAATCAGTACTCAACAAGAACATCAAAGCTCTATCTAAAAGAACCTGGCAGGCAGTCAATCGAGACCTGATCGGCTATGCCAAGGATCAAAAAATTGAAAAGGGCCGCCAGGTGCGAATCGATTGTACCGTCGTGGAAAGTAATATTCATCCACCTTGCGATTCGAGCCTGTTGTGGGATGCCGTCCGGGTGTTGACCCGGCTATTACATAGTGCAAAAGACAATTACGGCCTTAGGCAACTGCACTTTCAAGACCACCAGCGCCGTGCCAAAAAACGTATGGTGGCGATCCAATACGCCAAGAGCAACAAACAACGAAAACCATTGTACAAAGACCTACTGAAAGTAACCCGCAAAAGTATCGGCTACGCCCATTCGGCTATAGACCTGATTTATGCATCTCCGGCAGCCGGTCCCTCGATGCTGCTGCTTTCCTGCGACCTGAAGCAATTTGCCAAGCTCGCCCAGCAGGTTGTTAATCAGACTGAGCGACGTGTTATCCATGGCGAAAGCGTACCAGCCTGTGATAAAATTGTATCATTGTTTGAGCCACACACGGACATTATTGTTAAAGACCGCCGAGAAACCTTTTATGGCCATAAGGTGTGCCTTACCGGCGGTGCTTCTAACCTGGTTATCGATTGTCTCATTACCGACGGTAATCCTGCTGACACCACCTTGACCGAAACGATGCTCGAACGGCAAAAAGAAATCTACAGTTGTTATCCGCTTAAAATTGCCCTTGATGGCGGTTTTGCTTCCAAAGACAATCTGGACATCGCCAAGGGCATGAAAATTAAAGATGTTTGTTTCGCTAAAAAACGAGGCCTCAAAGTAGAGGACATGTGCCGCAGTCAATGGGTTTATAAACGCCTGAGACGCTTTCGTGCCGGAATCGAATCCGGCATATCATGGATTAAAAGATGTTTTGGTTTTGCCCGTTGTACCTGGAAAGGGCTACGGTCCTTTAAAAGTTACGTCTGGGCATCGATTGTATCGGCCAACTTGCTGACGATCGCTCGAAAGCAGTTGGCATAGTCGTAAAAAATTCTATAGCGCAGTCTCTACAGGGAGAAGTATATCTTCAATCGGTAAATTTTTACCTGTGATCACGACAGGGATACAGTTGATCCCGATTTCGTGACTTTTTGGGACCGGGGTCCTATTTTTGGCCCCCGCTCTATGGCAATTTTGCCGATTTATGGACCGACACTAACTAATAGCCTATTAACTGATAACTCCCAATTGATTTTTTCTATATTACTCTGGGGATTTATGTTTTCTTATTCAGGAATCTACGACAGCTGTGTATCCGCAGCCGTTTATAATTTATTTGCAAT
>JBATKU010000081.1:0-1661 GCA_049669725.1 Desulfobacterales bacterium
ATAATGTTCCGCACCTGGCCATTCGCAGCGAAATGAGGTCTTTGCAGGCGCTCAAAGGCCGTCTGGATACACAGCGTCTTACCGTTGATCGTGGTGTTTTAAGGGCGCTGGCTTTAAACCGGCTGAACCAAGTTATCATACCGGTCCTTGAAGACGATGTGATTTTTCATAAAATTTTCCAGAAAATACGTAAAAAAACCGCCACATGGATTGGAAAGGATGAAACCGGCAAAACCCGGATCATTTTAACCTTGGGAGATGACCATTTCTTTGCCAAAGTGGTTGCTGACGATAAAACAATTTTGTTTAATCCCGCAGAAGGTGATAATCAGGTAGTCTCTTACCTGGTCGATCAATCCCTTGAAGTTCCCCTAATAGATGATGACGTCACACCGTCCTTTGAATCACAGGATCCCATTCCCGCCGCTCTGTCAGCCGATGACGGCTCCCGCATCGATGTCATGGTCCTTTACACCGACGGTATGGCAAGCGCTCATCCGGGTTCTCAGATAGAAACCCGAATTCAGAACCTTATTGATCAGGCCAATGCTGTTTTTAGCAATAGTAACATCGACACCCGTTTCAACCTGGTTCACAGCGAAGAAGTAAATTATCCCGATGATTCTCTCAACGGCATGGACGAGGCCCTGGACGATCTTACGGATAACATCGGGGTGTTCGACGATGTCGAGAACCTGAGAACGGAGTATGGGGCCGACCAAGTGACCCTTCTGCGCCGATTTGTCGATGAAGGGTGCGGTTTGGCATGGCTGCCTCGATACGACAACGCCGACCTGGCCTATGCGGTTGTTCACGATGGTTCAAAAACCGACGGATCAGGATATTATTGCTCCGATTTGACCTATGTCCATGAAGTCGGGCATAATCTCGGCTGTGCCCATGACCGGGCACATGCGGGTAGCAGCGGAAGATATCCCTATTCATACGGCTATCAGGATCCCGATGAAAATTTTCGAACCGTCATGTCCTATAACTGCCCCGGTGGGTGTAATCAGATAGCGTATTTTTCCAATCCAAATGTAACATACATGGGCGATCCAACCGGTATTGCCGATCCGAACCTCAATTCAGCCGATAATGCCCGTACAATTAATCAGACGCGGGTGGGCATGGCGGGGTATCGAGACGAGGTCCAACCCAGCATAACGGTGATTTCACCTGATGGCGATGAAGTCTGGAGAAAAGATACATCCCATATGATTGCCTGGAGCTCTTCTAATCTCACCGGGAACATAAAAATCGAGTTGTTTCAAGGAGGCATTCTGGATACCACGATCGATCTGGATGCTGACGATACGGGGAGCTTTTCCTGGACGGTACCCCAATCGCTGTCTTTAGGAACTGAATATCGTATCAGGATAAGCAGTACCGCATTGCCGGCTATTTTTGACGAAAGTGACGGCGAATTTACCATCGCCGAAGCGCTTGAAACAAAAGCCATGCCCTGGATACCTTTGCTGGTGCTTCCATGAGGATTAAAGGCACCATGGATTGAAGGCTAAATAGATTTGAGGTGAGGATATCTTTCCGGCCCGGGGGCCGGGCTTTTTGACTTCAAAGCCCGGCAGCGCGTTAATAATGCAATTCTATTGCTATTCTCTGCTCAATGTATTTTTCCAAGATATCGCCCGGTATGGTCT
>JBATKU010000082.1:0-20507 GCA_049669725.1 Desulfobacterales bacterium
GGGAAGAGGACGGAGAGATAAAATGCGAATACGGCGGATGGGTTATCAGTTACCAAAAAAGTGATATACTCAGAATTGTAAAAACAATCCGGACCAAAAAGCCGACTCAGTCAGAAAAAATCGCCCCGGCCAAGAAATCAGCTCCAGTAAAAAAATCTGCTCATGTGAAAACCACAGCACAACCTGAGAAAAACCGTTCGGCCACTCAAACCACAGCCAAAAGTAGTGCCACCAAGAAAATCAACACCGCCCCGACCCAGACCGCCGGGCCTGTTTTCTATGATCCCCGAAGACCTTACCAATATTGGGCGGATCAAAATTCAAAGCATAAAAGTTACAATGAAGCCATCCAGGCCCTTGCTAAAAAATACAACCATGCGCCGGAGTGGATTCAAGCTCACATGGGAGACACCAATAACCTTGCCCAAATCCACCGCAACCTGGCAAAACCGCAATCAATGCAGACTGCACCAAAAGCGATACCTGAAGCCAATCATACGCCCGAAGTCGTCTTTTACAATCCACGAAGGCCTTATCCCTACTGGACCGGCAAGAAATCAAAACATAAAAGCTTCAAAGAGGCCATCCAAGCTTTTGCCAAAGAATATGATCGTTCGCCCGAATGGATTAAACAGAACATGGGGGTGACCAATGATCTCAATGAAATTCATAAAAACCTCAAGGAGCGCATAGCAGCGGGTCCAGCAGGATGATCCCGGCGCTTCATTGACAAATTTGAATATTTCCCATACAATTGATTGCAATTATGTTGTAATATAAACTATTTAGATTTATTAAAAGGAACATGGAATTATGTCCATCTTGAATCGGGATGTGGTGGTGGTAATAAAGTTTGTGACCAGCTGTGTAACCGCCGGGTTTTTAATTTTTTTTATTTCGGCGCTCACCGGCGAGGATTTGCTCAAGAATCAAGACACCATCGCTGATTTAGAAGCACTTATATCAGAAATATCTGCAGAATTAAATGGGGGGATTGACCGGAGAATCAAACAGTTAGGCGAAGTACCTGAGGTTAACCCCTATTTACAGTTTTACTGTGCAGAAATGGCTAAAGAAATACATGAAATTTCTTATATTACCGAAAAACAGAAAATCTCCTTCGATGCCTTTAATGTAAGAGATTTTGAGCACAAATCCCAACGTCTGGTCAATTATTCACAAACGGGTGATTTAAAAAATCTGCTTAACGAGTTTGAAATCGTCAAACGGGAATTAAAAAATTCGGCGAACTTACTTGATAAAAAACTTAAAAGATTAGGCCGCCAACGAACCGCCTATATCATCCTGTTTTTTGTTCTCTGGTTGGCTATTTATTTTTATTACGGTCGCGGTGTATTGAGATAACGAGACATGTACGAAGCCTATTACAATTTGAAAGCAATGCCGTTTCAGATAACCACGGATCCGCGGTTTTTGTGGCTCGGTGAGAAGCACTCTGAAGCCCTGGCCACCCTGAAATATGGCATAATGGAAAATAAAGGGTTTTTGCTACTAACCGGAGATGTGGGCACCGGCAAAACTGTCCTGATCAATCGCCTGGTTAAGATGATTGATGTTGCAGCAATTATCGCTAAAATTCCGGATCCAGGGTTAAGCAGTCTGGATTTCTTCAAATTTCTGGCAGTCGAATTTAAAATGAACAAACAATTCGACAGCAAGGGAGCATTTCTCATAAATTTGAAGAATTTCCTCCACCAAGCTTATGCCGATCACAAAAAAGTACTGCTCGTTATTGATGAAGCCCAGCGTTTAAATCATGAATTACTCGAGCAAATAAGACTGCTTTCCAACATTGAATTGCAGAACCGAAAGTTAATCAACATCTTCTTTGTCGGCCAACCCGAGTTTAATGAAATGCTAAGGGAGGACCGTAATAGAGCGGTGCGACAGCGAATAACCGTAAGCTACCACATCAATCCCCTTTCAGAGGCTGAGGCACGCAAATACATAGGGCACCGGCTAAAAATTGCAGGGGCCACACACGAAATCTTTAGCCAGGGCGCTATCCAGGAAATCTTTTCCTTTTCCGGCGGCTATCCGCGTTTAATCAATATCATCTGCGACCATGCCCTGTTAACAGGCTATACCTCGAATTTAAAATCAATCGACAAAAATGTGATAAAAGAATGCGAACGCGAGCTTCAAATTCCGGTTGATTTCGAACTGGAAGACGGCAACGGTCAGAAATTAAATCCCACATCTAAAAATCAGCCTGCCGATCCCCCTCCGGCTAAACCCTCCAAGATCAAACAGACAAGTATCATAGCTGCAATTATCATGCTGCTTGTTTTCGGAGTTTACTTATTTGTTGGACAGAGGTCCGGAAATTCACCCCGCTGGTCCATGGAAGAAATTGCCCCTCAGAAGTATAAGGGCCCAGCCCCTGAAAAGACGAACGTCGAAAAGAACACCGAGGTTAAAACCAATGATATCAAAACAGTGCCACCGGTAAAAGAAGTAGCCTCTGATAAGAGTGTCGTCAAAAAGCAGATTCAAGCAATTGCCCCCATCAAAAAAATTGAACCGGAAAGTGCGCCTGTCGAAAAAGAGGTTGCAGTCCCATTTCCCTTTAAGGAAAAAAAGGCCCTAATCTATTTCAAACACAATTCCAACGAGCTTCCCGACCAATCCTTTGAAAGGTTGAATCAAATTGCCGACTATATGCTCCATAATCCCGACGCAAGCATTGAAATCAAAGGGTTCACCGATTCAACGGGAAGCCGCAGTTACAACGTCAGCGTCTCCGAATTCCGGGCCAACACGATTAAGACTTTTCTCGTCGGCAAAGGTATTGATGTTGCCAGAATCAAAACATTTGGATTGGGACCGGAAAATCCCATTGCCAACAACGAGACTGAGGAAGGCCGGCGTAAAAACCGCCGGGTAGAAATCGAACTTAACAAATAATTTAGGAATTGCAGCATTGCCAATTTGAATCACCAATCCAAAAATCAATTAATCCCTAAATATCTAAATCCCTTAACCCCTCCGTCCCTAAATTCCAAAATTATAATGTGTTTTTAAAAGACGCACGGTTTTGGAACTCACTTTCAAAATGGCAAGGTCTTCGGCGGCAACCCAGCGAACCTCTGCCGCATCATCTCCGGCCCGGGTTTCACCTCTGACATAATCCGCTTGCAGGTCTACAATGACATAATGAAACCGGGGACGGGCCGAACCATCCCGCTCAATATAATCGAAGGTATAGACCGGATCCAGTGCCCGGATAGTGACGCCGGTTTCCTCTAATATTTCCCGTTCAGCCGCTTCCTGAAGGGTTTCGCCTAGTTCCACCCTGCCCCCGGGAATAGCCCACAAATCCTGGGAAGGCGCCTGCCCCCTTCTAACAAGCAAAACCCGGTTATTTCTAAAGACGATGGCACCTACCGCAACTACCGGTTGATTGGGAGACCCTTTTTGGAGTGGCAAATTATCGTTTTTCAAATCCTTGACACCTTTTTCCGTTTCCCATATTGTAATTGTTTATCATTAATAAAGGGATTCCACCCACAAGGACATTTCCATGGACCTGACATCAAAGCGCTGTTTGCCGCTATTACAGCAGTGGTTGGAAGACAAGATGAAGTTATCGTTTTTGAACCGGCCCTTGATTCCTATGTACCGGTGATTTAATTATGCGGCGGTACTCCGGTATACATACAGCTAAAAAAGATGAAACACTGGAGGAAGCTGCGGAAAAACTTTGCGGGGTTTAATTTAGAAACAAGCGTCAGCGGTAGCTTTAAGGATTAAAAAATTTTTGCTGGGGTCCCGCTCCGCCTTTGCAATCCAAAATCAACGCGCTACTCGCAACGCGCAACCCACTACCTGAAACCTTTTTTTATTTCAACCAATAGGGATTAATCAGATCCTCGAAAATGGTCATGGCAGCCTCAGCTCCCTGGCCCGAGGCAGTGACAATTTGTTTATAGCCACCTTCAACATCTCCTGCGGAATAAACACCGGGCACATTGGTGCGGTGTTTCCCGTCATGTTTGATATAGCCATCCGGGCTGATCTCCACGCCCAACTTCTCGGCCAGTTCGAGAGCAGGAGAATACCCGATGGCAATGAATACGCCGTCGGTCTTGAAGGTGTCGGTCTTTTGGGTTTTATTGTTTACGATAAAAATTTCCTCAACCCGCTCTTCTCCTCTGACTTCTTTTATTTCCGTATCCCAGAGTACCGGTATATTGTTGTCTGTCAGCTGCTTGGCCAGAACGTCCTGAGCCCGTAATTTATCACGCCGGTGGATTAAAGTGACGTCGACCCCCATGTGGTAAAGATGCAGGGCCTCCGTTACGGCGCTGTTTCCGCCGCCCACCATAACCACTTTTTTACCCTTAAACAGCGGGCCGTCGCAGGTACTGCAGTAGCTGACCCCTCTCCCGGCAAGCCGGGATTCACCGGGAACATTTAGATGTTGATGGGTTGCGCCGGTTGCCAGCAGCACCGACTTGGTTAAAAATTTTCGGCGAGTGGTCACGACGCTGATCGGGGTATCGGGTTTTAATTCAACAACGGCCTCACCTTGAAAGATTTGAACGTATTGCAGCGCGTGACTGACCATTATATCCACCAGCGTCTTGCCGCCCACTGAAGTAAAGCCGGGATAATTTTCAACGATCGGTGTGGTGGCAATTTGACCGCCAAGAGCTTCACGCTCCACGACCGCGGCCCGCAGTCCGCTGCGAACGGCATAAATGCCGGCTGTCAAGCCGGCCGGCCCTCCTCCGACGATAAGTAAATCGGTTTCCACCAGTTCAGCGTCGCTATCCGGAATGAATATCGTCTGGGGCTCTAATTTTTGCAGCGACAGAACAAAAACTTCTTCAGGTTGCGCCCCCTGGCCGATGAGAACATCATTGGCAAACGCCTGGGGCACGCTTTGAGCCGCGTATTGGTTGGCAAGCTCCGGTTCACACTGGATATCGATGATTTCGAGGGAAACATATTCGGGCACCTCAATGGCCGCTTTTACCGCATTAACCGCCTCCTGGGGACAATAGGGGCAGGTTGGGCTGACAAACACTTTGACGTTTCTGGGAGAATCAATTTTTTTGATCACATTTACAGATTGGTCACTGAGCTGACTCTTACCCAGTCCAACCAGAATCAGGGTCTCAAGAAAGGTGCGCGCTTCTTCCCCCATTGGGGCTCCGAGCCATCGAATGGAATATTGCTCCGGCGCAATCAACAGGGTGGGTGAGCTGTTCACATTCCATTTCCTGGCCAACTCATGATCCAGGTCATACTCTTTCAAGGTAATTTTTGTACTCAGCTCCCGAAAGGCCCTGATTACCTGGCGATTGGCATTCGTGAAAGCATCTTCGTGCCCTTTGGCGGCAAAAAGATACAGGTTGATATCATTGGGCAGCTGCTCAAAAGTTGCTTTGAGCTGACGCAGGTAAGCATCACTGGCCATATCGCTCTGCGGAGCATCCATCGTTTTGTCTTGCATCGTCAATATCTCCTTGTAATCAGGTAAGTCCAATCTCACTTTTTTTAATTCTTTAAATTAAGGACGGGACGCATTGGTGTCAACAGCCTGGTTCGTCATTTTGGATACAACCAACGGGCCATTTCAAAATCTTCCTGGATGGTGATTTTGATATTATTGCGGCTGCCGGCAATAATTTTAACGGTTCCCCCCAATCTTTCGACCAGGGTCGCATCGTCGGTGGCCAAGTATCCCTCCACGCAGGCACGGTCATGGGCCTTGCGAATTAAATCATAACGAAAGGCCTGGGGGGTCTGAGCCAGCCAGACGTCGTCCCGTTTAAGGGTCTGGATAATATGGTCGGAAGCATTCACCTGCTTTAGTGTTTCGTAGGCCGGAACACCCATGATACAGGCGCCGGATTCCCGGGCACCTTCAATACATGCAATGAGTTGATCATTTTGCAGAAACGGACGCACACCGTCATGAATAACAACGATGCTGCAGCCGGGGTCCACTGCCTTTAAACCGTTGAAGACTGACTCCTGACGTCGCTCGCCGCCGGGAACCGGTATTATTCTACCGGTCAAGCCGGCAGGTTTGAGAATATTTTTTTGACAGAAGTTAAAATCATCCTGCGGGATCACCAGAATGATCTGTTCGACCCGTTCGCATTTATCAAAAACCATCAGGGTTCGGGTTAAAATCGGGAGGCCCGCCAACGACAGGTATTGTTTTCGCTGCACATTCTGCATGCGGGTTCCTTTTCCGGCAGCAACGATAATGGCAGTTACCATGTCTGTTTCCTCAAAATTTCATCACCCGATCATAGAATAGATTATTTCTGAATTGGATACAATTGGGATCACATCAGGTACTTGAGCTCCACCGGCAACGGCACCCCCTTGCCCATGGTATCTTCGCCGTAATTAAAACCTGCCAGAGTTTCAATATCTTTCAGGGTTCTGGCATCACCCTCAAACACGACTTCTTGAAGCTTTTCCTTTTGAATTTTGCCGCCGGCCCACTGGATATCCAATACGCTGCTGGCATCGAAACGGTCTTCACCGATGCACATCTCCACCTGTCCCCCGTAGTGCCGCACAATCTTGGCTACCAGCAGGCTGGGCCTTGCATGGAAGCCTAGTTTCTGCGGAATACCCACCTTGATCTTAGCCCTTTCGATGTTTTCATTGAGAATTTCCCGCGCCAGTTCCTGACCGTTGGTTAAAAAATGGCAGGCGTAAAAAAGACCGTAATTTATGGTTCGATCCAGCAAAGCGGCGGGATTAACCAGGGATGCCAGTCTGTCCTGGATGATCTTATAGGTGTTTTTGTAGCCGGCCTCATGCAGATGTCGTTCATAAAAATGAAGCAACCGCCCCACCATTTGAAGCAGATGAAACACCACCGAGAAAGATCCCCGCAGCTGCTTTAATTTGCGGTTGCCGTAACGGAAACCGCCGTGAATGACATAGGTGTCAAAGGAGGACTGCAGGCTGTGCAACAACATTTCATACCGTCGAATTTCAACTTCATTGATTTTGTCGGGGACCAGGGCAAGAATGTCTTCATATTCGTATGGCTCATAAAATTTCAGTTGATCAAAATCTCTGGTAATGTTTAAAAACTCACTAGCGATTTTTACGATGTTCTTTTTTTGCAAATCCTTGTCCTGATCATCAATATCAAAGCGAAGCAGATCGCCGGTGGTGATACTCGGAAAATCATCGTGGTTAAATTGATCCTCCGGAATCGGAATATCATGAAGCCGGGCTTCCTCCAAAATGACGGGAGCCATTTTCATCAGGGTCTGGGTTAAAAATTTAAAGGTCATCTCGCCGTCTTTTTGAAAATCGCTATAATCCGACAGATCATAGAACAATATGCGATTGGACAGATGCTTTTGGAAGTTAGCCCCCAGGCTCAAATGCCTTACAGCGGCCGATAGCTCCCGGTAATAATACCAGTCTTTGTTGTTTTTGGCTCCATGAAAATCCAGAAAGTCCTCAAGAATCATGGAAGTTGAGATCAGCTTTGAATACAACTTTTTGGTGAATTCATATTGAGGGTTATCCATACTAGTTATATAGCGGCAGCACTTCAAGTAATCATTTGAAAAGATGCGTACTTTTTTGTCAAAGGTATTACCGCCGAGGGATGGTGAGTTTTTCATTAATTAAATTGGATCCTTTTTAGCTGTTCTGGTGGTGATAAGTGGCTAGTTATTCAGATAACGACGAAAAGATCGGGAACGAATGGGTGTCATTGTGTACCCGCGGATCGGAAACCGCAACCGGCAACGATTATCCAGATACCAGTCCCCTAAAACCAGCCGCCGGATAAAACGGCCGAAGCAATCCATAAGCCGAATTCTGTTCCGGGCTCAGGTTACCCTGAACCGGGCAACGATCATTCATCTAAGGATGCCGATTGCTCGGCACCTCTTGCGACCTACCCAGGAGCTCGGACGGGCAGCCCTCGAGCGCTCCTCTATTTGGTCTTGCACCGGGTGGGGTTTGCCGAGCTTCCCCGGTCACCCGGGGAACTGGTGCGCTCTTACCGCACCGTTTCACCCTTACCCGACGACATCTCGGCGAACCGGGAGGTCATCAGGCGGTATACTTTCTGTTGCACTTTCCTTCGCGTTGCCACGACTTCACGTTATGAAGCACCCTGCCCTGCGGTGTTCGGACTTTCCTCCAGATCAAATGTTGATCCAGCGATCGTCTGGATTACTCCGACCGTTAATCTTGATCCTGCCAGTAAATGACTCTCTCACAACTGGGACAATATTTCAAGCTGTTGCCCCGATGAAGTTCATTGTACATCTGGGGTGGAATATTCATGTGACAGCCCTGACAGATGGCGTTTTTAACTTCCACAATGGCAATCCCATCCCCCTGTTTCATCAATTGGCGTTTAAAGATATCCAACAACTCGGCATCAAGCGCTGCAGCGACCGCATCCCGATCTGATCCCAGTGCAACAAGATCTTTCTTGCTATGCGCGACGGCTTGAATGAGGGCTTCTTTGTCCCGGCTAATCTCTGCAACAATCCTTGAAGATTGCTGCTCGCTCTCGACTAGAGACTGCTCTGCGGTTTCAATTTGCTCCAAAAACTCAAGCATTTCATCTTCTATCTTCGAATTTATTGCTTTTATGTCTTCTATTTCCTTTAAAGAGGACTGGTATTCCTTGTTGGTTTTAACCGATCGCAATTTTTCTTCGCTTTTTTCAATCTTGCCAAGATTTAATTGGATATCAGATTCATAGGTCCGATATTTCTTATTGAGTTCAGCGATAAATTCCGTATCATTTTCAACTTTACGGGTGAACTCCTCCAGTTTTTGATCAAGATTTTGGATTTGAACCGGCACATCCCGCAAATATGCTTTAAGTTTTCCGGTTTCAATGTCGATCTTCTGAAGCTTTACGAGCGCGGCAATGTCCTTTTTGGTGAGGTTGGTCATTTTTCATCCTAACTTGATATTTGTATAAAGAGTTCTTGTTACAAAATGCAGTATCCGCCTGATGCGGACTAAGATCCTAACTATAAGACCTTAAAGGGGTCTATTTCAATGTCGCACGCTTCGATAGCTACATTAATACCTGATTCAATAAAAATGGTACCGAGCCGTGTGGCTAAAGCTTCTGCAATAAAATTCTCTGACCAAAAATGGCCGATATCAATGACACCGAGATTGGCCGCTTCAACATCTCTGGCATCATGATACCGTATGTCACCGCTGACATAAACCTGAGCGTCTGAAGCAAAAAAATTCGATAGAAGGCTTGAACCGCTGCCCGTGCAGACTGCAGCTTTTTTAATTGACAGGTGGGGATCACCGGCGAATTTTACGAGTTCAAGTCCCATTTTCTCTTTTATCGCCCGGGCGAAGGATTTCAAATCCATGGGCTTACCCAGACGACCAACCCGTCCGATACCGGGTCTGTGCTCCTGGGAGACCGGGGAATAATTATCATCCTTAAAGCGCTTGATCTCTCCACCTGTCGCTAAAGGTTTCAGGTCTTTGAGCCCTATACGATGGGCAAGAATATCATTAAGTCCACCCGGGGCGCTGTCCAAGTTGGTATGCGCGGTAAAAATGGCCAGATTTTGCCGGGTGGCCATGTTAAGAATTGCCCCCAGAGGCGTGTGAAATTCGATGGTTTTTAATGGCTTGAAGATTAACGGATGATGGGTAATCAGCAAATCAACGTCCCGCGCACAAGCAGCCTCGACGACCGGCATGGTGGGATCCAGAGCGACCCAGATTTTATTGACCGACCAGGCCCGATCCCCCAATTGTAACCCGCTGTTATCCCATTCCTCAGCCAGAAATGGCGGGGCCAGGTTGTCCAGGATGCGAATAATATCAGAAAGTGTATGAGCCATGCTAAAACCAACACCAGCTATACTGGAAATATTGGAGATCGGGTATATCTCTGAAAAAAGTTATTAAAAAAGCGCGGGTTCAGAAACCCACGCTTATAAAATCACTGCCCATGGCCTGATTGTATCATCATAAGTTGCCACCCGGAATGGTTTCCTGATCGGCCAAAAGTTTTATTTTTAATCAGCCAAGAGTGCATGCCAGCGCACCTCGCTCAATTTAGGTTAATACTGGAGTGGGCCCACCTGGGATCGAACCAGGGACCTACCGGTTATGAGCCGGTGGCTCTGCCAACTGAGCTATGGGCCCGTATTGGGTTTAATTCCCAAAACTGCGCATTTAGTAATAGAAATAGAATTACTAATCAAGTCATATTGCAGATTATAATTTCGAATTTCCGGTAACACCGGTTTAGGTATCGATAAAATTTTTCAGCTTCCGGCTTCTCGTGGGGTGTCTCAATTTTCTCAACGCCTTGGCTTCTATCTGGCGAATACGCTCGCGGGTTACCGTGAAATCCTGTCCCACCTCTTCCAGGGTGTGATCTGCCTTTTCGCCAATACCAAATCGCATCCGCAATACTTTTTCTTCTCGCGGCGTCAATGTGGCCAGAACCTTGCGTGTCTGTTCGGCAAGATTCATGTTGACAGCGGCATCAGAGGGAAGCATGAATTTTTTATCCTCAATAAAATCTCCCAGATGGCTGTCCTCTTCTTCACCGATGGGTGTTTCCAGTGAAATCGGTTCCCTGGCGATCTTCAGCACCTTGCGAACTTTTTCAAGTGGAATCTCCATTTTTTCGGCAATTTCCTCCGGGCTGGGTTCGCGGCCCTGTTCCTGGACCAGATATCGAGAGGTTCGAATGAGTTTATTGATGGTTTCGATCATGTGGACCGGAATCCTGATCGTTCGAGCCTGATCCGCAATCGCCCGGGTGATGGCCTGCCGAATCCACCATGTCGCATAGGTGCTGAATTTATAACCCCGTCTATATTCAAATTTATCGACGGCCTTCATCAAACCGATATTGCCTTCCTGGATTAAATCCAGAAACTGCAACCCGCGGTTGGTATATTTTTTAGCGATACTGACAACCAGACGTAAATTAGCTTTGGTGAGCTCGCTCTTGGCCAATTTGGCCCTGAAGCGCCCATCTTCTACGTTGGCCATAATCCTCTTTAAGGCCCGGCTGTTAGCCTTTAATTCTAACTCTTTGGCGCTGACATCTTTTCCGATCTTTTTTAGTTCCGCATACAGGGCAGCAAATTGCTCGCGGGATAATTTACTGCGAGCACCGGCCCATTTTACGAATTTGGTTTTGGTTTGGAGGTTATCCCGCAGATCTTTAATGGAAGCATCAAACAAATCGGCACATTCGGCCGTTCTTTTGTTCATCCCATCAAACCAACCGATTTGATACCGAATTTTTCCTTCAATACTATCGATGACGCTGGATTCTAAACGCCAATCCTTAAGCAGCTCAAAGATCTTGTTAACGCGCCGGGCAATACTTCTTCTAATTTTGCGCTGATTGTCGGACTCCTTTTTTTGAGCAAAGAGTTTTTCCCGCCGCGCCTTGTTCTCTTCATGCAATTCCTTTATTGTTCGAATGGTTTCCAGGAACCTTTCGGTCTGGACAATTTCATCCGCATACGTATCACCCTCGTCGATATCCCTTAATACATATTTGGGACGAAGAGCGCCATCTTCTATATTCTCGCCCAGATCAATAATGGACTCAACACCCGTGATACTTTCAAGGAGGGCCCGGAGAACCTCCTGTTCACCAGCTTCTATTTTTTTGGCGATGACGACCTCGCCTTCCCTGCTTAGAAGGGTGACCAGGCCCATTTCGCGAAGATACATTTTAACCGGGTCAGTTACGGTCCCAAAGTCTGAAGAAGCGGCGCTTTTGGCGACTTCGCTTTTCTCTTTGGTTTTTTTGAGTTTGACGACTTTCTTTTTATGCTTTTTATCAACGACTTCTATGTTGTTGGCATCAAACAGCATCAAGGTATCGTCAATCTGCTCCGGAGACAACAGATCTTCGGGTAGCACTTCGTTTATCTCATCATAGGTAAGGTACCCTTGCTTTTTGCCTTTGGATAGCAGCGACTTTATCACCATGGGTGTCGTTTTATTGATGCTCTTTTTCTTTTTAGCGCTATTCCTGGCAACCGTCTTTTCCGCGGGCTTTTTGACAGTTCTCTTTTTGCCGACATCTTTTTTGGTGGTTGCTTTCGCCGGTGTCCTTTTACTGCTATCCTTTTTTACAGCAGATTTTTTGGCCATAAAATCATGCCTCCCCAATACCTCTATTTATCAGCAGCATTCTAAAATTGTTCTACAGTTCATTTCTCGCTCAAAATGGCCATTTTTTGTTTTTCACTACGTTCGGCCATTTTTTGTTTTTGATTCAGCAACTTTAACAACAGGTCATGATCATTGCTTTTTTCTGCAGCCTTGATCTGTTCATCCAAGACACCACGGTCGCGAAGTTTCTGTCCCTTTTCAACAAATTTTCCCAATAGCCTGAGACAGCCTTTCATATTCCAGGATTCATCCCTGATTGCTAAAGAGGCAACCAGGGTTTGTTTCTGCTCGCTGTCAACCCGTGACACCAGTTCGGAAACCTGATCAGTGGAGGTCAAATTGGATTTTAATATATATTCTCCAATATTTTTTAGTTCGTTATTCTCAAAATAATTCAAAACGTTAAATCTGTCGATTTCATGTAAAATATCAGGAAACTGGAGCATCATTGCAATGATTTTCCGCTCAAAGCGGTTTCCGGTAGTGACCGTAGGTGATCGTTTGCGCCCTGATTCGGGTGCCCTTAAACCGGGTTGGTGAGTCAGGTCGGCTGACGCAAAGGGTCCATCAACCGCCAACCCAATTTTCGCTTTTTGAGCCGAGACTTCGCTGATTCGTTGTAAAACTGCATTTTCGGAAATACCAATTCTTTCAGCCAGTTGCTGGATATACAGCGCCTGAGCCACGCGATCATTTATTGCTGCCAGAGGCCCCTGCATCTCTTTGATAATACGAACTTTTCCCTCGGTCGACAGGCCATGTTTGTCAATGGCGCAGTTTATCAAAAACGTTATGATTCCCGGGGCTTTGGCTGCCGCTTCCAGAAATGCTTCCGGTCCTTTTTCAAACATAAATGAATCCGGATCGTGCCCGGCGGGCAGCACCAGGATATGGGTATCTGCGTTTTCCTCCCGGAACACATCCTGCCTTCGAAAATCAACATGCTCTCTCCAAAAGGTATCGACGCACCGCTTGGCGGAACGAATCCCGGCAGCGTCAGAATCATAGACTAGAATCATGCGGCTGGCAAAACGGGTTAAAAACCTGATGTGGTCGGGAGTTAATGCAGTCCCGAGGGTTGCAACAGAATTTTCAACGCCGTGCTGGTGAAGCGCGAGCACATCCAGATACCCTTCTACAATAAAAGCCGTGCCGGCAGACCGGCATTTTTCTTTGGCCCGTTGAATTCCATAAAGCGATCGGCGCTTGTTGTAAACCTGAGTCTCCGGTGAATTAAGGTATTTCGGCAAAGAATCGTCCAGCACCCGACCGCCGAACCCAACAACCTGCATACTGGCATCGAAAATTGGAAATATAATCCGGTCTCGGAAGCGATCATAGTAACCGCTTTTATTTTTTTTAGGCAGAACAAGTCCGCTTATTTCAAGCAGCGCCGGTGAAATGCGCTTCTTTAAAAAATAACTCAGCAGGTAATCCCATCCATCCCGGGCAAAACCAAGCTTGAAATCGTCAATTGTCTTTTGAGATATTCCCCTTTTCTTAAGGTAAGTTCTGGCCACCTGCCCCGCACCACTGCTCATCAGCGTCTGATGATAGAACTCCATGGCCCGACGATTTATATCAAATAGGCTTTCTCTTTCGCCGATTTTCTTTTTTTGCTCCGGTGATAGCGGTCTTTCCGGAATGTCGATGCCATAACGTTTACCAAGCCCTCTAACAGCCTCAGGAAATGAAAGCCCCTCTTGCTTCATAAGGAAACTGAATACGTTTCCCCCGGTGCCACATCCAAAGCAGTAAAATATCTGTTTGTCGGGGCTTACCGTAAAGGATGGGGTTTTTTCTGAATGAAACGGACAAAGACCCACATGGTTTTTGCCTGCTTTTTTCAAAAGCACCGCTTCTGAAACAATATCCACAATATCGGCCGCATTCTTGATTTCTGAGATTTTTTCTTCAGGAATAAAAACTGCCAATAATAGCAACCTCCATTGCTATGGAACAGGCAAGACGAACATTAGTGGAAGGGTGGTAACCAGGATACAATTTTCCAATTGTAAAATTTATCTGTAATCCAACAGCTTATGCAAAAAACATCCCGTAAAAATCAAGAATTATCAAGATAAAATAACGCCTGAGTTAAACGCGAAATTTAATTCTCAGCAATGAATTTGTCAAGAAGTTTTTTAGCTTTACCGCCCGACCAAGCGCTGGAAGGCTCCCCTGTTTTTTTTAGTGTAGTGTCCTTTATGTAATCTTCAAAACACGGATTAGTTTTATTGATCTTCCTATTCCAAGGAACAGCAACTAAAATCCCCAAATAGATATCCATTACTATTTATTATTCTTCTGGGACACAACCATATCCTTCGGCATGCTGTGCTGACTGCACCAGCGACAGAGCCTGACTAAAATCAAGTGTTCCGCTGTATAAGGCCTTGCCTGTGATGACCCCGGTAACGCCGACTTTCTCTAATGGCAACAGGTTCTTGATGTCATCAATGGTCGCAACGCCGCCGGATGCCACTACCGGTATGCAGATCGCCTCTGCCAGGCGTCGGGTCTCGGAAATGTTAGGACCTGTTTGCATTCCGTCTCGATAAATATCGGTAAAATTGATGGCCGCCACCCCACAATCTTCAAAGCGCTTGGCCAGATCTATAGCCCGGGTGTGGGTGGTTTCCGTCCAGCCTTCGATGGCCACTCGACCATTGCGGGCATCAATGCCGACAACGACCTGGCCTGGAAACCGCCTGGACATATGCATCACCCATTCCGGATTGTTGATGGCCTCAGTGCCTATAATCACCCTTTTTACGCCCATATCCAACAATGTTTTTATGGTTCGTTCATTGCGTATTCCGCCGCCCAACTGAATTGGTGTATCAACTGTGTTGATTATGTTATTAACAGCGTCGAGATTTTGCGGACTTTTCTCAAAGGCACCGTCTAGATCAACCACATGAATCAATTCGGCACCCGCATTCGCCCATTTTTTGGCCATAGCAGCCGGATCTGTGGAAAACACGGTTTCTTCTTCCATACGACCCTGGACCAGTCGAACACATTTACCATTTTTTATATCAACCGCCGGTATGATGATCATGATTTTGGGAATTTCTCAAAAATTTTTTCCAGTCCTGACATTGCCAATTCTTCAGCCGTTAACCAGCGCCCGCCCCGGCTGAGAAAAGAACCGAGTTGAAAGAGATTGTCTCCAAGCGACTTTTGGGTTTCCTCAAAATGAGCCGACCAGATCGTACGACCGTCCGCCACACGGATCAGATGCATGGCGAAGGCTACCGACGCAGGGGATTCAACACCATATCCTTTGCCAACCCGCTCTATAAATCGATAGACAAAGCCTGCCAGCACCACCTCGGCGTCATTTTCACGTCCCTTGTCCGCAAAAGCCTTTTTGGCCGCCACAGTCGTCTGATTTGCTGAATACAAAGCGGTCAGCGACAACTCCGTAAATCGCTCAAAAATTAACTCATAATCCGTATGGTGTTTAAACCAGGCAAGAGATTGGTTCGTTAAAAAATTTGCTGCGCCGTCTGCCACCTCTCCGCTCATAAATACCTGTCCGCATACCGGACATCGGGTATCCATGGATTCGCCGGACTTTTTGCTTACATCATTAAACGGTAAAATCAAAATTTTTTTAAACTTTTCCCCTTCAGACGACGCTTCCGATACATAAACCGGGGTCTGGCAGCCGTAAAGCAGAACCATCATACATAGTATGCATGACAATACCGTTGCTGGTCGATTTAATATGGAATTCATTTCAAGCATCGAATGCACCTTAAAAGTGAACCAAATCCGGATAAGCCGATTTACAGAGCCCCCTTGGAGGATCTCACTCCGGTTATACGTCCGTCTATGGATGCGGCCTGATCCAAAGCTCTGCCAAATGCTTTGAAAATCGATTCCACCACATGATGATCATTATCCCCGTAAGCCACATTAATATGTAAATTCATGCCTGCCCGGTTGACAAGGGCTCTGAAAAATTCCTTTGTCAAAGAAGGATTGAGCGCAATCCCTGAGACGGCGTACTCAGGAACATCGTAAACTAAATAAGGTCGATTGGATAAATCAATCGTCACGGTTGCCAGAGCATCATCCATGGGCGTAACGGCATGGCCATAGCGTTTGATCCCCTGGCGTTGGCCAAGCGCTTCACGGATAGTATCTCCAAGCACGAGCCCCACATCTTCAACTGTGTGATGGAAATCCACATCCAGGTCACCCACAGCTCGAACGGATAGATCAAAAAAACCGTGCACTGCCAGCAAGGTAAGCATATGATCAAAAAATGGAACCCCGCTGGCTATGTTCGCATGCCCCTGGCCATCGATGACCAGAGAAATCTTAATATCGGTCTCTTTTGTTTTGCGTTCGACTTCGGCTTTCCTTTTCATAATGATTGATTGGCTCCTGTAATAAAGGTGAAATTAAGGCATTCAAGATCGTTTAAATTCTTAACGTTTTTAAGAATTTATCTATAAAATATAAACCATATTCATCAGAAATCAATGAAATTTCATAAACTTCTGAATTTTTCACGATTATATCTTCAACATCGTTGTGAGGAAAGAATTCGGACCCCGAGAGGTGGTGTTGGCCGTTGGATACCCAATGGAACAATGGAAAGGTGGAAAAATGGAATATTGGGTATGAAAAACGGGTGGTTCATCAAACGATAAACCACCCGCGAAAGGAGGTCAGAATGAAGTACTATGACGTACTTACTCTGAGATGGCCCTATTAAAAATGAACCATCACTATTAAAGAACCAATTGAAAAATATTGGTTACAACCTGGAGCCTGCAAATTAAAACATGTTAAAATGCACGCTGCGAGTTTTATTTCCTATCAAGTTAGTATATAATATGCAGCCTGTTGGGTAACAAACAAAATTAAAGAAGCCCAATATTTTAACGGTTGAATGGACTACCACCGTGTCTCGAAGTATTACCGTCCGCTACTGGAAATCGATAAGGCCTATGGAAATGCGCCGGTACCATCGCCCCCCAGACCAGAATGTCCAACCAATGGCTAAAGGATCAAGGGCTTCTGTCTGTCAAAGATCTGTGGGTGAAGATCCATTATCCAGCTACGGTACAATAGTCTCTGTGAAACGCCTGGAGCGAACCCGCATGCCGAGTGATGGGGGGGGCTGAGGGAGAAATACCCCCCAGCTACCCGACGATAATATGTTTCAGCTTACGCATCACACGATATGACAATCTCGCCATCGGATAAAAGCCCGTGGCATTAATAACGCTGGACGAGATCGGAAATGAAAAGTTGCGCTCCTTGGCAAATTGAACTATTTCCCGCACTAGCGGATCGTGACTTCCCAACAATTTTGCAAGATACCTATTCCTCTGTCTATTGTAGGCATTAAGATCGAATGAAGTTGAATAACGCTCGAGGTATCCGGCAATTTCCAATGTGGAAATAGTTCTTAGACATTTCCAACACGTCGAGCAGTTTGTATAGCCACCGGTATTGTGATCTTTTACGCAAATGTCGAGCGTTTTATACGAGTCAGGGACTTCGGCCACACGTAGTGTCTTTTCAACTCGAGTGTATTCGCTACCGACAGAAAAGGCATCAAGATTTTCAGTAGAAAGAAGTGGCAAAATAATGGTATCGCTGTAAGCCATATCATAGGTGGGCCCCACGAAGACATCTGCGTAAGCAAAGGTCGAGGCGTACAAGTAGCGGCCTATTCCTCCTTGCAGAAGGAGCGCCACTGATGCATTGCGCAGTGTATGTGTTAGCTGGAAACCAAATCCCTTACCATAAAATGAGTCCAGATTAGAATTTATCATCAAAAACGGAAGCTCAAGAAGTTCTGCCACAGGCAAAAGACGTCTGTATCGCTGGCGAAACAATCGCTCAGCTCCCCTTCCGTGTGATCCAACATTATTGAAGAGAAGGTGTGTAACTTTGAATCGCTTAAAAATGTTTGAGTAATAATGGTCCGCCAGTACACAAAATGAATCGATGCCACCAGAAAACCCTGTTGCCACACCTGGCGCCGGGTTGGCTTGGCCTCGACATACGTCCTCTGGGTAAATTTTTACCTGACGTAGCGACGGGATAACATGCTGCAGCAATCTTTGAAAGGGTCCCGAAAGGTTAGACAAGAGCTTCTCCGAAATCATGCCGTTGAGATGAATGTCCTCACCGCTTGCCATAGCAGGAATGAGGAGGGCCACTAAGGATGCGTCACAAGAGTTCGACAAAAGGTCACCAAATGACTCATGTAAGCTGAACCAAAGGGTTTCATTGCCCTTAATAGATTCCACACCAACCCGATGTATTATCTGTTTGTTTTCTCGGACGATTTGAGGTTTGCTGATCTTCACGGAGAGTCACCTAACATATGTATTAGCAAGCTTTCTTGTCAGTGGCGGATATTGCTTAAATTCCGCTCCACAGCCATAATTCCGATTTTACCGAAATCCATTCCAGTAGTCAATTTCAGTATTGCGAATTAGAGCACTCAGGCCGAGGCCAGGGTATTCAAGTTTGGATACAACTTCCGAGCGGGGCTATGACCGGAGACCAGAACTGATATGGTTGAAGAGTGTTCCGATTCTGGTAAGGTGTTTATTGATGGTTCGTTCGGACAGGGTCCTTTTGACATTCGTTCTCACAAGCTGGGGTATCTATTTGTCTCGGTAATGCTTGACTACTTCCAGAAGTTTGACCTCAACTTTCAGAATCTCACGGCACAGCCTTTTAAAACTCTCGGACTCTTTATTGACATCAAGGCCGTTATCGGCTAAGAGCCACTCGACCGGTTTTGATACATTGTGGTAAGGGGATGTTAATTTTTTCTTTTTTGCCACTTTTGGCCTCCTCTCTGGTACAATTTCTTGTAGCAATGGGTTGTTCAAGAGGCCAAAAACGGTAATAAATTCAATGATTTCAGTGGGGTGGTGGAGATGAGGGGGATCGAACCCCTGACCTCGGCGTTGCGAACGCCGCGCTCTCCCATCTGAGCTACATCCCCACAGTCGGAAAGCCTTTCATATCAAATCAAAAAATAGGGGTCAATTGAAAAACGCAGAGATTAGTCTTCAGGAGGAACTCGATGAATTACACCGTTAAATTAAATGATGCCTATAAAAGTTTTACCAAAGATCAGGATAAAATATTGCACCCGGAAGAAACGGTAAAGCGCTTCAAAAATAAAGTAGATGCAATTGATTTGGATATCCTAAAAAGTGCCATTCGTATTGATAACGGTCGGTTGGATATTCCAGTATATTTCAGTACCTGCGGCAAGGATGCTGCGGCTGTCACCGGAACCAAAAAACAGATGGGCAAAGGCGGCACCCCGCAGCAGGCCGAAGCCAGTGCCGTAATGGAGTTGGCTGAAAGGTTCAGTTTTTTTAGTTTTGCCAAGAATTCGGATAATTTTTTCACCGATACATATACCAATGTCAAAGACAAGGCCATTCCCTTTGAAATGATTGCCCAATCCGTCCATGATAAAACCGATGATTTACCCCTAACCCGTAAAATATTTGAAAGCCTTCCCCTGCAATGGACCTGGGGTTACAATTTGACCCTGGAAAAAGAGGTCCTGATACCGTTTGACTGGTTTTTCGCCATCAATGAGTTTAACGGGCCATCGGCGGGCAACTGTGTTGAGGAAGCATTAATTCAGGGGATTTGTGAAATCGTTGAAAGACATACGTCGTCATTGATCAGTCAGAACAAGTTGAAAGTTGCCGCCATTCGGCCCGAATCCGTAACCGACCCGGTGGTAATCGAAATGTTTCAAAAATATCAGAATGCCGGTGTAAAGCTCTACCTATCTGATTTCTCATTGGATACCGGAATACCCACCGTGGGTGCCCTGGCCTATGACCCGGTGACCTTTCCCGCTTTAAGTGAAATCGTTTGGACTGCGGGAACCACTCCGAATCCGCAAAAAGCCCTGAGTCGGGCCATGACCGAAGTTGCCCAGCTGGCCGGTGATTTTAATACGAAATCAAACTATGTCGCCAGCGGCCTGCCGAAATTTAACACGGTCGAGGAAGCAGAATACGTGATCAATCCCGGCAAAACTGTCGATATCAATGACCTGCCCGATCTATCCAGCGACAATTTAAAGACAGAGATTCACAATTGTCTTGCGGCCCTTAAACATATAAACATGCAGGTACTGATCATAAATACCATTCACGCTCAACTCAATATTCCGGCTTTTTATACGATCATACCCGGGGCTCATTTCAGAGAACGTTCACTGGGCACCAGCGTCGGTATGTTTTCGGCCAAACACATTTTTGAAAACAGACCGGCGGCAGCAGCTATACGCCAACTGAAATCGATGGATAAGGAAC
>JBATKU010000083.1:0-45172 GCA_049669725.1 Desulfobacterales bacterium
CATTCAGGGTATGGTCTCCGGATGAGTTCTCCCGGTTGAAGCGGGTCCTCATCGGCAGACCGGAGGGAACCAACATGCCGGCCCCCGAATGGGCTTGGCGGTACGATGTTCCTGGTTGCAAGCTACCCAGTCATATGCCTTTTCCCCAAGACATGGTGGATGCAGCCAACGAGCAGATGAACTATTTCGTGGAAACGTTTGAAAAACGGGGAATTCTCGTTGACAGAATCCCGATTCTGCCGATGATGATGAACCGACCGTTCAATAGTCCCATCGGCTGGGGACAGCTGAACATGCACGGGGTCAACAATGTGCGTGACGTAACTTTGGTTCACGGCCACGTCATTGTCGACGCGCCAACGGTTCGACGGACCCGCGTTTTTGAGCGGTTCAACCTACGGCCGTACTTCAACCTACTCGCCAAGGAAGACTCCAGCTGTTTTCACACGTCAGCTCCCTTCCCGATGCTGACAGATGAAGACTACGACATGGACTACTATCACGACCGGACAAAACGAACTGATGAAGAACAGCGGGAGATGTTGCTGGCGGCCCAGTTCCAGAACAAAAACGGGGAATTCCCCTGGGAATCCCTCTGGGACGGCGCTGACATCTGGAGCCTCGGCAAAGACATGTTCTACCAGCGCTCAGCAGTCGGCAACCATGCGGGCGCAGATTGGCTGCGGCGGTTCTGCAGAGAGCACGGATTCCGTTTCCACGCCGTAACGTTTGATACGCCGATCAACAGTGACCGGCCGACCAACTTCCACCCGTGGCACATCGACGTGAACATGTGTACGCCGCGGCCTGGTCTGGTCATCCTCAACCCGGATTGGCCCCCGGTTGATGAAGGGTTCACCCAGCTCTTCAAACAGAACGACTGGGAAGTCGTGATGGGCGCCCGGCCAACCCGTGTTCACAAGAACGACATTTTCCTGACCGGGTTGTACGAGGGTAAATCCTGGATCTCCCTTAACACATTCAGTATTGACGAGAACGTGATGTGTGTGGAAGCCGGCGAAACAGCTTTCATGGAACAGCTCGACGGGCTGGGCGTGGAAGTGATTCCGATTCCGTACGAAAAGGTGATCCCATTCGGCGGCGCCCTGCACTGCACCACGCTCGATATCGAGCGAGACACCGGCGAGAAGGGCGAGAGAGGGGAATACGAAGATTACTTCCCGAACCAGGTTGAGGGCTATTAGTTCTAACCTTCGCAGACGGATACCTTCGTTGCGGTATCGAATGTGAAAAGACATGACCGGCACAATGGATCTCTTCCCTGAGACCGCGCGGCAGCAAAAGATCGTAACTTTCAGCCGCAACTGCGGACGAGGGGAACCGATCCATTGGCGCCGGAAACTTATTTCTGAGGATGATTTCTCAAAAGGATATGAAATGACACGCCCTTTACCCCAAGAGCAATCTTAGAGAGCATGGCCGGACCATATCCCGGGGGGTGAGAAGAAATCCTTGGAATCCAACGGGAAATTCACGCGACTTCGGTTCCCCGATCAACCCAGAAGAAAATTCTTCACAGCAAATAAGGAGGTCCTGTTATGGCTTTAGGTCTCAACTGGCAAATTGGTATGATTATCTATCTGGCCGTATTTTTCTTACTCGGTATGGGCATGTTTTATTTTGTCAAGGGCAGCGGCAAACAGTATATTATTGCCGGCAAAAGCCTGCCCTTTTTCCTGGTCGGCACGACCATGCTGGCCCAGTCGCTGGATGCAAATGCCACCATGGGCAACGCGGCGATGACGTATTCGGCCGGCTTCTGGGCCGGCTTCCAATTCCCGCTCGGCCTGGCCCTGTGCCTGGTGGTTACCGGAACCTTTTACGCCAAGCCCCTGAACCGGATGAACCTGATCACCCTGCCCGATTTTTACTATCGGCGATACAGCGGGCTGGTTGAAGTCTTCGTCGGACTGGCCATGTCTTTCAGTTTTATCCTCCTGCTGGCGGGCAACATCTCCGGCGGCGCCTGGATTTTGGGCCGTATTTTCGGCTGGGACTATATGACCGCCCTGCTCATCATATCCGTGATCGTGTTTCTCTACACGATTGCCGGTGGACTCTGGTCGGTGGTGGCCACCGATATCGCCCAGTCATATCCCGCTATATTTGGATTTATCGCCGCTTTTATCTGGCTGCTGGCTACTTATGGCTGGGACTTTTTCGCCGCTGCAATTCCAAGCGGAGCCCTCGATATGAGCGGGTTAACCGATCCGGCCAATGGTGCCTATTTGAATTGGGCCGGTATTCTGGCGCTTGGCCTCGGGGATGTGGTGGCCCTCGATTTTATGGAAAGGGTCTTTGCGGCCAAGAACCCCGAAACCGCCCGCAGGGCCTGTTACTACGGCGCCGGTTTTACGGTGGTAACCGGCGTTGCAGCGTCATTTATCGGGCTGATGGCCCTTAAGCTGGTCCCGGGAGTTACGGACCCCCGGATGGTGATGTCGACCATGGCCACCGAACACATGCCGTTCCTCCTCGGTCTGTTGGTGATGGGCGGCATCGTCGGCGCCGGATTATCCACCGCCGATGGGGGGTTGCTGGGAGTGTCTTCCGTTTTTGGCAGAAACATATTGCAACGCAACATCCTCCAGATCTGGAAAAAAGACTATTCGGATTCCGACCGGATGGCCCTTGATCGCCGGCTTCTGATCGTCACCCGACTGGCGGCCATTCCTATCATGGTCGGCGCGGTTTACACGGCCATTGTCAAGCCGGAGCCAGGGCTTCTGCTGGTTCTGGCCTTTGACGTCGTGTTTGCGGGTTGTCTGGTGCCGCTGACCCTGGGTCTGTACTGGAAAAAGGCCAATACTCCCGGGGCCCTTTGGGCATTTTTGGTGGGATCTGCGCTGCGATTATACCTGTTTTACAATATACCGGAACATCTGGCCGGTATTGATACCATGATACCGCCGGTGGTCTCTTTGATCGTTATGGTGGTCGTCAGCCTGATGACCCAGAAATCGCATCCACCCAAGCATGAGGTGATCGATTTTGTACCGACCGAAGACCAGGTGCTTTCGACCGAGTACTAAACAACGGATTCAGCGGGGCTGGCGCCGGTTTTGCAGCTACAGCCCCGTTCAGCGGGGCTTGAAAAGCGTCAAGCGGACGGCTGCGGGGTTCATTTGCAGCCGTCCAGCCTCGCCGAAACGAATCCGGAGAAGACTCCTTCTGTCCGCCCATCGCCCTTTGCCATCTTATACCCCGCCCACAGCATCACCCCACAGCGCCTGCGGGCGCACATATCTGAATCCCGTGTACAGCGGAAATAAAAATGCCAAGCCTGTTTCATTCAAAAGTGTCGGTTGTTTTGACGCTTGCATAAAATAGAAATACCCTCTATGATCACCACCGCAAAACTATTAGCCGTTAACCAGTCCCCCATAACACGTATTTGAGTTTTGACTCAAGCGGGGTCATTTTTTCGGAGCCTAAAATTATGAATATGAAGCGGTCACTTATTTTACTGGCAATCCTTGTCGTTATCTTTGTAGGGACGGTTATCGCTTTTTATCCCAACTGGCTGTGGTTCAAGAATCTGGGCTTCGCCTCCGTGTTTTGGACCATGATCGTGGGGAAATTCGGACTTGTCGCGGCTGTCTGGTTTTTTATGATCGTCATTCTGGCCGTCAACCTCCAGATCGCCCAGCGTTTAAGTCCCGCCGGCGGGCCGCGGCCAAAAGCTGAAATCGGCGGTTTCCCGATTTCGGGCGCTACCCTGGACAACCTTATTTTAGCCGCCATTCTGATTGTCAGTTTTTTTATTGCCTCAAGGGCTTCCGAACAATGGAATATGCTCCTCAGCTTTTTAAATCAAAACCCTTTCGGTATCAATGACCCCATATTTAACAAGGACATCGGGTTCTATGTGTTCTCACTGCCTTTTTATATGTTTATCCGGGAGCAGTTGATGATTATGCTGCTGTTTGCCGGATTGGTGACGGTTATCTGGTATATAAAGGACGGCGGGGTTCAGTTTATCGGAGAAGTGCTTCTGGCAGATGATAGGCCCAGCCAGATACCAAAAATTAAACTTTCCGAAAAAGTCAGCAAGCACCTCCTGGTGCTTGCCGGTATCATGGTCCTGCTGATCGCATGGGGTTATCATCTGAAGGTCTACGGTCTTCTCTACTCCACCCAGGGACCGGCCTTTGGCGCCAGCTATACGGATGTCCACGTTCGAATACCCGCCTTCAGGGCCTTGATGGTGATATCTTTATTGTGGAGCATTTTTCTGATTTACAACGCCTTTCGGCTGAAGATGAAACAGCTCCTGATCAGCGGCGGGGTGTGGGTGGTTGCCATTCTGGTCCTGGCCAACGGTCTTCCGGTCCTGGTTCAGCAAGTTGTGGTTAAGCCCAATGAACTGGCCAGGGAATCCCCCTTTATTGCCCATAATATTGAGTTTACCCGCAAGGCCTATAGTTTGAACAATATCAAAGAGGTCGATTTTGAAATCAATGAAGAGCTGAGCGCAGAGGATATCAGCGGCCATGATGTTACCATCCAGAACATCAGGGTCTGGGATGAACGTCCTCTGCTGCAGACCTACCGGCAGATTCAGGCTATCAGGCTTTATTATAATTTTAACAACGTGGATGTGGATCGCTACATGATCGACAACACTTACCGGCAGGTCATGCTGGCCGCACGGGAGATGGTCGTCAACCAGCTTCCGCCCCAGGCCAACACCTGGGTCAACCGGCATCTGATCTTCACCCATGGCTATGGTCTGGCCATGAGCCCCGTCAATGAGGTTACCAGCGAAGGTCTCCCGCAGCTCATGATAAAGGATTTGCCCCCGGTGGTGGATATCGGCCTCAAGATTGATCGACCGGGAATATATTACGGTGAAAAGACCGCCGAATACGTCCTGGTCAAAACCAGTGCCCAGGAATTCGATTACCCCAAGGGAGATAAGAACGTCTACACCGATTACCAGGGCAAGGGCGGGGTTGCCATCGATTCCTTTCTGAAGCGACTTCTGTTTGCGATCGAATTTCAGGATCCCCAGATACTGTTTACGACCTACTTGAAGCCGGAGAGCCGGATCATGTTCAACCGCCGGATCAGGCAGCGGGTGAAAGCGATTGCGCCCTTCCTGGCCTATGACACCGATCCCTACATGGTGGTGTCAGGGGGCAGGCTTTATTGGATCCAGGATGCCTATACGATTTCCAACATGTATCCCTATTCCAAACGATCCAAAAACCCTTTCAGAAGTATGGGGCTCAATTACATCCGCAATTCGGTCAAGGTCATCATCGATGCCTATGACGGAAATGTCAGCTACTACACCATCGATGGGCAGGACCCCATTCTGAGGACCTATGCCCAGGTATATCCGGATCTTTTCAAACCCCTGGCAACGATGCCGGCGGACTTAAAAAAACACCTGCGTTACCCCGTCGACAAGTTTGATATCCAGGTGCAAACCTATGCCCGGTACCACATGCAGGACATTCAGGTGTTTTACAATCAGGAAGATCTCTGGGAAGCTCCGGATGAAATTTACGGTGACAACCGGCAGATGATGAAGCCTTATTATATTATCATAAAGCTTCCGGAAGCCGATAAGGAGGAGTTTCTCCTGATGCTTCCCTATACACCGGCTAAAAAGGACAACATGATCGGTTGGCTGGCGGCCAGGAGCGATTTTCCGAACTACGGCAACCTCATCGTCTATAAACTGCCCAAGGACCAGCTGGTATATGGCCCCATGCAGATTGAAGCCCGGATCGATCAACAAACGGAAATCTCCCGCGAACTCAGCCTGTGGGGTCAGCGCGGGTCCCGGGTCATCCGGGGCAACCTGCTGGCTATTCCGATGCGCGATGCTTTTATTTACGTGGAGCCGATTTATCTGGAAGCCAAACAGGAAGCCCAACGGCCTGCTCCGGTGCCCCAATCCCAAACCGGTGTCAAGCCCCAGAAGCAGCAGGCCGTAAGGCCTGCCCGAAAGGGCAGCACGACGACGGCCTCGTTGCCGGAATTAAAACGGGTGATTGTGGCCCTGGGCAATCGGGTGGTCATGGAGGAAAGACTTGACAAAGCGTTGAGCCGGGTTCTGGGTAGCGAGACAGCCCAAAGGCGAGAAGTCTCCGCTGTTATACCGGAGACCGGCCAAACATCCGATCTCAGTGCCCGGGCTTTGGGATACTACTATAAAGCCAAGGAATACCTGCGGGAAGGAGACTGGGCCGGATACGGTCGCGAGCTGGAAAAGCTTGAAAACATACTGAAGCAGTTGTCAAACTCTACCGCAAATTCAAATTGATCTAAAAGAAAGATAGGACATTTATTTAGGCATGAGTATTTGCTTCAATGTTGGAATAATGGAATAGTGGAATGATGGAATATTGGGTTTGAAAGGATATTATCCATTGAAACTTTGTGGTCTTCCACCTTTGGAGGTCCGGTCGTCCAATATTTCTGTGTTTCCAGACCCATTTTGCCAATATTCCAACATTCCAGCATTCCAAGGGGGGTGAAGCCCCTAACCAGATCTTCTTTTGACATTGATGTTCTAAAGTGATAACTGTAATTTAAAAAATCGCTGGGGGAGCCGTACACCATTGGCTGAGAGGAGGCGGATAGCCTCGACCCCTGGAACCTGATCCGGATAATGCCGGCGCAGGGATGTGGGTATCTGCACGCTCGAATTCTTTCCATTTCCCAGTCCTCCGGTATTTACCCATATCGGAGGAATCGCTTCATGCTGAATGTCTCAAATCTGAGCAAACGCTTCGGCGATCTTCCCATCTTCGAAAACTTTAATTTAGAGTTGCCCTCCAGGGGCTTTACGGTTTTGATCGGACCATCCGGTTGCGGCAAGAGCACGTTATTCGATGTGCTTACCGGTGTTGCAGCCAGGGACGGTGGCAACGTATCATGGTGCGGAGAGGCTGTCGAATACCTGCAGGATATATCCGCCTACATGCAGCAGAAGGATTTACTGCTGCCGTGGTTTTCGTTGATGGATAATGCCCTGCTGCCGGCTAAGATTGCCGGTGAGGACCTACCCGCGGTCGGTAAAAAGGCCCAGTCACTGTTCAGGCAGCTGGGGCTGGCAGGTTTTGAATCCTATCTGCCCGGCCAGATATCCGGCGGGATGCGGCAGCGCTGTGCGCTGGTTCGAACCTTGATGTTTGAGCGCGAACTTGTTTTGTTGGACGAACCCCTGTCTGCCCTGGATGCCATCACCCGCAGAAGTTTGCAGTCACTGCTGTTGATGCTGCAGGTTGAATTTGAAAAAAGCATTCTCATGATTACCCATGATATCGAGGAAGCCCTCAGGCTCGCCGACGAAGTTCTGGTTTTAAGCGGACGTCCCATGAGGGTGCTGGATCAATTTCCCCTGCCGGGACCCAAACTGAGGCGGCTCGATGATCCTCAATTAATCCGGATCAAGGAATATGTATTAAACCTCCTGCAGGAGGAATTAGTAAAATGAAGCGCGCGCCACTTTTTTCCGGGGCCCTGATATTTATAATACTTGTGGCCTGGGAATCGGCCTGCAGAGGATTCAATGTTCCTGATTTTATCCTGCCCCCGCCATCGCGCATCATTTCGGTGGCGGTCTTTCAGGCACCCATGTTGCTGCCGCACGCCGCAACAACGGCCATGGAAGTGCTGGTCGGCATTTTGCTTTCCTTGATGGTGGCGGTGCCGTTGGCAATGATAATGTTTGCCCACCCGGCGGTGGAAAACGCAGTTGCACCGTTTCTGGTTGCTTCCCAGGCGGTGCCGGTTTTTGCAATTGCACCCTTGCTGGTAATATGGTTGGGATACGGAATTGCCAGCAAGGTACTGATGGCGGCCGTCATTATTTTTTTCCCCATTACGGTGAGTTTACTGGAAGGCTTTAAAAGCTGCGATTCTGAATTCCGGATTCTTTTCCAACTGATGGGTGCGGGGTTCTGGAAAACCATGCGGCTGTTATACTGGCCCTGGGCACTGCCTCATTTTTTTGCCGGATTGAAGGTCGGCGTTTCGGTCGCAACCATCGGGGCGGTGATCGGCGAATGGGTCGGCGCGCAACAGGGGCTTGGCTATCTGATGATTCAGGCCAATGCCAGACTGAATGTCGACCTGGTATTTGCCGCCATATTGTGGCTGTCGGTTATGGGATTGTCTTTGTGGGTGTTTGTTGGGTATCTGGAGAAGAAAATAATTAGGTGGAAAAATTAAGAGTCTGCCGGTTAATCTGTTGCTTAACCTGCCAACCTGTAAACCATCCATTGGGAGGGGTATAAAAAAATCAACATCGAACATCGAACGTCCAACATCGAACGTTGAACGAAAAAGAAGAAGAAACAGAAATAATAATCAATCTAAATAAAATTGCGGAACGCAGCGACATCTTAATTCGATGTTCAATATGTAAATTTTATGTTCACCGAAGCCCTAATAAGGAGTTATAATGCCTAAATTTCATAAAATTGTGTTGATGGTGGTGCTCTTAACCTCATTTGGGGCATCATCCATTGATGCGGCGCAAAAATTGACTTTGATCCTGGACTGGTTTCCCAATGTTGACCACCTGCCGATTTATGTGGCGCGACACCAGGGATTCTTTGCCGATGAAGGACTTGAAATTGAAATTATCAGTCCCTCGGAGACATCCGATGCGCTCAAGCTTGCTGCAGCCGGTAAGGTGGACCTGGCCGTTTCGTATGAACCCCAGACCATAATCGCCGCCGCCCGGGGCCTTGATATTGTTGTCGTCGGACGATTAATTGAGCACCCATTGACGACGCTCCTGTTTTTAAAAGGCCAAGGAATTATTACGCCCCAGGATTTGGAAGGCACAAAAATCGGTTATACCGTACCGGGCCTGATGGATGTGCTTTTGGATGCTTTTGCCAAACTGAATGGCATCCAACAGTATGAAGCAATCAATGTCGGCTTTGCCATTGTGCAGTCCCTGGCAGCGGGTAAGGTCGATGCGGTGATGGGTCCTTTTAAGACCTATGAAACCGTCATCATGGCCCAAAAAGGCTATGAGGTCGGGTATTTCGAGCTGGAAAAGTGGGGAATACCGGATTACGATGAGCTGATTTTTGTTACCAGTAAAAAAACTTTAAATAGAAAGCAGGCCTCGATGATGGCTTTTCACCGGGTGATTGCCCGGGCTATCGAATATGTTCGCAAAAATTCCGAGACCGCACTCAAAAATTATATTAAAGAAGTGCCCGAGGCCGACAACAAGACCGAAACCGGGGCCTTTAAACTGACATTGCCCTATTATGCCTCCGATCAGAAGCTGGACGTAAAACGCTGGCAGCAATTTGCTGATTTCGCCCTTCAATACGGTTTGATTGAAAAGGAGGTGGCTGTGTCGGACATTCTCTGGACGGCAAATTAATAGGGGGGCGTTTTACCCCGGAGTTTTCCTATCGCATTTCCAGAGCAAAATAAGCTGGCGGCAGTCTGCAGATGTTGACACTAAAGCCGGATTTCGTTATATTTCCTAATGTTAGACCTGATCAATTATTACTGACATCGATCTTGTTGATTGATCTGTTAGATTAAAATCGAAAAAGTCAACGGCTCCATGAATTGTAATAGTTGTGCCCTGGAAAAACGGGAAGATTTTGAGAACCGGCATGGTGCCCTGTAAGTTGTTGCCCGGGTAGGAGACAAGCTGATTATTACCAATAAAAGATCCTATTCATGAGGCTGAATTCCATCACCAATCGCTATATCCTGAAGGAGATGTTCGTCCCATTCAGCATCAATATCTTCGTCTTTGCCTTTCTGTTTCTAATGACGGAGATGATCGAAATAGCCAACTGGATCGTCAATTATAACCTCAGCATCCGGACTGTTTTCGTTATCATCTTTTATACGCTGCCGTCGTTTCTGGTATTTATTATTCCAATGTCGGTCATGCTGGCCATATTGCTGACCTTCCTGCGGCTATCCAGCGATAATGAGATCGTTGCGATGAAGTCATGCGGTCACAGCATCTATGGATTACTTCCGCCGGTACTGATTTTCGCCGTGATCGGATTTTTGTTTACCATTTTTATAACGCTTTATGGGGCGCCGCGGGCCAAAGCATCCCTGGAAGAATTGGCCCTGAAGGTGGCCGCTTCCAATGCGGATATCGGTTTAAAGGAAAGAACCTTCAATGACACCTTTAAAGGCGTTATGCTGTATATCAATAAAATCGATGTAAAAAATAAGAAACTGATTGACGTTTTTATTGAGGATAAACGACAACCGGATGTCGTCAGCACGGTGATTGCACCCGAGGGCAGATTGATAAGTGAACCTGGGAAGTCTATCTATCACTTGATTTTGTCCAACGGTTCCATCCATCAGACCAATCTTAAAGAACGATCGGCGAATTCGATTCAATTTAGTACGTATACATTGAGCCTTGATTTTAAAAAGCAGCTCGCCAGCGCTTCCAAACGAAAGAAAGGCCGGGATGAAATGAGTGTTTCGGAACTGCGCCAGTATATCGAAAAATTGGCGGGCAAGGATGAAGAAGCTTATTATAAAGCCAAGATCTCCTTGCACCGGCGCTTTTCTATTCCCGTAGCCTGCCTGGCATTGGGATTGTTGGCCTTTCCGCTGGGTATCCAATCCAAATCCACCCAGCGCTCCTTCGGTCTGATAGTGTGTCTATTTTTCTTCTTTCTATATTACCTGCTTTTGACGGCGGGTTATTCTTTGGGCAAAAATGGTGCTTATCCGCCGGTGATCGGGATGTGGCTGCCGAATTTTGTAATGGCCTGCATTGGATTGTATTTTCTTAGGCAAACCGGAAAAGAGAGACCGTTGAAGTTATACCTTTTTGCCCAGCGCCTGCAAAACTTTTTATCCAGATTCCGGCGAGGCAAGCGCACTTTTTGAGTAATTGAGGGGTCGGGGAGTTTTTCAATCGACGTTCTGTCCGCCAGGGGAGTAGCCCGTGCGAGCCGTAACCATATTTTCAGGAAACTGGACAACGGTCCGCCTTGGCGGACTGAAATTAGATCTGAACCAGCCCCAGAAGACAGATTCACACGGCGGCGATGGTCGTCTCTGCCTGTACGGGCTTAACGCAAAGGATAGGGGGCGTGTGCAGGGCTCGCTACTTTATCTGTTACGGTTCGCACGGGCTACTCCCCTGGCGGACTTCTGACAATCGGCATAGGGCTAATGGTTAACCACAAAGGCTTTGGGTGAAAAACTCCCCGACACCTCAAAGAATTGGTTTAAATTTCGGGTTCCAACCGGGTTTGTTCTACGTTGACACCCGGGAGTTGAGTATATATCTTTGGTTCAAACGTTACTATGGAGAACGATTTTATGAAAGCACCAACAAAAGGATTCAAAAAGTTATTCTCCAATACCCCGCCGGGCATCCTATCCCTGAAAGCAAGCCGGATCGTACTGCCTTCTTCGCCAGGGAGACAGTTGTGATCGGGTTCTTGGCGCCGAATCTACTTCCTGCACAATTTGGAGATCTGCACTGAATGCAGGTATCATTAAAAAAATCGATTCTGAATTCTACGAGTTCCTGAATTGACATATCGGTTAAGATTGTGCTTGTATCTGTCTGCCGAAATTGATATTGAGCATCCAAATCAATAGTCAATTACGGCTTGTCTGGAACAGGAGGTTGTATGGTTGATATTATGGAAGTAGTAAAGGATAGAGACCCCCAGGAAAGGGAGTTTCATCAGGCGGTCAGCGAAGTCATGGAATCCGTAAAACCGGTACTGGATCAAAATCCGATTTATCACCAGGCCAAGATTCCACAACGACTGGTAGAGCCGGAGCGCGTGATTCTGTTTAGGGTACCCTGGGCGGACGATCAGGGCAATGTTCAGGTGAACAGGGGCTTTCGGATTGAAATGAATAGCGCTCTGGGGCCTTACAAAGGCGGATTGCGGTTTCATCCGTCGGTCAATCTGGGGATTTTAAAATTTTTGGCTTTCGAACAGGTCTTTAAAAATGCCCTTACGACCTTACCGATGGGCGGCGGTAAAGGCGGCTCCGATTTTGATCCCAAAGGCAAATCCGACAACGAAGTGATGAGATTTTGCCAGAGCTTTATGAGCGAGCTTTTTCGCCATATCGGCCCGGACACGGATGTACCGGCCGGTGATATTGGTGTAGGGGCCAGGGAAATCGGATACCTTTTCGGTATGTATAAAAAGCTGCGCAACGAATTTACCGGGGTTTTGACCGGTAAAGGCTTGAACTGGGGGGGCAGCCTGATCCGTCCTGAGGCAACGGGCTACGGCTCAGTTTATTTTGCTGCCGAGATGCTGGCGACACGCAATGAAACCTTCGACGGCAAAACATGCCTGGTATCAGGATCCGGCAATGTGGCCCAGTTCACCGCCGAGAAACTCATTGAACTGGGCGCCAAAGTCGTCACCCTCTCGGATTCTTCGGGCTACATCTATGATGAAAGCGGCATTGACGGCGAAAAGCTTGAATATGTGAAGGTACTTAAAAACGTACGCCGGGGTCGCATCAGTGAATACACCGAAAAATTTTCTTCTGCGGTGCATACAGACATAGATTCGGCTCTGGATTACAATCCTCTCTGGGACCATAAAGCCGATTGCGCCTTTCCCAGTGCCACCCAGAATGAAATTAACGCCAAAGATGCCCGGAATTTAATTCATAACGGCGTTTTCCTGGTCAGCGAAGGCGCGAATATGCCCACGATGCCCGATGGCATTGATATTTTTAAGGACCACAAAATCCTCTACGGTCCGGGCAAAGCCGCCAATGCCGGCGGGGTATCGGTTTCCGGCCTTGAGATGACCCAAAACAGCATGCGTTTATCATGGACCCGTGAAGAGGTGGATAATCGCCTGAAACTCATCATGAAAACCATTCACCGCACCTGTGTGGATGCGGCCGAGCAGTATGGACAGCCCGGCAACTACGAGGTCGGTGCCAATATCGCCGGTTTTGTTAAGGTGGTGGATGCCATGCTGGATCAAGGCCTCGTCTAACATAACTAATCGGAATTTTTGCAACTAAATTTAAGTATGGGGTATTTACTGAAGCCTGAATTTTTAGCCCTAACAATGGAATAATGGAATAGTGGAACGATGGAATATTGGGTTTTCAAAGGTTTTAATCCATTATAAACTTCATCGTCAGACCGATTTTTGCAATTTATCCCATACATAGCATCCTCCCCGAGTTCACTTCCAGCCCGTTGAATTACCGGCTGGAGGATATGCTCTCCGAGCTGGGAGCCTATGCCCATTTTTCCAGCATTCCATTTTTCCAGCATTCCACTTGGGGCAAAGCCCCTGGCTTGTCTTATGTTGAATATTGTCATCATCATAGCAGCAGCTGGATTACTTGCCGGGCTTCTGTTTTTTGAAAAAAATGAAAATCAGAAGGGCAAGCTCCCGACCAAGACGATCCTTTCCTGCCTCTTTATCCTAACCGCTCTTCTCCAACCCCATCTCTTCTCCGAATATTTTTACATTCTATTGATTGGGTTAATTTTTTGCCTGGGCGGGGATGTTTTTCTGGCTTTGCCCCAGCAACGAATGTTCCTGTTCGGTCTGGTATCTTTTCTGCTGGGCCATGTGTGCTATGTTATCTGTTTTTTCTATGTGGCGGATTCAAATCCATGGACCTGGGGTGGCGGTGCTATCGGTCTGGCCATCAGCGGCCTGGTGTTTTTCTGGTTGCGGCCTCATCTGGGCCCCATGCTGGTACCCGTGATAGCTTACATTTTTGTTATTACGGCGATGGTTATTGGGGCCTTCACTGTCCTCGGTGATACCAGGCTCCCTTCGACGGGACGATTCCTGGTAATATTCGGTGCTGTGAGCTTTTATATTTCGGATCTGTTTGTGGCCCGGGATCGGTTCTTAAAAAAGGAATTTTTCAACCGCCTTCTTGGATTACCCCTGTATTATACCGGGCAATTTCTGCTGGCCTTTTCCGTCGCATTCATTAAGTGACAGTTTTGATGAGCGCAACCATTCAATTGGCAACCGAATATTTTTATAGCTATGAGCAACGGGAGCAGGCCTTCAGAGATAGTGTCTTTTCGCTCATTCCCCGCAAATATTCAGGACCTAGGCTTTTCTGGAAAGACTTTACAAATATTTCGCTTGAAAAGCTGGCAGCATTTACCAGACACCGGTTGGCCTATATTACCAGTAACCCCCGAGACGGTCTTGCATTCGGTACACCCTGGCAGGTCTTAAAAGCAGCCGTCCTGTGTGCCTGTGATGCAAATAAAACAATTAGCCCTACCGTGGAAGATGTGGCCCGGGAGTTCGACCTAGTAGATCTTTTGGATCAACCCATGCGAACGCTGTCCGGGGGAGAAACCGTCAAGCTGGCTCTCGCCAAGGCATCGGTGGCGTCGACCTACATGGAAAAGCTGATCATTGCCAGCCCTTTCAGCTGGCTCTCCCGGGAAAATACGCACTTTTTTCAAAGGCTGTTTGACGGCTACCGTTGTTCGGACCATCCGGTGCAATTGTTGGCACTGGAAGGAGAAGATTCTGATAAACCTGTAACAGACGCAGAGTTTCCAAACAGCATTTTAAAGGATTGCATTGATTTTGACCTTTATTTCGAGGATCTCCGGATTCCGCTGGGGTCAAGCCTCAACCCGATATATTCCCGGCAGACCCATGCCAGGGTGGCTGATTTTGAGACTTCGGCGCATTCCCCCTGTTTGATTGTGGGTGAAAACGGCCGGGGGAAAAGTTTAATTGCCAGAATATTGGCAGGTGCGATTGCGATTGACGGACAGGCTGTTTTAGCACGAGCCGAAAAATCCGGACCGCCAAGATTGCTGTTTCAAGATGTCATCACTCAGACGCTGTTGCGTTCCTTTGAAACGATAGCGGGTTCAACCTTATATGCCAGTGGATTGAAGCCGGATGAATTATGCAGGAAATTGCTGACCGAATACAGGACCATTATGGGCGTTGCGGGTCAGGAAGTCATCCAGGAACCAGCGACCGGCATGGCCGGGTTCCGTTCGCTGCTGGAGGTTAAGGCCATGCTGGTGGCCGTCCGACTTTGCGGTCAGCCGGGGGCCCTAATTTTGGATGAGCCTGATTGGGGCTTGCCCCGGACCTCAGCCGTGGCGCTCGTGGCCGCTATTGTCAAGGTGGCTCATTCATGTGGGATTCCTATAATGTTGATATCTCATAAACCCTGGTGGCGCCCCATAGCCAAGAGCGTTGTCCGGGTGGACCGGACTCCTAAAACGACTAACGGCAGCGGGAATTCGACGTTTGAGATTCGATTGAGTTGCGAATGAATTGGAAACTGAAATTTTTTATTCTGATAATTTTAGCGGTGCCCGCTTTTACGGGATATCCGGTGGCTTCCTTTGAGGCCGAGATATTTCCCGGGATCACTTACGGGTGGGTTATTTATTTTCTGGTGGTAAATTTTTGTATTCTGGTCATCACCGGTAAGCAGTTTTTCCCCAACGTTGTGACCATTGCGGTTCTGATTGCGATGCCGGTGGTGTTTGTGGGTGCCGGAATATCCTATCTCATTTTTTTGTTTGGGTTGGGCTATCCTTTGGGTCCGGCGGAGTACAGCGCCCATTATGTCTTTCTTTGTATTACGATGCTGACGGTTATACCACTGGCATTAAGTCTGGTGGCTATTATTCCGTTTCAGGATTTTGAACAGGGTATGTTGAACACTCCCAACGGTGTTTCTAAAATTGAAAAATGGATCTTAATGTTTCTAAGAGTGTTTAACCATATTGTATTTTTTGTTATACCGACTATAGTTGAAACAATGAGAGAGGAGGCGCAATATAAAAAATGGATCGATTCCTCGCTGAAAGCATCATCAACAGTGTCGGTGCAGGGTAGACTCATTTTGCTTGGCCGCAGATTTAGCGCGTTAATTAAAGACATGACCCAGATCGGCGTTGAAGGAATTTGCGCATCAATTCAGTATATTCCGCTCTGGGCCGTCGAAATTTCGCAGTTGCCGGGTCGATCGCAGAAATTTTTTTCAGGGACACGGATGAACACGGATTAAAGGGATTGATAGGGAATGAAGCATCGAGATCCTAACAACATTTCATCTGTGTTTACCTGTGTCAATCTGTGTCCCGTTTTTTAAATTGCCGAATTGTTGGAGGGAGAAAAAGTATGTCGAATTCATCAGAAGTCAAACAGCTCGTTAATGTGGGCATCGTCGCTGCTTTTGCAACTTTAGCCTTCGTTGGAACAACGATTATTCGCATTCCAATACCGGCAACCGGGGGATATTTTAATCTGGGTGATACCTTTGTTATGATTGCCGCGCTTTTGTATGGGCCTTTAATTGGCGGCCTGGTGGGTTTAATCGGTCCTGCTGTGGCCGATGCTATTGGTTTCCCCCAGTTTATTTTGGCAACCGCCATCGTCAAAGGACTGGAGGGGGCCGCCGTCGGTGCCATTGGCGGCAAAACCAAAAGCACCTCAGTGGGACGGGTGATTATTGCCCTGGTAATCGGCATTATTATTTTGGTCGCCGGATACTTTGTCTTTGAAGCTTTTCTTTATCCCCTGCTTGCCAAAACAATTCGGTTTTTCGGTGTCACCGACGCTAAAGCTGCGCTGGCCGAAATTATACCGAACCTGCTGCAGGGTGGTATCAGTGCCGTCATAGCGTTTGGTATCTGGCGGGTATTTCGCAGAAAGGCCGGGGACTAGTTTAGACGTCGGAGAGTTTCCCCCCAAGACCTTCTGGGCCAACCAATGATGCTTCAACGACTGAGCGTTGATTATCAAGTTACATCAGCTTTTAAGATTTGGAAAAATTAAGACAACCTGTTAAAAAATTATTTTTCAAAACGGGGGAAAATTGAAATCAATTTTAATAGTTTAATCAAAAAATTCCATAGCCATTTATGGAATGAAAAAACCCAACACGCTTTTTATGACGGGTTGAAATTGATTTTTTCGTTCAGGGGGATTTGGTGTTTTATTCCCGCCTTTCTGGGAGTATTTTTTGTATATTGGGCAGAAGATTATTCAAAATCTTTGATATTGAAAGAAAACCATGAGACATTAGCGATATTTTTGATGAGTATCGCCGTAATATTATTTCTGGTTCGTTCATTGCTTTATCGATTGGAAATTGATTATATTCTGCTAACAATGGCGGTAAACTTTCTTTGTCGGGAGATTCATTTCATAGGTACAGATAACGCGGTAGTTATTGTTGCAGCTATTGTTTTAGTTTGGATTTTCTATTGGAGAGACCGGATCTTGGCAAATATTGAGAATGCAAAGGTAGTCCAAGTTGCTTTGGTAGGGACAGCCTTTACCTATTTTTTTTCGATATTAATAGCACGAAGAGTTTTTTCAATAGACCATTTAGCGTTACTGCCTAATGAAGCGAATGTACATGTTGCATTGGAGGAAGTCCTTGAAAATATCGCTCATCTGTATCTGATTTTTATTGGGGTTGCCGCTTTCTTTAGCATACCTTCAAAAAAGCCGGAAAAAAGAAATTCAGTGTAAAGTAAGAATATTGGCCATATTTGACTTAGGCACGAGTCCAAAATAGTTTAAAGCGGAAAAAAGTGTGTATTTGTCCTGTCTAATCTGCAATATCCACTTTAGATCCCCCACTATCAGCTGTTTCTTGGGTCAAGTCGGCATGAACTAACGAACTGTGCAAAAATAGAATCCCAATGAAGGAAATAAAATATGAGATCCACTTTTCTCCCGTTTTCCAAACCGGCCATCAGCGAACTGGAAATCCAGGCGGTCGTCGAAGTCCTGCGTTCCGGTTGGATCACCACCGGTTCGAAGGCCGCCGAGTTCGAAGAGGCTTTTAGAGAACACTGCCATGCCGAAGGGGCGGTGGCGCTATGTTCAGCCACAGCGGGCATGCACCTTTTGTTTGCTGCCCTGGGCATTGGCCCGGGGGACGAAGTGATTACGCCTTCCATGACCTGGGTCTCCACGGTGAATTTAATCGTGTTAGCCGGCGCCGTCCCGGTTTTTGCCGATATTGACCGTGACACCTTGATGGTTTCTAAAGAAACCATTGAGCCGCTCATTACCGATCGCACTCGGCTGATTATTCCGACACATTTTGCGGGTGCCGCGGTGGATATGGAACCTTTGCGCGAACTTGCCTTAGGGAAAAATATGCCTCTGGTCGAAGACGCCGCCCATGCCGCCGGCACCGAATACCATGGGGAAAAGATCGGTCAGCACGGCCACACCATCTTTTCCTTTCATCCCATCAAAAATATGACCTGCGGGGAAGGCGGGATGTTTTGCTCCGACGATCCTGATCTTGTTGAACGAATCCGCCGGTTGAAGTTTCACGGCCTTGGGGTGGATGCCTATGACCGGACCATACAGAGCCGTTCTCCCCAGGCCGAGGTTCTGGAGCCGGGGTTCAAGTACAACTTGACCGACATGGCGGCTGCTCTCGGATTGGGACAATTGGGCCGGCTGGATAATTTCATAGAAAAACGGTCACGTCTGGCCCGCCGCTACCGGGAACTTCTGGCCGGCGTGGACGAGATCTTGCCCCTTGCCATACCGTCCTACCCCATGCGTCACACCTGGCACTTGTTCGTTGTCCGCCTGGATACCGAACGGGCCGGCCTGGACCGGGATAGCTTCATGACTGAGTTGAAAAAGAGGAATATCGGCACCGGTATCCATTTCAAAGCGGTGCACACCCAAAAATATTATCGTGAAACATTGCGGCTGCCGCAAGGCGCTCTGCCGGCCACCGAGTGGAACTCGGAGCGGATCTGTTCACTGCCCCTGTTTTCGGACATGACCTTGGAGGACGTGGACTCGGTGGTGGCAGCCATCAAGGAGGTGCTCGCATGAATGCGCCGGAGCTTTCCGTGGTCATCCCGGTCTATAACGAGAAAGACAACCTGACGGAACTCATCGACCGCTGTCTGGCTGCCTGCAAGAAAACCGACCGTGGGTTTGAGATCATTCTGGTGGACGACGGCAGCCGGGACGGTTCCCGCGAAATTATCTCTCAAGCTGCTGATCATCACCCCGAGGTGACCGCCGTGCTTTTAAACAGAAATTACGGTCAGCATGCTGCGGTATTTGCCGGCCTGGATCAAAGCAAAGGTGAGGTCGTCATCACCCTGGATGCCGACCTCCAAAATCCTCCCGAAGAGATCCCCAACCTGGTGCGTGAGATGGATCGGGGCGTCGACGTGGTGGGCACCGTGCGCGAAAATCGGCAGGACACTGTCTTTCGCCGCGCTGGATCTGCTTTGATCAACCGGATTGTCCGGCGGGCCACCGGAGTGATGATGCATGACTACGGCTGCATGCTCAGGGCCTACCGTCGGCCGATTGTCGATGCCATGCTCCAGTGTCGGGAACGCTCGACCTTCATCCCCATACTGGCCAACAGCTTTGCCGGAAGCACTGCCGAAATTCCGGTCAGACACGCAGCGCGTGAAAAGGGGGAATCCAAGTACAGAATCCTGCAGCTGATTTCGCTCCAGTTTGACCTGCTCACTTCCATGACCACCTTTCCCCTGCGCCTGCTTTCGTTCATGGGGGCGGTAATTTCGGCCTGCGGCGTTGGTTTCGGCATCCTGCTCATGGTGCTGCGTCTGGTCTACGGGGCCATGTGGGCCGCCGAGGGCGTCTTCACTCTTTTTGCCGTGCTCTTTGTCTTTGTCGGAGCCCAATTTATCAGCCTCGGCCTGCTTGGCGAATACATCGGCCGCATTTATCACGATGTCCGATGCCGGCCCCGCTTTTTTATTCAGGAAATCCGTGGTACAAACTCATCACCGGCCGAGGAAAAAAGAACCTTATCAAGCTGCCATACGGAACCATAATCCGACCAAATAACCTTAAATATAGGGATAAACCCATGAAAGCTGTGGTACTTGCCTACCATGATATTGGATGCGTTGGAATCAGAGCACTTTTAGCCCAGGGATTTGATATCCAGGCGGTATTCACCCACCAGGACGATCCGAATGAAAATATCTGGTTCGAGTCAGTGGCCGAGCTATCAGCGGCCAACGACCTCTCGGTTTATGCGCCGGAGGATATCAACCATCCGCTCTGGGTGGAAAAGATAAGGGAAATGGGGACGGACATTCTATTTTCCTTTTATTACCGGAACATGGTGGGTAAAAAAATTCTCGAAATACCGCCGGCAGGATGCCTCAATCTTCACGGCTCACACCTGCCCCGTTATCGTGGCAGGTGCCCGGTTAACTGGGTGCTGATCCTCGGTGAAAAAGAGACCGGTGTCACTCTGCATTATATGACCCCGCGACCGGATGACGGCGATATTGTCGGGCAGAAGCGAGTACCCATTGACGATGAAGACACGGCTCTGAGCCTGCATAAAAAGCTTGCCGCTGCGGCAGGCGACTTGTTGGACGATCTATTACCGAAGATCCGGGAAAATCGGGCCGAGCGTATTCCACAGGAACCAACATCGGCAAGCTATTTCGGCGGGCGCAGACCGGATGACGGCGAAATCGACTGGGGTCAGGATGCCGCCAGCGTCCGCAACCTGGTGCGTGCCGTCACTCGACCCTATCCCGGAGCATTTTCGTATCTGGGAAATCGCAAGTGTATCTTTTGGCAGGTCAGGCTGGCGAAAACAATTAGTTCCGCGTCGCCGGGCACAGTGCTTTCCATAAATCCCCTCACGCTTGCCTGCGCCGACGGGTCAATAGAGGTTCAGTTCGGCCAGACAGATAGCGGCGTATATACGAGCAGCAGTCAGCTTACCCTGGAACTTAATCTGGCAACCGGAATGCGGTTCAACGGCAAAACTGACGTAATGGTTGAACAACGGCGCAGAAAACACGTGCTTATTCTTGGCGTAAACGGCTTTATCGGTAATCATCTGAGCGAACGGTTGCTGGAAGGCGGTCGATATGAAGTACATGGAATGGATTTGAGCTCAAATACCATCGAGCGACTGCTTGGGAATCCGAACTTTCATTTCACCGAAGGGGATATCTCAATCATGCGTGAATGGATCGAGTATCATGTTCGCAAATGTGACATTATCCTTCCCCTGGTAGCCATCGCAACGCCCATCGAGTATGTCCGCAACCCCTTGCGGGTTTTCGAACTCGATTTTGAGGAAAATCTGCGCGTGGTCCGGTATTGCGTTAAATATGGAAAACGGCTGATCTTTCCTTCTACCTCGGAGGTCTATGGCATGTGCCGTGATCCTGAGTTTGACGAGATGGGTTCAAATTTCGTATTGGGTCCCATCCAAAAACAGCGCTGGATTTATTCCTGCAGCAAACAGATGCTCGATCGCGTGATCTGGGCCTACGGCACCGACCGGGGCCTGCAGTTCACGCTGTTTCGCCCCTTTAACTGGATCGGGCCGAGACTGGATTCTCTGGAATCAGCCAGAATCGGGAGTTCCCGGGTGATTACCCAGTTCATCCTGAATCTTGTGGAAGGCTCACCCATCCGTCTGGTGGACGGCGGTAGACAGAAACGATGTTTCACCGATGTCAAAGACGGTATCGACTGTCTTTTCAGAATTATCGAAAACAAGAATGGCTGTTGCAACAGCCAGATTTTCAATATCGGGAATCCGGACAATGAGTTCAGCATGCAAGCGCTGGGCGATATATTGCTGGAAAAATTTAGCGCCCATCCGCTCCGCTCACACTTTCCTCCTGATGGCGGCATCAAAGACATTGAGGCTCGAGCGTTTTACGGATCAGGCTACCAGGACTTGCAGCACAGGCGCCCCTCCATCCGTCAGGCGCAAAGAATCCTGGGATGGCAGCCCAAAGTGCCCTTCGATCAATCGGTTGAAGAGACCCTGGATTTTTTTCTAAAGGATGTGGTCGACAAGGCGGGACCCCACCTATGATCCTCGCTGGCCTGCGAATAGATGTCGACACCCTGCGCGGCACCCGAATCGGGGTTCCGAACCTGATCGATCTTTTGGCCCGCTACCATATCCGGGCGAGCTTTTTCTTTTCCGTAGGACCGGACAATATGGGCCGTCATCTATGGCGGCTGGCACGGCCTGCTTTTCTAATCAAGATGCTCAGGACTCGGGCGACAAGTCTTTACGGCTGGGATATTCTCAGGCGGGGAACGCTGTATCCCGGTCCGGTGATTGGCAAGAGATGTCCGGGTCCGATAGGGGCGGCTGCCGAAGCGGGCCACGAAGTCGGACTCCATGCCTGGGACCATCACTACTGGCAGGCACGGATTGAACGGATGGATCAACATGCCGTAACCGGTCAAATTCAAAAAGGATACGATTTGCTGACAGACATCCTGGGACGATCTCCAGATTGTGCTGCAGCCCCCGCCTGGCGGGTCACGCCAGACGCACTTCAGGCGCTCGATCAGTTTCCTTTTCGGTTCCTTTCCGATTGCCGCGGCCAATCGATGTTCCGGCCGGTGGTTGACGGTCGGCCGCTCAGCCATGTCCAGATACCGACGACCCTGCCGACCTATGATGAACTTATTGGCCTTGAATGTACAGCCGAAACATACAATGACCACCTCCTCGAGATGATCCGGCCGGAAATCTTGAATGTTTTGACAATTCACGCTGAAGCCGAAGGGATCAGTTGCCTGCCCCTGTTCCGGGATTTTCTAGACAAAGCCCGGCAGCGGGATATCGCGTTCAAACCCCTTGGTGACATTCTCTCCCAAACCCAAAAAATTGGGACATCAATCATCCACCAATCAACTGTCGCCGGGAGAGATGGATGGATTGCCTGCCAGGGAGAAATATCGGAGCAGTTTAATTCCACGGGAAATTCTGCAAATGATGAATAAAGTGCAAAAACAGCAACCCGTGCACAATCAAAAGCAGCAGGTGGTCCTGCTGTTATTATTTTTTTTAGTTATCTATATCTTGCCCCTTGGGGTCAGAGACCTCTTCGTACCGGATGAAACGCGTTACGCCGAGATTCCCCGTGAAATGATTGCCGACGGGGACTGGGTGGCGCCTCACCTCAACGGCGTAAGGTATTTTGAGAAACCCGTACTGGGTTACTGGGTGCACGCCGGCGCTATCTTGCTTTTTGGTGAAAACAATTTTGCCGTCCGCTTGCCGTCCGCTCTGGCTGTCGGGCTTTCGGCCTTATTGATATATATGCTGATTTGCCGGGCAGGCAGTAATGGAGATAAAGAATGGAACCGGAGGGGCATTCTGGCTGCGCTCACCTTTCTGACTTGTTTTGAGGTGTTTGGCGTGGGCAGCGTCGTTGTGCTTGACAGCCTGTTCTCCTTTTTGCTGACCGCAACCATCATCACCTTCTATATCGCCTCTGAAGAGCCATCGGGGTCTGGGAGGGAAAAACGCTTTCTATTGTTGTCCGGTGTATCATGCGGCCTGGCCTTTCTGACCAAAGGTTTTCTGGCCTTTGCTGTGCCGGTTTTAGTACTGGCTCCCTATCTTGTCTGGCAGCACCGATATTTTGACCTGTTTCGCATGAGTTGGCTACCGATTCTTACCGCTGTAGCGGTGGCCTTGCCGTGGAGTATATTAATCCATCTAAGGGAACCTGATTTCTGGCAACATTTTTTTTGGCACGAGCATATCAACCGTTTTTTAGGCGAAAACGCCCAGCATAAAGAACCGTTCTGGTCTTTTCTCCTGACCGCAATGCCCATGTTCATACCCTGGACATTTATGGTCCCTGCGGCAATGAAAGGAATAAGAGAACTATTAAATGAACAGGGGCCGCTGGGCCGGTTAATGCGGTTCTCGATCTGCTGGCTGGCACTACCCTTGTTGTTCTTTTCATTTTCCAGCGGCAAATTACTTACCTATATTCTTCCCTGCTTTCCCCCGTTTGCCATTCTCGTGGCCTTTGGCCTTTTACATGTCCTCAATAAAGAGGGGCGCAATAATTTTTTTCAGTGGGGCGCTCTTGGAAGCGCATTGCTTTACGGCCTGATCCTGCTTGCCTTCGTATATGTCCAGGTTTTTGGTTATCATGGGTTCCGTCCGTATAGCCAGCCCTGGAAAACGGTGCTGGCTGTTAATTGCCTGGTTTTTATTATTCTGTTCAGTTGGTGGGCTTTTCGAAGCCAGGATAGAATAAAAAAAATTGTATCCTTTGGCATTTCACCATTTCTGCTGTTCTTGACTGCCCACTTTATTCTGCCGGACCTGGTCATTGAAGGCAAAATACCGGGCATCTTGCTGGAACGCTATAGTCAAGACATCGACCGTGATACGGTAGTCATTTCAGATAAAAATTCGGTAAAGGCTGTCTGCTGGTACTTTAAACGCAGTGATGTGTATGTGCTCGGAGTCGGCGGTGAACTTACCTATGGCCTGGCGTATGAAGATGCAGCCGACAGAACGCTTGACATACAATCAGCCGTTCAAATGATAGACTCTCACCGCGGAAAAACAGTTTTAGTTGCCCGGGTTAAAAATATCAAGCGGTGGCAGGACAAGCTCCCTGAACCTGTTTATCAGGATGACAGCGGCCCGGAGGGGTGGGCGCTGTGGCGGTATTGATAGTTAGTTTTCCCTAAAACATTCGGAAATTATAGATATGGCGCTGATATTTATTGAAAAACTCTATGACATCTCGATTAGTTACCTTGATTGTGGCGCATAAGTGCTTAAGCTTTTGATATGGATAAAACAGCCTCCGGCAACTGGGAATCCGCGGTCGTTTCTCCGGAAACGGTGATTGGGAAAATAAAGCCCGGGATGAGCATTTTTTTGGGGACTGCCGTGGCGGAACCGCGGACCATGGTCCGGCATCTGATGACATCGGATGCCAAAAATCTTGAAGATCTGGAATTGATTCAACTGGTCAGTTTCGGAGATGCTGTTTCACTGCAGTCGTTGCAGTCCAAGAATTTCCGACTGAAGACCTTCTTTTCCGGCTGGGTGGCCAGCGACGCCATTGAAGCAGGCCGGGTGGATTTAATACCCAGCCGGTTCGTAAAGATTCCCCAACTGATCGCATCCCTCCTTAGGCCGGTTGACGTCGCCATTGTTCAGATTACACCTCCCAACGAGGACGGTTATTGCAGTCTGGGGATTGCTATCGATGTAGCCCACGAAGCCCTCGAACATGCCGCCATTTGCGTGGGGGAGATCAACACCCAAATTCCGCGAACCTTTGGCGACACGATTGTTCATGTCTCTGAATTTGATTTTTTAGTTCGCTCCAAGGATCCACTGATATATTTTGAGCGCTGGGCAACCGATGACGTCTGGGATCAGGTGGCGCTGCACGTGGCCTCTTTAATTGAAGATGAAAGCTGTCTGGCATTTTCGATCGGTCCTCTCTATGAAGCGCTGGCCAAGAGCTTGGCAAATAAACGCCACCTGGGCATACACTCCCCCTTTTTTACGGATCCGCTGATGGATTTGATGAAATGCGGAGCGGCTTCAAATCGGCGCAAGGAGACGTATCGAGGAAAAGCACTGACTTCCTATGCCTTCGGTACCTGGAAGCTGATGAGATGGCTGGACAACAATCCCCTTGTCGAGTTCCAGCGAATTGATAAAGTTTTCAATCCATTGGTGATTGGCCGTAATCCAAATTTTGTCACCATCGTTGCAGCCAGAAAAGTGGATTTGTACGGCCGGATCGGACTTCATACCGGCAAGGGAATCGTGGCGGCAGGTCCGGCCGAGGTCATGGATTTCATAACTGGTGCGGAACTATCAGCAGGCGGACGCTCTATCTTTGCGCTGACCAGTCGGGACCGAGCTGGACGGCCGAATATTTTGCTGTCCATCGCGGCCCACCCCAATCAGTTCGGAGGCTTTGAATCGGTGGGCGCGGTGGTCACTGAATACGGCGTTGCTTATCTGGAGGGGCGCACCGTCAGAGAGCGGGCCCAGGCCCTGATTGATATTGCCCATCCTGACGACCGGGCCGGTCTGGTGCGCAAGGCCAAGGATAAAAAGATTCTATACGGTGACCAAATTTTCCTGGAGGACAGTGCTCGCCTCTACCCGGCCGACATAACGGCATCCCATAAAGCCACAACCGATCTGGAAATAAGATTCAGAGCCATCCGACCTTCCGATGAAGAAGGCATGCGTCATTTATTTTACCGGTTTTCAGATGATGCGGTGTACTCCCGATATTTTCACTCCGTTAGCAGCATGCCTCATGCAAAAATGCAGGAATATGTCAATGTCGACTGGAATCAGGTGATGTCTGTCGTCGGGCTGGTGGGAGAAGAAGGTAAGGGCCGCATTGTTGCCGAGGCGCGCTATATCAAGATTCCAGGCAGCCCATTTGCAGAGGTGGTCTTTATTGTGGATGAGAAATATCAGAAGCTTGGAATCGCTACCATGATGTACGAAATGTTGGTGCGCCTGGCCAGGGAGCGAGGCATCAAAAGTTTTGTGGCTGAAGTTCTCTTCTCCAATATCGGGATGATGAAGGTGTTTAAAAAAGGACAGCTGCCGGTAAAAGCGCGCCTGGAAAGCGGCGTCTATCACCTCGAGATCCCCTTCAGTCCGTCTGACTAGAAGTGTTTTCAAACCCCATCTAATTCTAACCGCAAGTTGTCAAACCGAGACAAGCCGGTCGTCTGCGGTCTGACCGCTGAAACCTCATTTTAATCCCCAACCCCTTTCATTCCGAATTCCGCATTCCCAATTTCGAATTCAAGGGCCCCTGTTTTCTGCTTCCAGCTCGGCGTCAAGTGCTAGCAACTGCTTTTCAAAATCAGCGTTGTGGCTGTCAAGCTCATGGGTGATTTTTTCCAGTTCATCAAAATATTTATCAATGGCCGATTGATTGGTATGGATGGCTCGGGAAAGTTCGGCTATCCGCTGTCCATCCTGTATCTGTGACGCCTGTTGCATGTCCTGGTTGCGACGGTCCAGTTCAACCTCGTGAGTTTCAATATCATCTTCCAGTCGGGCAATCCGTTTTTCGAGAGGGCCGGTTATTTTTGATCGGTGCTTGATGATATCAGATCTTTTGCGCCGCAATTCTTTTTTGGTCAGCCGGACAGTGGTATCCCGCTGAGGCGTTTTGGCCCCCGAACTCCTGGCGGAGGGGTTTTTATCATGCCAGCCGTCTTTTTCGAGAAATTCCCGGTAACTTCCGTCGAATACCTCAATATGATCATTTTGAAATACAATCAGCCTTTCTGCCAGGCTATGCAAAAACATCTCATTGTGGGTCACCATGATCACCGCGCCCTCAAAAAAGTCGATGGCAGCCAACAGTGCGTCACAGGATTCCATATCGAGATGATTGGTCGGTTCGTCAAGGAGCAGCAGATTCATAGGTGTTGCTAAAAGCTTGCCCAGCATCACCCGGCTTTTTTCACCGCCTGAAAGCACACTGATTCTCTTTAGGGCATCATCACCCGAAAACATCATGGCACCACAAATATTACGGGCACGCTGTCGATCCATATCCGGGTGTGAATAGAGGATTTCCTCTTCTACGGTGCGGGCATCCACCAGACTGTTGACATTGGTTTGTTCAAAAAATCCTTTGTCTATCGAAGGATGGTAAACGGTTTCGCCGGTCTGCGGTGAAAGCACCCCGGCCAAAAGTTTGAGCAGCGTGGTTTTACCTTTTCCGTTTTTGCCCACCACACAGACCCTTTCCCCGGACTCGATGGTGATGTTAAAGTCTTTGATCAGGTTTTTACCGCCCTCGTAAGCGAAATCCAGATTACGCGCCGTCAGGGCGCGCTTTCCGGGAATAGGACTGGATCGAAAAGAAAAATCAAGCAATTGCATCTGGTCGAGCTTTTCTTTTTTTTCCATTTTTTTGAGTGTCTTGATGCGAGACTGTACCAGGTTAGCGAGTCTTGCCTTGGCTCGAAAACGGGAGATGAATTGCTGAACCTCCTTGCGGCGGCGTTCATCATTGATCCTGGTTTTTTCATAGACCTCTTCGTCCTGGGCAATTTGATTGTAATATTTGGCCGTATTTCCTGATATTTTGCGCACCTTGCGCCGGTGAATTCCCATTGTATGGGTGACGACTTTATCCATAAAGCTTCTATCATGGGTGATTAGCAGCAACTCGTGGGGCCAGGTGTTTAAAAATTGCTCGATCCAGCGAATGGAGGTAATATCCAGAAAATTGGTCGGTTCATCCAGGAGCAGCAGGTCAGGCTCCGAGACCAGGGCTTTGACAAGATTTAAGCGCACCTGGAGGCCGCCTGAAAATTGCGAGGGATGCCGGTGAAAGTCCTCCTCTGAAAATCCCAATCCGACAAGGATCTTCTCCACCTTCCAGGAGTGGTCCTGTTCCTGGGGCGGCAGGGCGCGCAGCCCTTCCTCCAGGGCCGTATCGGCGGCAAACTCAAGCTGCTGCTTTACGTATACGATGCGGTAATTTTTCGGTATGACAACCGAGCCGGAATCCGGTTGCTCATCACCGTTGATTATTTGGAAAAGGGTGGTTTTGCCATGTCCGTTTTGTCCGACCAGGCCGACACGTTGCTTTGATGTGAGAGAAAAACTGATTCCATCAAAAATGAGCCGGTCACCGAAGCTTTTCGTCAGATTTTCTACCCTGATCATAAAGTGGTACCAATTTCACTACCTTGACACACCAGTAGCCTTCGAATATATTTTGCATTTAAGTTTTTGAATTCCAGCACTGTCCGCTCATTTTCACGCACAGGATACCACCAATGCCGCGTCTTGTCATCTTTAATAATCGGATGACAGAAGACAGATGACAGAGGACAGACAACAGAAGACAGATGACAGAAGGGGCTACGGAGGGCAGGCAGATGATTGGTACAGTCTGTTCTGAATTTCGCCACGTAACCCGTAACACGCAACCCGAAACTCGGTTTTTCTTGACAAACCTAGGCAACTTAATGTTTTATTAGCGCAACTTTGTGGAATGAAGAATGATCCGCCTACGGCGGAATGAATTATGGAGTCGCTGCGCTTCGTCTCTTTATAATTGAAAAAATTCCTTAATTCGTCATCTGTCATTCGACATTTTTCATTTAATAGGAGGCAGTTATGTCAGAGGAAAAAAAGGATTTTGAGGTTAAAGACCGCCGAATATTTTCCCAGGATGGCCAGAACACAGAGTCTGCAGACGAGGAAACCCCTGCTGCTCCCAAGGAAGAAGAACCGGCCGCTTCTTCAACCGAAGAAACCCGGGAATCTGAGGCCGCAGAAACATCACCAACCGATGGGCCTGATCAATCGGCACCGCTGCCGGAGATTAATTTTGCAACTTTCGTCGTTTCCTTAAATGCTTCAGCACTGCTGCATCTCGGCGCCATCGAGGATCCCACCACCGGGAAAATGGACAAAAATCTGCCGCTGGCCAAACAGACGATCGATATTCTAAGCATGCTCGAGGAAAAAACAGCCGGTAATCTATCCAAAGACGAAGAGGGTTTATTGAAAAACATCCTTTATGATTTGAGGATAATTTATGTCAAAGAAAAAGGATGATTGACCGATCTCCGGGTTTCGAATGTGTCTATTACCATCCATCCCCGGCTGGTGGCTTGAATGAAGATTTTATCCCCCGCTAAAATCAACCTGTTTTTGCAGGTCACCGGAAAACGACCGGACGGCCTGCACGAATTATTTTCGCTGATGTGCTGCCTGGATTTTTTTGATATTATTTTTCTTCAATTTGGCGGTAATAAGATAGAGATTGAATCTTCGAGCCTGCAGATACCCATTGATGAAACCAACGTTGCCCACAAAGCTGCAACCCTGTTTTTCAAAACACTGAAAACCACAGATGGATTAAACATTCGGATTGAAAAGTCCATACCGGTCGCGGCCGGCCTCGGCGGCGGCAGCAGCAATGCCGCCAGCGTCCTTATCGGTTTGAATCAGCACTACGAATTTCCCTTCTCACGGGACGAACTGATGTCCATGGGGCTTGAACTTGGTGCTGATGTTCCCTTTTTCCTCTTCCAAAAACCGGCCTTTGCCTCTGGTGTTGGTGAGAAATTGGAAGCATATCCGGGGTCCTTGCCATATCATATTTTATTGCTTCATCCAGGGATAGAGGTGCATACTGGAGAAGTTTTTCAAAATCTGAATTTAAGATTGACAAAATGCAAAAAAATAATTACAAAACCCTTTTTAAAGCAAAGCGGCTTTGATGCATCGCTGCACTTATGCAACGACCTTGAAACCGTAACGATATCTAAACATCCGGTGATCGAGTCTTTAAAAAAGCAACTTCTTGCGTTTGGGGCATTGGGGGCTTTGATGTCAGGGAGTGGCCCAACTGTATTCGGTCTTTTTTCTGACCCCCGCAAAGCCGACGAAGCAAGGCAGGCGATTGGGCGAAACATCCGATTGAATGCTTATCTTGCTGATATCATTTGTGAAGCGTTTCCTGTTATCTCTGATTATTAACGTTTCTGCAATAGGGGCGTTTGGCACAGGTTCCATGGTGGGGCGTCGTCAAGTGGTAAGACACAGGACTTTGGTTCCTGCATTCGGAGGTTCGAATCCTCCCGCCCCAGCCATTTTAGTATCTAAACTGTTATTATTTTGAATTATGCGGCTATCTCTTTTTGGGTAAGAGGCAAGTTGCCCCAAGAAATGCCTAAATTGCCTAAAATGCACTAAAATGCCTAAAATTATGGGGTCGCTTCGCTCCGTTCTTTTGTATAAGTCGTTGACGCTGACAGTATGGGAGGCCAGAAATCAGAACAATGAAATGACAACTTAGCGTGAGTTTCTATTTTCATAATATAGATAGAATACATTTACTTTAGGCATTTTAGGCACTTTTGGCATTTCCCGGTTTGTCCGGGTTAAGGATTCAGCATTATAAACACAAATTCATTACTTGATTGGCGGTGGTAAATATGGAAGGTGTGGCGATTTTTACGGGTAACTCCAACCCTGAGCTTGCAAAAAAAATCTCTGATTATCTAAGTTTGCCCCTGGGCGGGGCCACGGTCAATAAGTTCAGTGACGGTGAAATCCAGATTGAGATCCACGAAAACGTCCGCCTGAAAGATATTTTCATCATGCAGTCCACCTGCTTTCCGGTCAACGACAATCTGGTTGAATTGCTGTTAATGATCGATGCATTCAAACGGTCCTCTGCTAATAAAATTACAGCCGTCATTCCCTATTTTGGTTATTCCAGGCAGGATAAAAAAGTTGCACCCAGGGTTCCGATTAGTGCCAAACTAGTTTCCGATATGATCACCCTTGCCGGTGCCAATCGAATCATTACCATGGATTTACACGCCGGTCAGATCCAGGGATTTTTTAACATTCCGGTGGACAACCTTTTTGCGGCTCCGGTTCTCATAGATCATATTCGAAAAAATTTCAGGGACGGGCTGGTCATCGTATCACCGGATGCCGGGGGGGTGGAAAGAGCCCGGGCCTTTGCCAAGCGCCTGGACGCGGATCTGGCGATTATCGACAAACGGCGGGAAGCGCCCAATCAAGCTAAAGCCATGGCCGTCATCGGCGAGGTGACGGATAAGGTAGCGGTTATTCTAGATGATATGGCCGATACGGCCGGTACATTGACGGAGGCTGCAGAGGCCGTCATAAAAGCAGGTGCCCGTGAAGTTCACGCCTGTTGTGCGCACCCGGTTCTTTCGGGCCCGGCAATCGACCGAATAACCAAGTCGGCTCTTAAAAGTCTGGTTGTGACCGACACGATACCGCTGGCCGAAAATGCCGTTGCCTGTGACAAAATTAAAGTGCTTACCATTTCACAGCTGGTGGGTGAGGCGATTATTCGCAGCTACAGAGGGGATTCGGTTACCTCTCTTTTCGTATAAAAAATTAAGGAGGTTATTTCTTTGGAAAAAATAGAACTACAAGCCACTGTAAGAAAATCCGTGGGCAATGGCCCGGCGCGGGTACTGAGGCGGGCCGGTCAAATACCTGCGGTTTTATACGGCCGAAGAACAGAGCCGATTTTACTGTCCGTAAATACAAAAGATCTTGAACAGATTCTGAAAAAGGGTAGTTTTGGCCAGTTTATTTTAAACCTTGTCATTCAAAACGGTAAAAAGGTGACCAAAGCGACCATGATCAAAGAGCTTCAAGCTCACCCGGTTTCAGGGCATCTGATCCATATCGATTTCTATGAAATTGATATGAAACGTAAGATCAAGGTAATGGTTCCGGTGGTTACCACCGGCCAATCTGTCGGCATTGAAGAGGGCGGTATGCTGAATATTGTCCGTCGCGAACTGGAGGTATTTTGTCTGCCGGGCGACATCCCGGAATCATTCGAGATCGATATTACCGAGCTGGCCATTGGAGACTCCATCCATTTAGCGGATGTGCCGTTGGGAGAGAATGTGGAAGTTGACACCGATGTGAATTATACGGTCGTCACCGTACTCAGCCCGAAGGTCGAAGAAGAGCCTGTCGAAGAAGAGGAAGAAGAACTTGAGGGGGCTGAAGAAGGAGAAGAGGGCGAGGCCGCCGAAGCTGAAGCCGGACCTGAAGAAGAAAAATAGCGCATCGACAATATGCCCGCAAATAGACTTAGATTGGTTGTCGGACTCGGCAATCCGGGAAATAAATATGAAGGTACCCGGCATAATGCCGGCTTCATGGTGGCCGACAAAATTGCGCAGGATTTCAACATTTCGTTTAATAAAACCAAATTCGACACCGTTTTTGGGCGGGGCTTTATCGAAGATGTCGACGTTCTCCTGGCCAAGCCCATGGCGTTTATGAACCGCAGCGGGCCGCCTTTGCAGAAACTGGCCCATTATTTTCAAATACAAGGCGGGGATATGCTGGTTATCCACGATGATATAGACCTTGCCTTTGGAAGATTAAAAATAAAAGAGAAAGGAGGGCATGGAGGACACAATGGCATAAGATCCATAATGGATGCCTTTGGCGGAGGTGATTTTTCGCGCCTGCGCATCGGCGTCGGGCGTTCCGGGGCAGGGGAGAATGTCACTGATCATGTTCTGGGCCGATTTTCCAACGATAAGGCGGAAAAGGTGGGCCGGGTCATTTCAGCAGCCCGGGATGCCGTTGTTACGGTTCTTGGTGAAGGTATGAAAATTGGTATGAACGCGTTTAATCGAAAAGACCTGTTGATCACAGGTTAACCGAAAACCTATTTATTTGGAGGAGAGGATGAACTATTTAATACCACTGATTTGCACACTGGTTGGGATTGCAGGCGTGATCTTTTCCATTGTAATAGCCATCATGGTCAAGAGCGCCCCGGCCGGCGATCAGAAAATGACAGATATTGCCGATGCCATCAAGACAGGGGCCATTGCTTACTTGAACCGTCAGCTTAAAAGCATGGGCATTGCCGGAGCCGTCCTGTTTGTCATCATCGCTTTTTCTTTGGGCTTTACGACGGCCATCGGCTTTTTAGTTGGAGCGATTGCATCGTTCGCCGCCGGTTACATTGGGATGCGGGTGTCGGTGATAGCCAACGTGCGCACCGCTGAGGCGGCCAAAGGCGGCCTGGCTAAAGGGCTGAACATGGCGTTCAGGGGCGGTGCCGTTACCGGGATGATCGTTGCCGGCCTGGCGCTGACGGCGGTCGCCGGTTTTTATACGATACTGCTGGCTACCGGTACCGATTCCAGGCATGCCGTGATTGCGCTGGTGGCCCTGGGATTTGGCGGAAGCCTGATCTCCATTTTTGCCCGGCTGGGCGGCGGAATCTTCACCAAGGGCGCTGATGTGGGGGCGGACCTGGTGGGTAAAGTTGAAGCCGGGATTCCCGAAGACGATCCGCGTAACCCGGCAACCATTGCCGACAACGTTGGCGACAATGTGGGTGACTGCGCCGGTATGGCGGCCGACCTGTTTGAAACCTACGCCATAACGGCGGTTGCCGCCATGCTCCTGGGAAATTTGATTTATCCGGCGATCGCTATCGCCACTGACTTTCCCCTCGTACTGGGCGCCATTTCGATTGTTGCATCCATGATTGCCATCTTCTTTGTCAAACTTGGCAAGAGTGAATACATCATGGGGGCGCTCTACAAGGGTATGTTTGGTGCTGCCATATTGGCGGCCATCGCGTTTTTGGTGGCCTGTACTTCGGCCTTTGCCGGTGTAGCGGAAATTTCCGGGATTAATATCTATTTCGCATCACTGGTCGGGCTCATTTTGACCGTTGTGATCGTCATGATTACCGAATATTACACGGGTATCCGCAAACCGGTTAAACTGATTGCCGAGGCCTCCACCACCGGGCACGGCACCAATATCATTGCCGGGCTGGCCGTCAGCATGGAAGCCACGGCCCTGCCGGTGCTGGCCATATGTGCCGCCATCGGGGCCTCTTATGCGGCTGCCGGACTCTACGGAATTGCCATGGCCGCCATGTCCATGCTTTCCATGACCGGTATGGTGATTGCTATCGATGCCTATGGCCCGATTACCGACAATGCCGGCGGGATAGCGGAAATGGCGGAAATGGATGAAAGTGTGCGGGCCGTCACCGACCCCCTGGACGCGGTGGGCAATACCACCAAGGCCGTTACCAAGGGCTATGCCATTGGTTCGGCCGCCCTGGCCGCCCTGGTTCTGTTTGCGGCCTACACCCAGGAATTTGCCCTGCAGGGCGGGGGCGTGGACTTGAAATTTGATTTGAGTGACGTTAACGTGATTATCGGCCTCTTTCTGGGCGGGCTGCTGCCGTTTCTGTTCGCCTCCATTGCCATGCGCGCAGTGGGCAAGGCCGGCGGGGCGGTGGTCGATGAAGTCCGGCGCCAGTTCCGTGAAAAACCCGGCATTATGGAAGGAACCGACAAACCGGATTATGCCGCCTGCGTGGACATCGTGACCAAGTTTGCCCTCAAGGAAATGATCGTACCGGCCCTGCTGCCGGTGGTGGTCCCGGTCCTGGTGGGGCTGATTCTGGGCAAAATCGCCCTGGGCGGACTGCTGATCGGCAGTATCGTCACCGGTCTTTTCCTGGCCATCTCCATGACCACCGGTGGGGCGGCCTGGGACAATGCCAAAAAGTACATTGAAGACGGTCATCTGGGCGGCAAGGGCAGCGATGCCCACAAAGCTGCCGTCACCGGTGACACTGTCGGCGATCCTTACAAGGACACTGCCGGACCTGCTATTAACCCGATGATCAAGATCCTCAACGTTGTGGCTCTGTTGATGGTTCCGTTCCTGCTGTAAGATCTCATCTTGATCAAAAGCTAACACAAAGGATTGGCGTAATTTTACGCCAATCCTTTTTTATTGATTGTTTTCAAAAGGTATGTTATTAAAGACCAAATTTACGATCAGATTCGAATGATGACCAAATTAGCGACAAGCGGTGGGGAAATGACTGAAAAAAAAGCCAAAGAAGAAATACAGAGCGTGAAACCAAATATCCGAGAATTTCAGATAGGTGACCTGGCTGTTTATCCTGCCCATGGTGTCGGTGAGATACAGGCCATTGAAAGCCGTGTCGTCAATGGCGAAGAGCATGATTTTTATATCATGAAAGTCCTTGAAAACGGCATGGTGATCATGATTCCCACCAAAAATGTCGAATCCGTCGGTTTGAGAGAAATCATTGATAAGAAAGAGGTCCCCAAAGTATACGAAGTCATGAAATTTCGCAAAGATGGGTTGCCGGACAACCAGACCTGGAACCGGCGTTATCGCGAATATATGGATAAAATCAAAACCGGCTCTCTGTACGATGTGGCCGAGGTTTTCAGAGATCTATTCTTGCTCAAATTGACCAAAGACCTATCCTTTGGAGAGCGCAAGCTCTATGATACCGCCCAGGTGTTACTGGTAAGAGAATTATCGACCGCTAAAAACAAGGACGAAGACGCAATCTTATCAGAACTGGAATCTTTATTTATTGCAGATAGCCCCGAGAATTAGCACTGCCCTGCCGCATGTCTGTCACTGGTGCCTTTACCATCTTTGCCGGCGTAGCCGACCACAATCGGCGGCTTGATGCCGTTGTCGCTGTCCACCTTCCTGATTGTTCCCGCTCCCTGGCGGCCAATTTGATTGGCAGTCATAAAATTCTTGTTGATAATCATCCCAAAAAGCCGGGTTATCGTGTCAAAGCCGGAGACAAAATTTTTGGCCGGATACCGGTTCCTGAGCCGGTTGAATACAAGTCCGAACCGATTCCTCTTAATATTCTGTACCAGGATATCGATATCGTCGTGCTCAACAAACCGGCCGGACTTGTCGTGCATCCGGCTCCCGGACACGCCAGCGGCACGCTGGTTAATGCCTTGCTCCATCATTGCCCGGATTTGGGCGGGATCGGCGGAGAGATCCGGCCCGGAATTGTGCACCGGCTTGACAAAGACACCTCCGGGATCATGGTGGTTGCCAAAAATGCGGCAGCCCTCGAGGCCCTGGCCAAACAGTTCAAGGACCGCACCGTCCGCAAAACATATCTGGCCCTGGTTTACGGGGAATTGAAAAAAGATGCGGGAACCATCGATTTGCCCATCGGCAGGCATCCGGTTCATCGAAAACAAATGTCCACCACCACCCGCAAAGGGCGCAATGCCGAGACTTACTGGAGAATTCGTGAACGGTTTCAATTGATTACACTTCTTGAGCTAACCCTGAAAACCGGTAGAACCCATCAAATCCGGGTCCATTGTGCCGCCATGAACCATCCGGTTGTGGGAGATCCGATCTATCGAAATCGGAAGTTGCTGAAAAATAATGATAAACTATCCAAAGCAATTCCATCGCCCCTGGCCGATCAACTTCAAACGATCCCGCGTCAGATGCTGCATGCCTGGCGGTTGGGATTTGTCCATCCGCAAACTGGTCACGGTATGAGTTTTGAATCTCCGATACCAGCTGATATGCAGGCCCTGATCGACGCATTGAGGAATTGAAGCAAGCGCTTCTATTGTATATCATGGGATCGGGACAATTAAAGCCTAGTCATGAGGAGATAATAATTATATTTTGCCTTTAACGAAATAAAAATATGTTGGGAACGTTTCAACTATAATATTCTGTGGCTATAACCCGTTGCCTTTTAGGTGTTTATCAGAGTTGCCTGAAGGAAGGAGGTCGGATGATGGCTGAGATACTGCGTTGGTTTGGCGATGAGGCATTATTGAACGAATTTGTGCGCGGAATTCCCATCATCGGTTTAGTGGGGATTATCGCCCTTTGTATTTTTGTGTTATTAAAGGGTGCGGACTGGATGATTGACGGAGTGGTTCATCTGGCCCGGCGCACCGGATTGCCGAGAATAGTGATCGGCGCGACCATTGTTTCGCTTGGCACCACCATGCCGGAGGCCGTCGTTTCGGTAATGGCCGCCTGGATGGGCAATCCGGGTTTGGCCCTGGGAAACGGTGTTGGCTCCATCATTGCCGATACTGGTTTGATTTTTGGTTTGACCTGCCTGTTGACCATGGTACCCCTAAATAGCTTCATTCTTAACCGAACCGGATGGGTGCAGGTGGGGTCTGCCACCCTGCTGGTTGTCATATCAGTGGCTGCGCTGGCCATCACCGATGGTGAACCCATTTTGCAACGATGGGTAGGCGTATTTTTTCTGGTTTTGTTGGCGGGATATATGTACATCACCTATGTCTGGGCCAAGCAGGGAGCGGATGTCGCTGCCGGGGGCGAAGAAGAGGATAATTCCGAGAGCATCGGTCTGGGGAAGTGCTGGCTGATGCTTTTGGGCGGCCTTTTTTTGGTGGTTGCCGCTGCCCGCCTGCTGGTTCCCAGCGCAGCCGAAATTGCTTACCGGATGGGGGTGCCCGAAGATGTGGTCGCGGCCACGTTGGTGGCGCTCGGGACCTCCCTGCCCGAGCTGATGACAGCCATCACTTCGGTACGCCGGGGGCATCCTGAAATAATGGTGGGCAACGTTGTGGGAGCCGATGTGCTGAACTGTTTATTTGTTATCGGCGCTGCAGCAGCAGCCAGACCCTTAGCAGTTCCTCCCAATTTTTTCGAGTTTCACTTTCCGGCCATGCTTCTCATTCTATATTCGTTTCGGTTGTTCATTTACATGAACAAGGACGGATGGTTCAAAAAGTGGCAGGGTGGCTGGCTGTTAGGTGTTTACCTGATATATCTGGTTCTTCAGTTTACCTTCAACATCGGGACCGTGCACGGATAGACGCCATGACCAACGGTCCATCAGCCCCGGTTCGGAAAATCCGCTCAGGCAAGAGCGGCACTATAAGGGTTGCGGTACGGTTAGGGGAAAATTCTTTCGGCCTCATCGCGCCTTAAAATTTCGGATGCTCGCTCCATGCGCCAAATGATCTCATCAACGCCTTCGGTGGTTTCCCGCAGATGAGGTGATAGGGCGGCATTTAACCGCTTTTCAGAATCACTTAACTGATTCAGGAACAGCAGAAAGTTGGTACGGTTTTTATAGGCTGATTTAACCAGGGCTTCGATGGAATCACCCTCGCTGTGAATCAGATCCCCAAAATGATCGCACAGTACCCTGATCCAGGCGGTATATTCACTTTTTGTGTCTTCGGGGATATTGGCCTGTTTGACGATACCATGGACATCGCATGGTTGTCCGGTTTCCAGCGCCCGCACACTGGCTTCCAGCGCCCGTTTGCGTGAGAGCAGGTAGTGTTCGCAAAATTTATTGCGGCCATCGACATATTTTTGATATCGAAACATGTGAAAAACGATAATGATGGGAATCAATATCATCCAGATGCTGATTTTCGGCTTGTCAAGCACGGCTGAGGCCAGTTCATAGGCAAACTTTTCCTCGCCGGCCCAGATGAACGCACTTTTTTCCTGAATAGAACCCATCGGTTCGGTTATCCTCGGAATCAAAGGTCAGTTATTTCAACCTGTTATAGCGGTTGTAAAAAAACGTTCCGTTATTCGAAGGTTTTTTTCTACAACCACTTATACCAGCCTTGCGTATTTTTGAAAAGCGGTATAAAAAAACCGGGCCGGCCCATCCGGAAATGGACCGCCCGGTTTTACCGGTTTACCATTAATTCCCGCTAAAGTCCGCTTGGTTGCACTTATTGAGGCCCCCGGGGCGGATAATCCATGGAATTATCCATATTGATATGGGCCTCGGAAAATTCCTCCACCTCGGTATAAAAATACACATTAGCCTGAATCCCCCGCTCGTCGATAAACCGGGCGATGGGTTGAAAAAGAGGAAGTTTTTGCAACTGCGGACCGATGTAAAACAGGCAAAAAATGATCGCTAAAACACTGAGCAAAAGAGCGGCAACTCCTTTGCCCCGGGTTTTGTTTTTTTGGCCTGCCGCGGGCATGCAGTCAAAACCACTGTATTTGACCTGCTCCATGGTTAGATCCTCGCCGTGATTTCAGGAAAGACCAGGTAAAACATAATGTAGGCCATGGTCAGGGTCAATATCAGATTGAATGACTGACCGAAAACATAGAGAATAAGCGGCTTGCCGCCTTTAAAGTATTCGCCCAGTTCGCGGAAGTTGGTTGCCAACCCGATGCTGGTAAAGGCCAGGCAGAAGAACCAGCCCCTGAAGAGTCGCGACATCCCTCGAATTGCGCCATGTTCGATCAGCGTAAAGCCCACATCTTTGCCCACACTCTGGTACAGCAGGGAAAAGACGATCGATGCGGCGATGAAACCCAGCACAAACTTCGGGAACCGATACCAGATTTCCGATACCGGAACTTTTTGCCCCTGGACGTTGTCAACCCGCGCTACCCAGTATACGGCCACACAGAAAGCGACCACACCGATCAGCACGTTTTGAATCATTTTGATGGTTGCCGCTACATACAGGGCCCGGTCGCCCAGAAAAGCGCCTGCGGCCGCCACCGCTCCGGTTGCATCAATCGTACCGCCCATCCAGGCGCCGCCCAGTACTTCCGGCATACCGACGGCCTTGATAAAGGCGGGCATGAGAATCATCATGATGGAAGTAAACACCAGGGAAAGCCCGACAGCCAGGGTCAGCTCCTCCTTTTTGGCGCGACAGGCGGCGGCCGTTGCGATGGCCGCTGAAACACCGCATACGGACATATCTGCGGAAATGGTGATGTTTAAGGTTTTTGACGGTACCTTTATAATTTTCTGCCCGAATATATAGGTGGTTACCAGCACAATGGGCGTCACCACCCAGGCGACAAAAATGCCGGGAACTCCGATGGTCAGAATCTTACCGAACAGGATTTCGGCTCCCAGCAGGACAAGTCCGGTTTTGATGTAATATTCGGTAAGCACGGCCGGCATCACCCATTTGGGGGTCCCCACCGTGTTGCTGATAATCAGCCCGAACAAAATCGCCCAGGCGGCATAGCCAATACCGTATGCTTTGGCGGTAGCCTGGGCTGCGGCGCAATAGGCCAGCACAGCGATCAGAAATACAAATACAAAGCCGACGGCGAATTGTCCGAATGATTTGCCCATGACCTTAAGGCCGATGCCGAAGAAAATCGCCATTACGATCATCAGTCCGATCAGGTAAGGGATCTGATTGTAAGGCTTGGCACCGATTTTTTTCTTGGCACTGGAGGCCTTGGCGTGGGCTGCGCGCCAGGCATCGATTTTTTTAACCGCCTCGGCATTCAGCGCCGGGTTGTTGAAACCCCCCGCCCCGGCGGCGGCCTCGGCCGCCTTGGCTAAGGCCAGGGTTTCGGCCTCTTTGGTCTTGGCCGCGTCATATTTGGGTTGGGCTTTGGCATTGGCGGCATCGGCGGCAGCTTTACTTTTAATGAAGGAGTCTACCGGATTGGTTTTCCAGCCGTGGGGTTTGTTGGTAAAGGTCTTGATCTTTTTTCCGATAGACGAGCCGGTTGCCTTTAGTTTCGCTTTAGCGGCCACCGCATTGTACCAGGCGATGGTCTTAAAAGGGGCAGCCGCCGACTCTGCTTTCAGGGTGGCATTCGCCTTGTTGATTTTTTCCTGCATGCCTTCCGGTTTTTGGGGAAGATAGATGATCAGCCCCAAAATCAAAATAACGATTCCGAGCCAGATGGCCCAGTAATCCTCCTTTTGCCATAGATCGGACAGCTTTGAACTCCCCCGATCCAGGACGACCTGATCGCCGCTTGCTTGTTGATTTTCAGCCATGAATGCACTCCTTTCATATTTGTGATTGATTCCCAATTTAGACACTCAAAGGTTGAGTTACACCAAAACGATCGTCGAGTTGATGCCCGGGTGAGCATACGAAATATTATAATCCTAATTATCTAGCAAAATATGTGCCCAGTATAGTGATTATTATAACTATCTGTAATCATACTATATATTATGATTGGTGTCTGCCCATATGCCTCTTCTCCGACGCCATAAGGTGGCACCTTAGATTCCGATCGCATACCACATTGTGTCAGATTTATCAAACCAATCGACAACTAAATGAAATGATTGAGTTTTACAGGATGATAGGTGGATTTTAAGGGGCAAAAGGGTAAGGAATTACTGCAGCGTTTAGGTGGCACTGACGCCTATAATTGGCGCTGCCACCTGAGAGCCGGCCCGTCAATTGCGGAAAATATCCACTGCCACTGCGTATCGCTTGATAATTTTCTGCAAGGATTGCCGCTTGATTCCACTGATTTGGGCGGAAAGGGTTACGTTTCCTCCCGTGTGTTCAAGCAACCGGCTGAGGTAATTGAGGGTAAAAGCTTGAATGGCCTCCTCCTTGAGTTCTCGGTAAGACCGATTCAGATCCATATTCTCCGGTATGGGGCTAGTGCTTCCGGCATCAACTGCCAGATGGCGGCCGGTGATGGTGTCATCGGGTAAAATTGCATTCCATCCGCGGATGGTATTTTCCAGTTCGCGGATATTTCCGGGCCATTCTCTTTTTAGAAGGTGATTCATCACCTCGGGTGCCAATTTTTTTTTGGGTGTATTCTGTTCGCAAGCAGCTTGCCCTAGAAAATGATCAACCAGCGGGGGAATGTCCTCTTTGATCTCGCGCAATGGCGGCAGGTTCAGGGTGGCGACATTCAGACGGTAAAACAGATCTTCCCGAAACTGGTTGTTTTCCAATTTTATTTTCAAATCTTGATTGGTGGCTGCAATAATACGCACATCCACTTGATGACCGGTGCTGACGCCCAGGGGTTTGATTCTTTTGCCCTGCAGCACTCGCAGCAGTTTGGTCTGAACCGCGAGGGACAGGTCGCCGATTTCATCCAGAAAAATGGTGCTGCCATGGGCCTGGTCAAATAACCCCAGGCGATCTTCCCTGGCATCGGTAAAAGCGCCCCGTCGGTATCCGAATAGCTCGCTTTCCAGAATACTTTCCGGCAATGCGGGACAATTAACTGTAACCATTGACATCTTTCGCCTGGTGCTGAGACCGTGGATGGCCTGGGCGGCCAATTCCTTTCCCGTCCCGGTTTCACCCAGGATGAGTACGGTCACGTCCGTTCTGGCCAGCATCTGGATGGCGTTGAAGATTTCCAGCATAGGTTTGCTCCTGCCCACCATGTTTTCAAACGGCGCCTTATCGCTTAGCCGCTGTATCAAGCGGGTGTTTTCGCGCACCAGTCGATTCAACTCGAATCCTTTTTTCAGAAGATGCATCAGGCGTTCTTCATCGATGGGTTTTTGAATAAAATCGTAGGCACCGGACTTAATCGTTTCGACTGCCTTTTGGATGGTCCCGTATGCGGTCATAATAATTACCGTAATGGCCGGGTCCAATTCTTTAATTGCTTTGAGCAAGGCCTGGCCGTCTATGCCCGGCATGCGAATGTCCGTCAAAACGACATCGATGGCTTCTTCTTTTAGACGGGCCAGCGCTTCTGCGGCGCTTGTGGCCAGAAGAACCCGGCAATCCACCTCCGGTTCGATCATCCGTTTTAAGCCTTCAAGAAGATCAGTTTCATCATCGACAATCAGCAGCTTATCCGTCATGATGGTTGCCTCCGCTCCGCGGTGTTGTTTCCAGCGGCAGCAAAATGGTAAAGGTGCTCCCCTTGCCGGGTATGCTTTCCACTTCTATCTCGCCGCCGTGCTGTTTTACAATACCGTAGCTCACTGATAAACCCAGTCCGGTGCCTTTGCCGGAGTCTTTGGTGGTGAAAAACGGATCAAATATGCGATGAATATGTTTGTCGGCTATTCCCTGGCCCGTATCCGTTATCAGGATTGCAAGCAGATTTTTCCCCTCCTTGACGGTTGCCCGGATGTAAATATCCCCTTTATGCGTCATCGCCTGTAAGGCGTTTAAAAGCAAGTTCATGAGCACCTGCTTGATTTTGGCCCCGTCGACAATGAGCCGAGGAAGATTGTTCGGAAAATCAAGGTGAACCGAAACCCCTTCTTTTTTGATCTGCGGTTCGATCACGGTCAAAACTTCTTCGACACAGATTCGAATGTCCGTTTCAGTTTTTTGCGGTTCTGAAATGCGTGCAAAATTCAACAGGGCTGTTATGACGGATTTACACTGATCGGTGTGTTTCCGAATGACTTCGAGATCCTTTTGCACCTGCTTACCGGGAGGCTGACTTTTGGCAATCAGATTCGAATAACACTGGATGACCCCCAAGGGGTTGTTAATCTCATGGGCCACGCCCGAAGCCAACTGGCCGATTGAGGCCAGTTTTTCAGTCTGGGCCAGATGCTTTTCGATTCGTCTCTGCTCGGTTATGTCCCGCAACATGGCATCAATACCGGAAAAATTGTTATTCTCGTCCCGCCGGCTGGTGGCGGAAAGCCAAATCACCAGCTTTTTCCCCATGCGATCGACCATGTCGACCTCGTGCCCCTGGGCGAACCCCATTTTTTGCACCGTATTTAAAAAGGATTTAGCATCACGTGTATCCCAGAAAAGCTGATAGAAAGTTTCAATCGACAGCGCTTCGGCACGATTTTTAAACCCGAAAAGCTTCAATCCGGCTTCATTGATGTTTATTAACCGGGTTGTGTCATCCATAAGGAGAATGGCGTCCTGAGAGGCTTCAAAGAGATGGCGGTAATTGGACTCGGATGCCTTCAGTCCATCATGGGCCTGCTTCAAATTCGAGGCAACATTTTCAAAGGCCTCTCGCAGCCGTTCGAACTCATCATCTGCTTCGAGGCTGATGTCTTTGGCTGCGGGGACTTGCCGGCTGTCATCGGAAATGCTTTGAAAGCGGGACAGAAGTCGCTTCATTTCCGAGGTCACCGTGCGGTTGAAGAGTAAATAGAACAAGCCGATCAGGGCCAGCAGGGAAGGGACCGCAATTAAAAAAACGGTCCAGGCGGCTTCTTTAATCCGGACAAAGGATACATCGACCGGTATATACACAGTATCCGCTGCGACGACGTCACCGACATGGTAATTGTACCCGCCATCAATGCCGTAGATTGCTTTCATCTCCCTTGGTGCATCCTGCGGCCTTCCATGACACTTCAGGCATTCGGGTTCCGCATAAATAGATCGGAGCCGGGTATAATACGAACGATTATTTTTACGGATGAGTCCATGCCATTCCCCCTGATTTCGGTGCTTTTCGAACCATTGTATCATGGACAGCTCAAAGTCATCGGCCATGTTGATGGGATTCATGGGATTTATGGCGGCGCGTTTATATTTAAACTCAGGAAACTTGTCGCGGAGCCTGTCCATGATTTCCCGTCCGACAAATGTGGTTGACATGGCATGGGGAAAAAAGGAATCGGCAGGTATCAGTTCAGCCACTTTGGGTCTCAGCACTTCTTTTACATAGGTTCGAGTGGCATCCGCCGTGCCGATGAATATTTCGGTTTCCCGGTAAATGTCGGCAGTTACGAGATCTTTCAGGTAATAATAAATCAGGATAGACACGGTGGCACAAAAAGGCAGGAGAATGCAGAAAACTCCTATTTGGAAACGTTTTTTTATGGAATGTCTCTTCATATTTACAAACGGCTGCTTTGCAATAATTTTAATACAGATTATGAAATCCGGGCTTTTTAGTCAAGGAATATGGTTTATGATTCGAAGTACGGGATCGGGTTGCGGGGGACGAGTTACGGGTTCTTCGATTGCGGATTTGGGATTTCAGATTTCGGATGGTCTCGATTTGGGATATAGGATTTCGGATTGGTCTGATCTTCACCGCGTAACCCGGAACTCGCAGCCCGATGTCCGCTATGAACTACAAGCTATCAGCTATGCGCTAATCAGACCATCCCCTTAAACGCCATAAAAGTCAGCGAGAGAATTCCGGCCGTGACCAGGGCGATGGAGGTGTCCTGCAACGGGCGGGGAACACGGGCCAGAAGGGTTTTTTCCCGTACGCCCGCAAACAGAATCAATGCCAGGCCGAATCCAACGGCATAACCAAAGGAGGCTACCAGGGCCTGCATAAACGTATACTC
>JBATKU010000084.1:0-88771 GCA_049669725.1 Desulfobacterales bacterium
ACTTGTGGGAGCGGCTTTTAGCCGCGAGCGAAACGAATCAAATTCAAGTATGGACGTAATTGCAAAAGTTAATAAGTTGCTGGAAAGTGGTGAAACTTTCTGCCTGGCGACGGTTATAGCATCGGATGCCGTTGATATTTCCCCGGGCAGCAAAGCGATTGTGCTTGGCGACGGCACCGTTGATAGCGGCTTGAACTCCACTATTTTGGATTTGGCTTTACGGGATCAGGCCCTGGCAGCGCTTAACCGGAAAAGAAGCGGTATCGATGAGCTTAGAGAAGGGTTGCGGTTTTTTTTTAATGTACTTTCTTCCGAGGCTAGGCTGCTGATTTGCGGCGCGGGTCACATCGCCATCCCCTTGGCGCGGTTTGCCAATGACGTCGGGTTTAGTGTCACCGTGCTCGATGACCGTTCTGATTTTGCCCACCCATCCCGTTTTCCCGACTGCACCACCATCTCCGAAAATTTTACCATTGCCCTGCGGGATATGCCGCTGGGCCCATCTACCCATGTGGTCATTATCACCCGGGGTCATGAGCATGACGTGGATTGCCTGGTGGAGATATTGCCCAAGGAAGCTGCCTATGTGGGGTTAATCGGCAGTCGCCGCCGGGTGGGTTTTGTATTGCAATGGCTGGAGGAAAAAGGCTTTTCCCGCGAGCATCTCGATGATGTATTTACACCTATAGGGATTCCCATTGGTGCAGAGTCACCGGAGGAGATTGCACTCTCTATCGTCTCAGAGCTGGTGTGTGTTCGCCGAAAGGGCCGCGCCCAGGCGCGGTCCCTGAGGTCAGCAATAGGTATCGACTTATGATTGATCGCGAAATATTCCAAAAACTTACCGACCTTAAGAACCAGGGTATAGATGCCGCCCTGGCTACCATTGTTGAAACTGCCGGTTCCACCCCACGGGGTGTCGGGGCCAAAATGATTATTTGTGCCGATGGAACGATTTATGGTTCCGTGGGCGGCGGATGCGGTGAAAGTGAGGTTAAAAGCGCCGCCCTTCGCTGTCTGATCACCACCCAGACACCGGAACTGGTCGAAGTGAACCTTTTAGATGATCTGGGGACCAGGGGCGGGGATGTTTGTGGCGGGAGGATGCTGCTGTTCGTTGAACCCCTGTTTGCTAATATTTACTAATGCGTTCGAAAATACAAAGGGTGGCTCAGAACGAACCACCCCAAAAAAGGAGAGGAAGAGAGGTCGATGTCTAGTAGCCCCCTCATATGATACGCTTTTAGCAAAAAAAATCAAAAATTCAATAGGGTCTACACCTTATTTTCTTATTATTAAATGTGTATTTTTTACTACTTCATGAAACGACGACGAATTGATTCCTGCTCCTTGGGCGAAAGATTTTCCCAGTTATCAAGTTCTTTTTGAAGTTGTTTGCGTTCACCCGGCGGCAGGTGCCGCCATTTCTTATACAACTGCCTGTAAGCCTCGCGTTCCCGGGGAGACATCTTGTTGAGCCGATCCATGCGCTGACGCATCTCTTTTTTTTCATCCGGTGACAGCGATTGCCATTCTTTATATTTCCTGCGCAATTTTTCTTTTTCTTGCGGGGGCAGGTCCTGCCATTTTTTACCTTTTTTCGATAAGAATTCACACCCCGGCAGGGATTTATCGATGTGGGCCGGAGCCTGGATGGAGACGGATTCGTGATTGAGCCGGGAGGCATAACCCCAGGACGGGCAGCTATAAAACAATACGATAAGACCGGCAGCTACTGCCGAAAAACCCCATTGAATACGAAGGTTTTTAAACCGAATAGTGACGATACCCATCCTGTCTCATTCCCCTTGTCTCGTTGTCCATATCCCGTTGAGAATCGGTTTCACCACTAGGACCTACCGCCCGGGATAGTTTTTGAATCGCTTCCATTTCTTTTAATAATTCCAGGTTATCCAAGATCTCCAGATCTTTGTCGCTTAGCATTATTTCTTCATTTTGATTCATGGAAACCGGCGGCATCCCTGTTGTCTTGTTCAGGTTTACATAGCCAATAACGGCAACCGTAATAATCAGGGCAGCCGCCATAGCGGCCGCCGGTATCAACCGTGAGGGCATGAAATCCAGATACTGCCGCCACCCGGTTCGCTTGGGGCCGGCTTTTAATTTCCGGCTGATATTGGCGACCATTACCCTGGCTTCCCGTGGTGATAACTCCGGTGTCACTCTGGTTTCCTTGACCTTGGCCAATATGGATGACAGAAGCCGGTATTCGTGACGACAGCCTTCACAAATTTCCAGGTGGTTTTCAACCTCCCGGCCGATGACAGGATCCAGTTCGCCGTATATATATAATGTTAAATTTTCTCTCAGGTGTTCACATGTTTGCATGCCGGCACCTCCTTAAACCCCGGCCCATCCTTTCAGTTGCTTCTGGACGGTCCGGGTGGCTCGAAAAAGATGGGTTTTGACGGTTCCTTCCGCCAGGCCCATAGATTCGGCTATTTCTGCTATACTCATTTCTTGTAAAACTTTCAATTGAAATATGGTACGCTGTCTTTCGGATAATTTATTCAAAGCGTTTTTGACATCATATTGCAGCTGCCGGTGGCTGGCCGCTGCCAGGGGATTTGAATTCCGGTCGGTGTCCGGAAATTCCTCCAGCGAAGTCTCCGGTGCCGCCCCCTTATTTTTTTCAAAATGCCAGGGGATAAAGATTTCTTTCCACCTTCTTCGACGCCTGCGTGCATCAATGCAGGTGTTGATCACAATGCGGTAAAGCCAGGTATAAAAAGAAGATTTTTCTTTAAACTGCTTGATTCTCCGAAACGCCTGTAAAAAAGCGTCCTGGGTCCGATCCCGGGCTTCTTCGGCATCACCGGACAGCATCTGGAAGGCAATGGTATATACCTTTTTCTGGTATCTAAGAACCAGTTGCTCAATCGCCCAGGGATCATCATTTTTTGCCCGGCGGACGAGTTCTTCGTCAGGGTAAACCGGACCTGACGAAATTAGCTCGGTTGCTATACCGTCATTTACGTGCGAGGGTTGCTTCGCCAGGTTTAAGTGTTCATCAGACACGCTTGTGACCTTTAACGTCTTGGGGGCTATTTTAAACCGCTTTCCACAATAATATTCTCGATGGTATTGGTGGTTGTCGGAAAAAGGTTTGAATACCGGACCGCTTTTTTGACAACCTCGATAAACCACCGGACAGCCCGGATATTGGATGTCATATCCGGGCTGTTGGCCTGTTTAATGATATATCTTCCGACAATGGATTGCAACTTACCAGGTTCTTTTAGTCCCGATGCTAAACTCCACCCCCGGCTCGCTGATGATCGCTGAAACAGAAAATTCATTAGAGGACGCATCATCGTCATAGGAATTTTCGCTATAGTACCTGCCTTGCCGATCGTGAGGGCGATGTTGGTGAATCCATCTATTGCGGTGGTAGAATTTATGATGCCGGTAGCGATTAACCGGTCGGTGATGGTTTTTGTAAAAATGTTTCGGGTGTCTGTTGATTTTGGGTCGGTAATGAACCGTTTGGTGATGGGAACTGCCTCCGTGACCCTTCGACGCGATGCGTTTTTCGGGTACATACTTGCCATGCCTGTTTTTCCCGCTGTCAGCCCAGGAAGCACCCGTGAATACAAACATCAACGCTGCCATCATCAGACTGATTTTCAAAAGTTTCGTTTTCATTGTTTGGCCTCCTTTGTTGGAATTTGTTTGTTTAGACGATTGGCAGGCCAAAAGGGTTTACAAAAGATTTAGCAGGACATTGCACGAGAAAGCGCAATTTATTGATTTATAAAGCTTTTCAAAACTAAATTCCGAAATTAAGATCGGTTGGGTGTTGTTGTATCCTTGGGTATCGTTGGGCTGTTAATCATAGGTTAAAGAAATTTGCGGGGTCGGCGGGTGGACGATTTTTACCTTGCCCATAGCCGTTTGGTGACGCCTGTGAATATCATCGATGACCTTGTCAACGGAGTCCAGTTGCGGGGTGCCGAATACCGACCGGTAGTTTGCGATCTGCTTTTCCACCAGAGGGGCCACCTGCCCGTTGGTTGCCAGTTGCTTGCCGGTAAATCCCTGCCTCAAACCTTCCGTGACCAGCTCCACCACGTCATAATCATATCCCAGATCCTTATAATCGCTTTGGCCGGGTTCAAGGCCGGCGGTGGGCACGCGATTGACAATGGCTTCATCCACCCCCAGGAACAATGCCATTTCCCGGACCAGCCTTTTTGATAAACCGGCGATGGGGCTTAGATGAACCGCTCCGTCGCCAAACAGGGTGTAATAGCCGATACCGAAATCTTCGTCCCGGTTGCCGGTGCCGGCTAGTATTTTATGCTCGGTGGCCGCCTTGGTTGACAATACATTGGCCCGGACCCTGGAAATCAGGTTTCCCCGGTGATAGTTTTCTTCAAATGCATCCGGGTTGGTAATTTTAAAGGCATCCACCAGTTTTTCGATGCTGTGAATCTCGTGGCGTATATCCAGTGCCTTTACCAGGGTCTCCGCGTCCTGAACGTCAACCTTTTTGTTGATACTGGTCGGCAAGACATACCCCACCAGTTCAAGATGCTTATCTTTTTTCTCATTGTATCTTGCAAAGGCTCGATTGATCAGGGCCGCCGTCGTGCTCGAATCGACACCGCCGGATAGACCAACAACACATCCGGTGGCGCCAACCGCAAGAACCGAATCGATAACAAAATTACCAATTTCTCTACTGACCGTTTCACAGTCCATTCGGGGAAGCTTTATTAAATTCATTTTCATATCCTAAGCGACATTATTCGTTTTGCGGCCAACAATATGCGCCTTAATCAGATTTCCGATTATGCGGATGGCATTTTCGATATCCTGGCGGCCGGCCTGGGCGTAGGAGAGACGCAGGGTGTTATGACCGCTGCCGTCTACAAAAAAAGGCTGACCGGTTACAAAGGCAACATTTTTATCCACCGCTTGCCGGAAAAGATCGGCGGCATCCAGGTCTCCGGGAAGCTGTACGAAAATAAAAAAGCCGCCTCCGGGCCGGTTCCAGGTCACTTCATCGGGAAAATAGCGATCCATCCGGGCCAGCATAAAATCCCGTTTGGTGCGGTAGTAATTAACATTTTCCTTAATTTGTTTATCCAAAAGTCCCTGGCGGATGAACTCAAGCAGGATATACTGGGCCGGCGTGTTGGTGGCGGCATCGGCAAATTGTTTGGCCACGACCATCTGGCGAATAGCGCCGGAATCTCCGGCGGCCCAGCCCAATCGCATACCCGGAACAAAGGTTTTGGACAGAGAGCGCAAATGAACCACCTGTCCGCTGAGGTCTAAAGATTTGAGCGAAGGCAGGGGGTTGCCTTCAAAACGTAATTCACCGTAAGGATCATCCTCAAAAATAATGAAGTCATGGGTTTCAGCCAGACGCACAAGCTGCCGGCGTCTTTCAAGGCTGAGGGTTGCTCCGGTTGGATTTTGAAAGTTGGGAATGACATAGACCCCTTTGACGCGCTTGCCCAACGCCTTCAGTCGTTTGGCCTCCGTGCGCAGGCGGTCCACGTTCAATCCGTCATCGTCTACCGGTATGCCGATAACCTTGCCGCTGCGTGAACGGATCGCACCCGGGCCGCCAAAATAGGTCGGCAGCCCGACGAAAACAACATCGTCCCGGTCGATGAAAACCTGGGCAGCCAGATGCATGCCCTGGGCAGATCCATGGGTAATCACAAGGTTGTCGGGACCAACATCGGCCATCCCTTCGGTGTTCATCCGGTCTGCCAGAATCTGTCTGAGTTCTGTCAGGCCCTCGGTGGAGCCGTATTGAAGCATCCGGTCGCCTTGTTGGGTAATCAGCTTATTAAAGATCAGGCGAATGGCTTTAAGGGGAAATTTTTCCGGATCGGGCCAGCCGCCGGCCAGAGATCGCATCTCCGGTTTGGCCACCAGGGCACAAATGTCACGAATGACAGACGGCTGGGCACAAAGGGTCTCGCGACTGTAAAGATGAGTCAAGGGGCCGTGGCTCATTTTGGGTTTCCTCCTCAAACGAGGCAATAGTCTCTTTATTTATGTAGATTCCAGGCACATACCACGTCAACGCCGGATTTTACCAGCGCTTCGGCAGTGCGGTTCAGCGCATCGTGCTTATCAAGGTAATTCCGCTCAAGGTCATTCATTAAACCCCGGGAGACGATCTCTTCTTTCGTAAGAAAGTATTCCAGAATATCACTGGGATGTTCCCGGGTACCATCGATCTCGGGATCACCGCCTTCGTGTTTAGCGGCGATGTTGGGTACTTCCTGGGCCACCTCGACCAGTTCATTGCGACGGTTATAAGGTTGAATAACGATTGACTTCTGGGTTTCAGTGATGTGGTGCTCAAAACGCACCACTTGCTCCAGGCCAAGGGCCCGGCGTATTTTGGCCGCCTGACGGATGGTCCAGTTGTCAGCCGAATTGGACAAGTTAAACCCGATCAGGGAAGTGGTGCCGTCCGGGCGGGAAAACAGGCGGGCGGTCATTAATGTCCAGAGGATGGCTAGGGGATTGTCATTGCCCATGTAAACCGAAATCTTAAACTCGTTGTCCACCCCCAGTTTGTGCAGCATATACCCGGCCAGGACCGTGCCGGCATTGATGTTTAATACCTGGCGCACCCCGTAAGTGGTGTAATAATAAAGATACTCATCAATCCACTTGTAGGGGTGGTCGTTGGGCTGGCCGATACCGCCGAAATAACCGGTAATGGTTTCCGGGCCCCCAAGATGGATATTGGATCCGTCTGTGCCCCTGGTGTCCAGGGTTTCAACATAGGTTGCGCCCACCACCTGCACACCGGCGGCTGTGGCCAGGATATCGCCGTTGTCCTGTGACTGCTCTTTCATGTTGCGTACCCGGATGTAGCGAGCGGGCATCAGCTCCTTGTTTGCAATTGATTGTTTGGCTTCGGCAATCAGCCAGGGGAAAAACTGCAGGGCACTGATCTCGAGGGTCACCGCATTTTCAGGGTCGACGCCGGCCCCGGCATCACCGTTGCCCAGGATGTGGTCGAAATAGTCGGCTTTGGAGACAAAGGCGCCTTTGTCGCGCTGCTCCATCAGCCACTCGATGTCAGCAACGTAGGGCGAATTGATATTTCTTAAACGGGCCATGAGGTTGTCGAAATCGCGGGCTTCGGCCGCCTTACGGTTGATTGCTTCCGGACCGCCGTATTTTTCAATGATTTCAAGTATTTGACTGACTGATTGATTGTCGGGGTCGGTTAACAGGTCATTGACTTCCTGTAGCCGATCTTCGGATATTTTTAATAAATCTCTTAAATTGCTCATGGCTTTTTTCCTTTTGTATTTTAGGACACGGATGAACACGGATTAAACGGATAAGCTATTAACGGCTATTTTTTTATTAACTTCAAAAACTTCTCTTCTTCCCCGGCGATCATGGTGTAGCAGTGCTCGTCACCGGGAAACGCACCGCTTCTGACCTCGGCGGCATAGTCTTTCATGGCATTGGTTACCATTTCAGCCACGTTGCAGTATTTTTTGACAAACTTGGGTGTAAAGGCCTGGAACTGGCCGATGGTGTCAGAGACAATCAAAAGCTGGCCATCGCAGTGGGGCCCTGCCCCGATGGACAAAACCGGGATGTCAAGGTTCGCGGTAATATATTTGCCGACCTCGGGCGGAATGGCTTCGAGCAGAATCATCTGGGCGCCGGCTTCCTGAACGGCCAGGGCGTCTTCCACCACCAGTTTGGCGGCCTCGGCCGTGCGGCCCTGGGCTTTGTGCCCGCCCAGCTGGCCCGACGACTGGGGGGTCAGGCCAATGTGGCCCATCACCACGATGCCGGCTTCAACGATGGCTTTAATCTGGGGCGCGATGCGTACCCCGCCTTCGAGTTTAATAGCGTCGCAGTCCGCCTCCTTCAAAAAACGACCGGCATTTTCGACCGCTTTTTCAAGGGAAGACTGGTAGCTCATAAAGGGCATGTCGCCGATGACAAAGGTGTTCGGTGCGCCGCGGCGAACCGCATCGGCATGATAGATCATCTGATCCATCACCACCGGGATGGTTCCTTTGTATCCATAGACGCACATTCCCAGGGAATCCCCCACTAAAAGCATGTCCAGCCCGGCTTCTTCGGCAAACTGGGCCGTCGGGAAATCGTAGGCGGTCAGGAAGGTGATTTTGTCACCTTTTTTCTTCATCTCATGGAAATCTAGCACACTTTTTTTCTTGGTCATGATGGGTTTTCCTTTTTTTTATAGAGACACGGATGAACACGGATTTCACAGATTTATAGTTGTTTCGTCGAGGACGAAGCAGATGCTATTGATTTAAAATCAGCGAATATCTGTGTTAATCGGTGTCCTAATTACACTTTTTCCGCTATTGCCTGTGTCATGCTTCCTCAACTTCATCCAGGGGATAGCCGTTGTCGTTTTTGATTTCGGAAAAGACCAGAAACGTTTCTGTTTTTCCGACCCCCGGCATGGATGCTATGCGTTCTTTGACAAGGGTCCCCAGCTGTTTAAGATTTTTAGCGACCACATGCAGGATATAGTCGAACCGGCCGGTGACATGATAGCAAACCAGAATATTGGGAATCGCTTTTACAGCCTCTTCAAAGGGGCGAATGGTTTGGGTGGAATGCTGACCAAGGGAGACCGAGACCATGGCCTGCACTGTGAGACCCAACTTTTCAGGGTTGATGACCGCTTTAAACCCGCTGAAATAGCCGCGTTCCTCCAGCCGGCGCACCCGCTCCAGCATGGTCGACGGAGCCACTCCCAGTTCCCGGGCCAGATCGGCGTTTTTAATTCTGGCGTCCCGCTGGAATGCTTTCAGTATTTTTCGATCAAGTTTATCCATTTTATTGAATTAAATTCGCAATAAAACAAAAATATATGAATTAAATTCTAATGTCAAGCAATTATTCCGGATATAATTTTATTTGAGGTTTGAATACCCTCGTCTTCACCAGAGATACCATGCGGGATTCATAGACGGCCTCCCGGAGATATGCCAGCTTCCTGGCAATGCGGGATTACTTTCTTGACACAGCCCGGGATAATATCTACAATCTTCGGCCTGGGTGACGCCAGCCCCTTGAGACACAAGTGTCCGATATGAAAAGAAAAATAGCCTTTTTTTTCATCAAGTTGTAGAAATCCCGAGACGTTTAATAATCGAAAGATGATTTGACATGAATCAGGAAAAGAAAACCACCAAACAGGTGCTGGAAGAAGCCTTAAAGGATCAAAAGCGCACACCCTTGTATAACCGTAAGGCCCTGGACGAGCTCAAACAGGCCTTCAATAAATGGCAGCGGCAAAGCGTACAGCCAGCGGATCGGGAAAACTGGCAGACCATCCCCCAGATGGTGCTGGGATCCCAGACGCCCCGGGACCTGCTGTATACACCTTTAAGTAATCCGGACTTCGATTATGGTGCCGATCTGGGCAACTCCGGCGAGCAGCCGTTTACCCGCGGCGTGCATGCCAATATGTACCGGGGGCGGTCTTTTACCCGGCGACAGCTGGCCGGCTACGGCGGCCCCGAGGACACCAACAAGCGCATTAAATTCCTGTTGGATAACGGAGCCACCGGCATTTCCATTATCTTTGATTTGCCCACCATTCAGATGTACGACTCCGACGACCCGGTTTCCACCGGCCAGGTGGGCATGTCCGGCGTGGCCATTGATTCGGTGGATGACATGGACCTGTTGTTTAAAGATATCGCCTTAGACGAGGTGACGGTTTCCCTGGTCTCTCACTACCCTTCCAACTCGGCCATATTGTTTCCCATGTACCTGGCCCTGGCCAAACGGCGTGGCATCCCCTGGGGCAGGCTCAAAGGCAGCATCCAAAATGACATCACCCTGGAGGAGGTTGTACGCAGCGGACCGGAGTACATTCCCCCGGAGGATTGTTTCCGGATCCAGTGCGACAACATCGAGTTTATTCGCAAAGAGGTACCGCTGTGGAACTTTATGACCATCAACGGCTATAACCTGCGCGAGTTCGGAACCTCAGCCGTTACCGAAATGGCCGTGGCCCTGGCCAATGCCATTGAAACCCTGGAGACCCTTCAGGCTCGCGGCCACGATGCTGACTGGCTGGGGCACCGGCTGGCTTTTTTCTGGTCCATCGGCAACGATTTTTTTGAAGAGGTGGCCCGTATCCGGGCGGTGCGCAGGCTGTGGCACCGTATAATGAAACACCGCTTCGGGGCCAGGGATCCCCGGGCCACCTGGATGCGCTGCCACGTGCAGACATCCGGGGTTTCCTTAACCCGCCAGGAACCGTTGAACAATGTGGTGCGCGCCGGCTATCATGCACTGGCGGCCGTGCTCGGCGGTGTGCAGTCCCTGCATGTGGATTCATTTGACGAGGCCTATTCGGTGCCCACCGAGGAGGCTGCCCTGCTGTCCCTGCGCACCCAGCAAATCCTGCAGGAGGAGACCGGTGTTACCCAGGTGGCCGATCCGCTGGGGGGATCCTTTTATCTGGAAGCCCTCACCGACGAGATGGAAGGACGGATTCTGGCCGAACTGGATGAGATCGAGAACTTGGGCGGCTATGTGGCCACGATAAAAGAGGGCTGGATCCATCGAAAAGTTTCAGATTATTTCCGTCGAGAACGCGAGTTGGTGGAAAGCGGCCAGATTCGGGTGGTGGCCGAAAATGTTAACCAGACCAAAGCCGAACTGCCGCCGGTCAACGTCTTTCGGTATCCTCAGGGTGTCGCCGAGAGGCAGAATGAGCGCCTGGAGAAGCTCAGAAACAGCCGGGACAACCAGAAAGTCACCGCAGCTCTGGCGAATCTGGAAAAAGCCTGCCGCAACGGAGCCAACATTTTGCCCCTGGCGGTAGATTGTGCTGATGTGGGTTGCAGCGAAGGGGAGCTGTTTGCCGTGTTTAAAAACGCCTTCGGTCTCTGGAAACCGCCGGCATTGTGGTAAGCATTTAAGCTCAAAAAGCGGGCTTAAAAACTTGTTTTTTCTTTTGGCTTAGGTGACTTGTAGTCGTGTGGGAGCGGCTTTTAACCGCGATAGTCTTTCCCAAACCTTATAATCGCGACTTAAAGCCGCTTCCACTGCTTCGTAGTGATCGATTTAGATGTTGTTTTAAAACTTGGTTAATCAATGGAAAAGAAATGAACCGTAAAGTAAAAGTGCTGTTGGCCAAACTGGGATTGGACGTGCATAATCGGGGCCTGGTTACGGTGGCCATGGAGTTGCGCGATGAAGGAATGGAGGTGATCTACCTGGGCAATTGCATGCCCGATGAGATCATCGCCACCGCTATACAGGAGCAGGTCGATGTCATCGGGGTCAGCTCCCTGGGGGGCGCTCATTTGAGCCTGGGAAGCCTGTTGATGCACAAAGCTGCGGAAAAGGGCTTCAAGGATGAACTGGTGTTTCTAATCGGCGGTGTGTTTTCTCCGGAGGATGCCGCGGAGCTTGCGAAAATAGGTTTTGATGGTGTTTACCCACCGGGCTCCACCCGGACAAGCATTGTTAGTGGGTTGAAAGAGGCTCTGGCGAAGAAACAAGCAGCTGATAGCTGATAGTCTAAAGAAAAAAAATCATTTTATACTATGAGCTTTGGCTGCCTGATGGAGCACATTTAATCACTAATTATCGAAAACCTAGTCATCACATCTTGCTATTAACGCTGAATATGGGAGGTTGAACATGCAAAAGTGGCCGCCGGTCTATGACGCGAGCTATCATCCCGATCCTGATTCGGCTTACTGGTTTGCCGAAATTGAAACCATGGACCCGGAAGAGCGAGAGCAGACCATTATATTGCCCAAGCTGCAGGAGCAGCTGAAATATGCCTATGAGCACTCCGGGCTTTACCGCAAAACATGGGATGCTGCCGGAGTGAAACCGGAAGACATTCGCTCGCTGGATGATTTTGAGGCCATACCGATTCTGACCAAGGACGATCTGCGTTCCGATCAGGCCGAGCATCCTCCCTTTGGCAGCAACCTGTGCATTTCCTATGATGAAATGGGCCGGGTACACGGCACTTCGGGCACCACCGGCAACCCCACCGCCTTTGGCGTCAGCCGGGGCGACATCCAGCGCATCGCCGAAGCCCATGCCCGGGTCATGTGGGCCATGGGTGTGCGTCCCGACGATATTGTCTTTATCGGTTCCTTTTTCAGCCTCTACTGGGGCAGCTGGGGGGCCATGCTGGGCACCGAGCGCCTGGGAGCGACTGCTTTTCCTTTCGGAGCCGGTGTTCCCGGACAATCGGAACGGGCCATCGAGTGGATGGCCAATGTCAAACCAACCGTGTTCTACGGCACGCCATCTTACAGTCTGTATATCGCCGAAAAAGCGCAGTCTATGGGTTATGACCCGGCCAGGGATTTTAGTTTCCGGATCCTCTTTTTTTCCGGTGAGCCCGGCGCGGGCATACCGTCGACCCGCAAGCGCATCGAGGAAACTTACGACGCGGTGTGCCTGGACTCCGGCTCCACCGGGGAAATGGCGCCCTGGATGACCGATGGTGAATGTTCCCATCGCCAGGGCATGCACCTGTGGCAGGACGTGGTTTATGCGGAACTTGTGGACCCGGAAACCAAAAAGCGGGTGCCCTATGGCGAGGAAGGGGTGACGGTTTACACCCACCTGGAACGCAACTCCCAGCCCATGATCCGCTTCTGGGCCGGTGATTTAAGTCGCTGGGTGATCGATCCCTGTGCCTGCGGCCGCACCTATCCCCGATTTCCCCAGGGCATTTACGGACGGGCCGATGACATGTTCATCGTCAGGGGTGAAAATGTCTACCCCAGCGCCATCGAAAACGTGCTAAGAGGCATCGACGGCTTTTCCGATGAGTTTCGCCTCATAATTACCCGGGAAAAGACCATGGATGAGTTGATCGTGCAGGCCGAACCGCTGCCCGGGGTGCCTGCCGAACAGATTTCGTTATTGCAGGAAGAGTTGGTAAACCGACTTAAGACCAAAGGACTGCGCACCATTGTGAAAATGATGACACCCGGCTCCCTGGAGCGCACCGAATTTAAAGCCAAGCGCATTATTGACGAGCGCAATCTTTACGATGAGATTTCCGATAAGGCCTGAGGCGAGCAGATTATAACCGGTGCAGATACACGATTAATAAATTTAACTCTTAAAATTCGATGTTTTTCGGCGTGCGGGGAAAGGGAATAACATCGCGGATGTTGCTGATGCCGGTAACCAGCATGAGCAGTCGCTCAAAGCCCAGCCCGAAACCGCTGTGGGGCACACTGCCGTATTTGCGGGCTTCCAGGTACCACCAGTAGGTCTCTTTATCCATGCCGGTTTCATCCATGCGGGCTTCCAGCACTTCCAGGCGCTCTTCGCGCTGACTGCCGCCGATAATTTCTCCGATGTTGGGCACCAGGACGTCCATGGCGGCCACGGTTTCATTGTCGTCATTGAGACGCATGTAAAACGGCTTGATGGTTTTGGGATAGTCATAGACAATGACGGGCTTTTTAAAATGCTGTTCGGTCAGAAAACGTTCGTGCTCGGTCTGGAGGTCCTGACCGAACCCGATATCATACTCAAACGCTTGACCTGATTTTAGTAATATCTCTATTGCTTCGCGGTAAGGCAGGCGAACATAATCTGATGTGGCAGTATTTTCCAGGGTCGCCATCAGGTTTTTATCCACCCATTTTGCAAACAGTTCGAGGTCCTCGGCGCATTCGGCCATGACATAGGAAGTCAGGTATTTGATCAGCTCTTCGCCCAGATCCATGTTGCCTTCCAGATCACAGAAGGCCATTTCAGGCTCGATCATCCAGAACTCGGCTGCGTGACGGCGGGTGTTTGAATTTTCAGCCCTGAAGGTCGGACCAAAAGTGTAGACATCACCCAGGGCCAGGCAAAACATTTCGGCTGAGAGCTGTCCGGAAACGGTCAGATTGGCTTCCTTGCCGAAGAAATCCTGCAAATAGTCCGTCCTGCCGTCTTTTTTAGGGGGATTGTCAAGGTCAAGGGCCGTTACCTTGAACAACTCACCGGCCCCTTCGCAATCCGATCCGGTAAGAATGGGGGTGTGGACATATCGAAAGCCTTTGTCTTTGAAAAATTTGTGGGTGGCAAAGGACATTTCAGACCGCATGCGAAAGGCGGCCCCATATTTGTTGGTTCGGGGTCGCAGATGGGCAATGCTTCTTAAAAATTCATCACTGTGGCGTTTTTTCTGCAGGGCATAGGTATCCTGTGCCTGGCTGATGATGTCAACCCGATCGGCCGATACCTCCCACTTTTGGCCGCCGCCCTTGGATGCCACCAGTTTTCCGCTCACGCTCAGCGCGGCACCGGTGGTCAATTTTTTTATGTCTTCATAATTGGGCAGCACGTCATCTGCGATCACCTGGATGTTTTTCAGACATGAGCCGTCGTTGATTTCTATAAAAGAAAATGCTTTAGAGTCCCGGCGGGTTCTGACCCAGCCCTTTATCAGCACGTTGTCCAGGGGTGCTTCTGATTGCAGGAGTTTATGGATTTTTGTTCGTTCCATGGGGTTCCTCGCGGCTCGGGATGTTAATCGTTATTGGCTATTGGTTAACTGTAGTATATCCGAGTATATCAAGGTATCAAGCAAAATTATTCTACAAGGGGCGGGTGATATGACATTATTGGACAACGGAAGTAGTCAGAAACGAAGCATGGAAGACAGAAACTATGAAAGTATTCATCAATAACAGCAGGCTGGCAATCGATGTTTGCAAGGACGGTAACCGGTTTATTGCACCGACTGGATAATCACCATCCCCACCGTCAAAGCGATCATGACTCCGACCATCATCACCTTAGAGGCCTGCTGGGTTAGACGTATCACAGAAGTGATGACCGAAATTCCCAATATTGCAGCGATCAATGCTGCCGGTGCCATCACATGGGGAATTTCATTGGTTAACCAGATTAGTGTCTCCATTTTCTTTTTCTTTCGTAATGACGAATGATAATACCGGTTCGTGAGTAAAGATATTCATCAAAAACCGGCAATTCAACCCAGGCTCCTAACATAGTTTATCTTTCGTGCTGGATGAGATTTATATTACAAAATGCTGTAATTTTTTAAATTATAGCGGTATTTGGCCAGTTGTTCTTTGATCGATTCCGGGGGCCTGAACTCTGAATAGCAAATCTTCGGTGTGATAATCCGGTCTGACTTCAGTTCTGCACACGTGAGCATTCCTGCGTGGAAAGAAATCCGAGTGGGATCTTATTCATACTACATATTGTATGTCAAGCAAAAATTTTCACTATATATGCATAAATTGTCAATTTTATATTTCGATGGCATTATTTCCAAAAAATTATGATTTTAAAAAATTTTTTGGCTGTACAAACATGAAGGTATCTGATAGTGGTTCGAGCTTTGTTAAATAAAAATCCAAGTTCTATTTTTAGAAAGGCCCTATAAACATGAAAAACGCTATTATAAAACAGGATGATCAAACAACGTGGTATGAAAATAGCCAGTTGATTGAAGAATACCTTGAAAGTTCGAAGAAACCATCAACAACAGAAGAAGTCAGCCAAAAGGAAAAGTCATCCCTTTTAAAACTGTTGAAAACTGCCCGGAGCAATGGCATCTAAATCACGGATCATTAAAATACATCACCCTTTAAAATTGCTATTAAGTCAACCTTCCATTTGCAAATCTTCCGGCTAAGTTATAAAGATTGAATTTCATTTCGATTCTATATATTTCTATTGTGCACGGGAGCCGGCCATGACTGAAAAAGCCACAGAGTCCCCGAAACCCTTCTCTGAAAAAATAACCGATGTTTTGAATTACAGTGCCCTGAACCTGGCAATGGCCATTGGATACCGAACCGGTCTTTTCGATGTCATGGATAACTTTGACACCCCTCAAACACTAAAGGCGATTGCGGACAGATCCAACTTTAATCCGCGCTACATCAAAGAATGGCTGGGCGTCATGGTCAGCGGCGAAATAGTGGAACTTTCGATTGGCGAGGGTGGCGATAATCATTTTTATCTTCCGAAACCACACGGAGATTTTATTACAAGAAGGGCCGGAAATTCCAACATGGGGGTCTACACCCAGGAAATACCGCTGTTGACATCCTGTGCCATGGAAGCTGTGATTGATGGTTTTACTACGGGTGACGGTATCAACTATGATCACTATCCTCGGTTTCAGGCCTTCATGTCCCAGCTGGCCGATGCCAAACATCGCCAGGTTCTGGTAGGCAGGTTTTTGCCGACTGTTGATAACGGCCGTCTCATCGGGCGCTTGCAATCCGGTATACGCGTCTGTGACCTCGGTTGCGCCCAAGGCGTGGCGCTGATGTTGATGGCCAAAGCGTTTCCCAATAGCAGCTTTGTGGGAATCGATATATCTAAGGAGGCCATCGAAACAGCGCGAAGCGAAGCATCGAGACAACAGCTCGACAATCTGGAATTTGTTATAGTGGATGCGGCAACACTTAAAGACAATCGAGAATTGAAAGATGATTTTGACTATGTCACGGCCTTGGATGCCGTCCATGATCAAACCCAGCCACTGGATGTGCTGCAGGGAATTCATAATATCCTGGCACCGGGCGGTTTGTTTTCAATGGTGGATATTGCCGCCCGATCGAATCTGGCGGACAATCTGGACCATCCCATGGCCCCTTTTTTATACACGGTGAGCCTGATGCACTGCATGCCGGTGGGCCTGGCGGACGGGGGCACCGGCTTGGGAATGATGTGGGGACGGGAAAAGGCGGTTGAAATGCTTAAAAAAGCCGGATTTCAGCAGGTTCAGGTGCTCGAGATGCCGGAGGACCCCTTCAACTATCACTATTTTTGCCGAAAATAGTGTAGGAACGATTTAAAATACCGGACTCCAATAATCCCATACTCCAACGCGCTGCACATTTTTCAATTACCATGGCATTTTTTTGGTTAAAACACCTTATTTAAGGCTATGCTAGCAGCATGCTTTGGTTGATATTATCTTTGTTGACGGCCCTGGCAGTTGCATCCCAGGATGCCTGGGTAAAAAAGCATTTTTCCCATTTGACGACCTATGACATGCTGGCCTTTCCGTTTCTGTTCAGCCTGCCCCTTTTTGCGGTCACCATTCCGTTTATACCGGTTCCACCGCTAGATGATACGTTCTACTGGTGTTTTGTGATATCTCTTCCGCTTAATTTCATTCCATTTTTTATTTATATGAAGGCCATACAGAAATCGCCATTGTCTCTGACATTGCCCTACCTGGCCTTTACCCCGGCCTTTATGATTTTAACCGGCTATGTGTTTCTAGACGAAATGCCGAACCAGTGGGGTCTTGCTGGAATCGTTGTTACATGTGCAGGCGGTTATGTTCTCAACCTGGCGTCCGGCATGCGCTCGGTTAGACCCTGATCGGACGCCATTCGAAATTTTCTTACTGTGCATCCGGAATTCACACTGAACTTAGCGTGGTTTCAAAACCTTCTCTAAAGGCCCTAAGAACATTAGGGCAAACAGGTTTGCTGTTCACCACAAAACGAAAGGAGGGCATTATGGCTATCAAAGTTTTGATAAAACGCAGATTCAAAGAGGGAAATATACAGGCCGCATCAAGATTTTTGATAAATCATCGCAGCGGCGCCATGCGACAACCGCTATAAAACAGATCTTGATCCACTTTTTTACTCAGCAGGTTTATAATAACCGGGCATGTAAAAGCAAGGTTCGCCAAGCCGGTTGCATCTATATGCGTTAAGAACCTGATCCACTTCACCGGCTATCCCGATTATCACTGAGATTTCGGAACTGGAGATCATTTTATAAAAACCGTCACTGATTCCGCCACAAATGACTGTCCTTACACCTGTTTTTTTCAACATTTTTACGCGTTCAATCTCGGATAATCCTTCAAATAAGATTTCTTTCCGATCGATGTCCCCATTTTGATTCAGATCTATGAGCAGGAGACGCGTACATGAATCAAAGACTGGCGAGACGCGTGATTTATATACAGGAATGGCAATTCTGTTCATAACGACCCATGTCGTATACGACTGTATCCAAACCGGTTTTCGGTAATAGCAACCGAATTTACTGGTCGGGTCGACGTTTAAAAATACAGTGGATCAGCCACATCCACAGGTGGAAGACAGCGTCGATTTATAATCGGAATGCGCCAAAGACCACCACTGTTCGTTGAGCGGGGGCATGTGGGGGGGCTGATCCGGCTCTCGGTGAAAATGATCGCAGTGAAAGGAGCGGTCGTAAACCACCTCCTGATCGTCACCGGTATCCTGTGGGCGGATCACGCTGGCCGTTTTGGAGTCGTCTGCTTCCTTATCCCCAAATAGGACGTTCAAGGAAAAAAGATTGATTTCCGGCGCCTTCAAGCTCACGGCGTGGTCATTATCGAATACATACGAAAAGCCGGGCGAGCGGGTCAGCCACAACCGCAGGGGTGTTTTTTTGCTATAAAAAGAATAGAGACAGAGCAGTCGATCAAACAACGGATAGCTCAGATCCCATCCGGGTACATTTCTGTCGGTTTCGCCCTTTTTGAAGCGCTTCTCTTTTTGAAGCACCGGATAGCTCTGGATTACGTCGCTATCATACGAAATATGCATTAAATCCAGGCTTTCCAAAGTAAAAAGGGCCAGGCTGTCGTCTCGATCAACGTTCAGTTCCACGGCGGCGACATTGAAAAGGGTATCAGGGATTTGTTCCCGGTGCGAAAAGCGCGGCGTATGGGTATGGTCAAAGGAATCACTTTGAACCAGAGATCGTTCCTGAAACGAAAAGGACTCGAAAACGGTTTCATGGGGGAATGGGTAGCATTTGACCGCAAAAATTCCACTGACCCAATCCTGTCGGTCTGATTCCGGGGCGGTGATGCCCTCCAATTGGAGGGCATGCACACCGGGTGTGTCTGAAACCCAAAAATACCAGGCAGGCTTTTCTCCCCAAACCTGGCTAACCGCTTTTAAACCTGTGGCGTTTTTGACATCATCAACCCAGGAGGTTGTCACCAACATGTTGTCAATTTTATTTCTGAAAAACTCCTCTATATCAATAATCGTATCCGCCTTTCTTTTTCAGGAGCTCTTTTACGATTTCAATTTTTTCCCGTCCCTCGGTTTCGACACCGAACTTAGAGGCGGTGTCCAGCAAAATTTCATCAGGATAGGCCAGCGTCAGCGAATAGCTGGATTCATAGGAATCAAAAAAAGTCTCAAAGTCTTCCTTTTCTTTTGCCGCCTGGACGCCGGCCTGAAAGCCGGCCGCAATATTGACGGCTTGCTGAAAAAAGTACTTCTTGCAAAATTCTCTTTTGCTTTTATCCATTCAGATTACCTATCCTACCTCTTCGGCGACCTGTCCTGAAACCGCCTTAGCCTCTTGCGCCAAAGCCACGTTTTTGCGCAACGGCCACCCCTCGAAAAAATCGACTTGAACCATAATGACGCTTAAAAACAAGATGGTCCAAACCAGTGATGTGTCGTCGGGTTGCGCAAAGCCGGGGACCTTGGAAAGGAAAAAATTGGCAGCCGGTGAATAGTAAAACCCGTAAAACAGCATGCCCCCGGCAATGGCAACCAGGGTCCGCAGAACAGCCCTCAACCAGAGGCCGCCGACATTCGGGAAATTGTTAAAATAGTGTTTTAATATAAAGGCCCCCAGAATAAAAAAACCACTGATTTCCGCGGCATGAATGCAGCGAAAATTCGGCCCGTCGGTATATTGTCCTCCCATGAAAGCCTCGTCCCAAAAAACATTCATTATTTGTAAAAGGATATACATACTGATGGCCCCCAAGAGCAGGGTTGCACAAAACGTGACCACCCCTTTGATAAAGGTTCCCTCGCCATTTTTTTCCATCAACTTCCAGGGATAGCCTTCCCACAGAAATTCAGAGATAATGATCCAGAACAGGCTGCTCAATACCAGCCCGAGGCTGAAAAATGCGCTGCCTGTCCCGGCAAAATCCGCCCACCAGGGATCAACACCGGCCTTTACCTGGGCCGGATAAAACAAAGAACAAACATGGGGATGGAACATAATCGAATAGACAATGCTGACAAAAAAGAGAATGGTAAACAGTTTTGATCCGGCGCGAACCCCGCGGCTCGTATCCTGCCAGGGCCAGTTTTTAAAGCCGACATTCCAGAATAGCGCGATCCACAGAAAAGCCGTGCAGTAATAAACGATGGCCGTGGATGCGTTTTCCCGGGCCACATAAATTTCAGCGCCGATGCCCCCGGATGCAATGATGGATTGAGGGCTGAAGTAGGCAATCCCAAATTTACCGATGAAATTCCAAAAGAAAACGTACACCAGAAACAGCATTAAAACAAAAGAGACAATGGTTAAAAGGATGCCTCTTTGAAAAAGACCCGATCCTCCAGATCCGCCCTTTGAAAAGGGATAATCATCGGCGACCTGATGGATGAGAACAACGACGGTTATAAAGGCGACCACCAGGGAAAATCCGTACATTGGCGTATACAGCTTCATCACGGCATTCGGATTCATGAACACATACCACAGCAACCAGACAATACAGAAAATTGCAATTAGATTTATGAGTCCGAATAGGTAATTGAATTTTTTATCTGAATCCATGAGTTCGTTCATAACACCTGTTCCTCCCTTCAGATATGAGTGGGAGAAAAAGCCATTGTCCATGACTTTTTCTCCCCTTTGATCAGAGGGTCGATAGATTTTAATGCTTCGGTGAGCCTCTGATTTTAAAAAGGCTAAAAAACCACCGAGTCTCCGTTGGTCAAAAAAGCGTTGCTGGCCGTGGCAACGGTTGACTGCCGCTTATAGGTTTTATACTTGTTTGTGCCTTTGACCACCGGAACGCCGGCGGCAGCGGCTTTTTCAGCCCAGATCCAGCCGGTGCAGTGATTGCAGGCCAGTTTCTGAATTTTGAAAGCTTTGACACCTTTGATGATGTCGTCAAATTTGGGATCCCAGGTCTCAAAAAGCGTAATGTGCAAACCGCCGTAACAACCGTAAGGCTGATAGTCCTTGAAATTTTTACGGGCATAGGAAAACAATGACAGAACGCCGGGATGACAGCACCCGGTCACGGTGACGATGCCCTTGTCTTTGACATTGAAGTATAAGACATTCTCCCCGCGTACCCGCAGCAAAATCGGAACGTCGAACATCCGGGTCGCCACTCCCGGCATCAGCCGGTATATTCCATCACCCGTGTCCCCGTCGGGATCAGTTAGTACAAGTTTGCCGGTGTGGGGATGGTCGTTTTTGCAAATATGAACGTCCTGGCCGTCTTTATTTTTAGCGGTAAGATGGCCGCCTTTTAACAGCTTCATGTCCTCGGGATAGGCGGTTTTGGGGGCATACATGGTAATATCGGGTTTGTGTTTCAGGGTGGATTCGATGCCCCAGTAGTGGTCCAGGTGCCAGTGGGAAAGGACCATGAATTCGATTTCACCGCTTTTGAGCATGGCCGGAATGTTGTTCATTTCCCAGATATAGTCCATCCAGTCATTGTTCCAGCCGGAATCCAGCAAAAATTTTCTTTCTTTCCCTTCCAGTGTGGTCACCGTCAGCAAGGCGGCATAGCCCCCGGCGTTGTCCCAATCCCACGGAATCGCATACTGGTTGGTCATGGCACCGCCATAGTCGAGCATGTGTTTTTTTAAATTATCGTTGTCAAACCAGCTGGTTTCAGTGAGCACATCGATTTTAACGCTTTTGACTTCACCCAAATCGAGTTTTTTGCGCGCGCTGGCGCTCCGCGGCAGAGCACCGCCAACCGAAGCCGCAACACCGGTTGCCGCCAATGATTTTAAAAAATCTCTTCGTTTCATTTTAAGGCCTCCATTTTAAAGTTTAGCAAAAATTTTTAACCTGCTTCCCGCTCCATGCCACGGCGCAGCTTATAAAGCAGATCGATGATCATATCACTTTCCTCATTGGTCAGCCCCACCCCATAATCATGCATCACATTGACAACGATATGCCAATCATCCCGGGTGCGTCCTGGTTTTTCGGGGTCAGCTACCGAAACATGACAGGCGTTGCATTTCTGGGTGTATACCGTGAAGGCTTTTTGAAAATCTGTTTTTTCCCCAGCCTTTGCCAGGGTCATGGTGTCCTGCCCGGCAAATCCTTTTGAATCGACAATCAGCATCCCCCCGGCCAGAAATGCAATGGCTGTCAGCCCGAGAAGAATGTTCTTCCAGTTGAATAATTGCCTCATGTTTGCGTTCCTCCTTTCTTTGGGTTTAAAAAATAAACGGGTGCAAAACTGAAAATTGAATCAGGGTGTGCATCGCCGTTGGACGCACGGTTTAAGGCTTTGGTCTTGGTGATGGATAGGGTTTTAATTAGAAATGATCGTTGAATCTTTCCCTAACTTCCGCAATATTCGTACCATCATCTCAAGGTTTGGCGGCCGGTCGGCACAGGTGCTCGAAAATACAATAAAATTGAAAAAATAATTGACTTTCTGAATTGATTCAGAGATAGTGATTCGGAACAAAATGCACCTTTTTCAGCCGTGTAGAGGGAACAAATTAAACCCATTTTGGAATAATGCACCCCAAAACCCATTTCGCTTTTCTAAAATGGTCATCACCGGGTGATAAATTTGATATGAAACCTAGCACATACGACATATCCGAATACCAGCAAATCATTTGCGACAGTCTGGCAGACGGCGTTTTCACCGTCGATATGGACCAGCGCATCACCTCGTTTAATCGAGCGGCTGAAAAGATAACGGGAATTTCGCGCGCAGAAGCCATCGGCAAGCGATGTTATGAAGTCTTCCGGGCCAATGTTTGTGAAACAGGCTGTGTGATTCAAAAATCAATCGAAACGGGCAATGCCATATCGGACATGCCTGTTTACATCGTTCGAGCCGATAAAAAGCGAATTCCTGTTTCTGTCAATACCGCGCTTTTAAAGGATTCCCAGGGGCAAGTCATCGGGGGGGTTGAGACTTTCAGGGATATGACGGTGATTACCCGGTTGCGCCAGGAACTTGCCAGGCACCATACCTTCGATGACATATTGAGCAAAAATGACAGGATCCTCAAACTGTTCACCGTTCTTCCCCAAATTGCTGAAAGTGACAGCACCGTGCTTATCGAGGGAGCCACAGGTACCGGCAAAGAATTGTTTGCCACGGCGATACACAAGCACAGTCATAACAAATACGGACCTCTTGTGGCCGTCAATTGCGGGGCGTTGCCCGACACCCTCATCGAATCGGAATTGTTCGGCTATAAGCAAGGTGCTTTTACGGATGCCAAAAAAGATAAACCGGGTCGATTTGCCCTTGCCGAAAATGGGACCATATTTCTAGATGAGATTGGAGATATTTCTCCGGCTATTCAGGTTAGGCTTTTGCGGGTCCTGGAGGAAAAAGCTTACGAGCCGTTGGGATCAACGACCTCGGTCAAGACCAATGCCAGAGTTATTGCAGCCACACACCGAAACCTGGAAGAGCAGGTGGCAAAAGGCCTTTTCCGGGAGGATTTATTTTTTCGCATCAATGTTATCAAGCTGTCCTTGCCGGTTCTTGCTGAGCGCAAAGAGGATATATCCTTACTACTAGATTATTTTATCAATAAATTTAATGCCTTAAAGGGTAAAGACATCATCGGCCTGTCTCAACGGGCGACGGCCTCTGTCATGTTGTATGATTGGCCCGGTAACATTCGTGAGCTTGAAAATGCCATCGAACATGCTTTTGTTATTTCCAGGGGGCAAGTCATCCGTCTCAAGGACCTACCCGAAGCAATTCATCCCAAAAATGACGCGCTTCAAATTCCTACTGGTCTGACACTGAAAGAGATTGAAAAACATGTCATACGCCAGGCTTTGGTAAGAAATAGCGGGAAAAAAATGGCGACTGCCCGGGAGCTTGGGATTGATAAGAACACGCTTCGAAGAAAGATAAGCCGGCTTGAGATAAAAGTGATGTGAAAAGATAGCCGGCTCTCGTATGACGAATCAGTTAGAAACCAATTTTAAAGTGTCACGGTGATGTAGTACCCCTGCTCCCCCCTCTGCAACAGCAGCACCATTGAATTTTTGTTGCGGAATTTGATAATGGCCTTATTAAAATCTTCGCTGTTTTCGACCGAATAATCATCTATTTGCCGGATCACGTCTCCCGGCCTGGCGCCGATGCCGTCCAGGTAGGAATTCTTCTTTATCTCGGATATCATGACACCCTCCCGGGCGTTTATCCGGTATTGTTGACGATTTTTCCTGGTCAGATCTTGCACCTTGATTCCCAGAATCCGATATGCCAGATCGTCAGCCAGATCGATGGGGAATACCTTGGTTTTTAGGACGACGGTTTTCTTTTTACCGTTACGCCAGAATTTTGCCTCGAGTGGGTTGCCGGCGGCCAGGCTTTTGGCAACCGATTGATAATCACCGACGGAAGTAATTTTTTTGTTGTCGAGTGAAAGGATAATATCACTTTCCTGCAGTCCGGCTTTTTGAGCCGGGCTTTTGGATTCCACCGATTTTACGATGACACCCTTTATATCCGGAATTTTTAAATACCGGGCCAGCTTTTCATCGATGTTTTGAACCGTGATGCCGATCCAGGCCTGAATCACTTCGCCATACTGAATGAGATCGGAAATAATTTTGCGGGCCTTGCCGATGGGAATCGCAAACCCGATTCCCTGGGCCTTGGCATAGATGGCGGTATTGATGCCGATCAGATCTCCGTTGATGTTCAACAGCGGTCCGCCGCTGTTACCCGGATTGATGGAAGCATCGATCTGGATGAAGTTATGATACACGCGGTCTTGAGCCCGGATACTGCGGTCTTTGGCACTGATGACCCCGGTGGTTACGGTGTGGGAAAATCCAAAGGGGTTTCCGATCGCGATGACGGTCTCGCCGATCATCAGATCCTCACTGCTGCCCATTTTGATGGCGGGCAGATCCTGCTCGGAATCAATTTTTAACACCGCCAGATCAGAATCAGGGTCCGTGCCCACAATGCGGGCCTCAAATTCACGTTCATCCTCCAGGACTACTTTGATAGTGCCGGTTTTCTGGATTACATGGGCATTGGTCAGAATAAGACCCTTTTTACCGTCGATTATGACGCCGGATCCCAGACTGGTATACTCCCGCCGGCGTTCAAACCGCGGGTCGAAAAAGTCCTTGAAAAATTCTTCGAAAAAGGGATTAAAGCCGAATCCTGAAAATGGACTGGTCCGCTTGCGGACCTGAACAGCAGAGCTTATATTTACCACTGCCGGACTGACTTCGCGCACCGCCTTCACAACGGCGGTTTCCCGACTGAATTCATGGGCCGGGCTTTCGGCTGCAGGCAGCAGCAGCATTGGGCAGATGAATAAGAGAATGAAGAAATAGCGGTATAGATCTTTGTCGATTCTGTTAGGTTTTTGCATTTGCGACCTTTTAGATGCTAGCTGATTGTCTGAGAAAATAACCATTAAAAAAGAAGTTGCAGAATTTTCTATTGGATCAAAAAAGTTATTCTGGTAACAAATTACGGATATTTATTCAACCTCAAACATATAGAATAAAAATATAGGCTTAAGAAACCATATCGATATGACGCAACTCACCCTTGATGATATATTGCCTTTCGTCGAAAAACCGAGTCGTTATCTGGGCTCGGAAATTAATACTACCAAAAAGGACCTCAGCCGGGTGAAGCTACGTTTTGCATTGGCCTTTCCGGATCTGTATGAAATCGGCACATCCCATTTCGGCATGCAGATCCTTTACCACATTCTGAACGCCCATGTGGACATTGCGGCCGAAAGGGTTTTTGCACCTGCCGTGGATATGGAAGCCCGGTTAAGAAAAACCGGAAAACCGCTTTTTTCTCTGGAGTCCCATGAGCCGGTCAACCATTTTGATATTGTCGGCTTCAGCCTTTTGTATGAGCTGAACTACACCAATGTCCTCACCATTCTTGACCTGGCGGGCATTCCATTTCTGGCTTCAGAAAGGAATACGATTCATCCATTGATAATAGCCGGCGGGCCCTGTACCTGCAACCCGGAGCCGGTAGCCGAATTTTTTGATGCCGTCGTCGTCGGCGATGGCGAAAACACCATCATGCAACTGGCCGAAACCTGGCTGAATTGGAAAAAAGACGCCGCTGCCGACAGGGAATCTCTTTTAAAATTATGGTCGCTAATCGAAGGGGTCTATATCCCTTCTTTTTTTGAGCCCGGCTTTGATGACAATGGCTTTCAAACCGTTACTCCCCGGTTTCCAGACTATACCCAAGTGCAGCGTGCCATTGTCGGCGATCTGGACAGCATCCCTTTCCCTGAAGAGCCCGTTATAGCATATGGCCGGCCGGTGCATGACCGGCTGCGACTGGAAGTTTCCCGGGGTTGCACCCGGGGCTGCAGGTTTTGCCAGGCCGGCATGATTTACCGGCCGGTGCGTGAGCGCTCGCCGGATCAATTAATGTCACTGGCTGCCAGATCAATAGCCGCCACGGGTTATGAAGATATATCACTGCTGTCTTTGAGCACCGGAGATTATGGCTGTATTGCCCCGCTGATTGAACAGCTGATGGTCAACTTTGAATCTGATAATATCGCAGTCTCTCTACCTTCGCTGCGTGCCGGGACGCTGACCCCGGAACTGATGAAGTTGATTAAAAAGGTTCGCAAAACCGGTTTTACTATCGCGCCGGAAGCCGGTAGTCAAAGATTGCGGGATGTGATCAATAAAAATATCAGTGAAGACGAAATTATTAATACTGTTCAAAACGCCTTTGACTTGGGCTGGCAGGTTATTAAGCTTTATTTTATGATCGGGCTTCCCACCGAAACCGAGAAGGACCTGGGGGCGATGGTGGAGCTGGTAAACAAGTTGCGAAAAATAAAAAGTTCCAAGGGCCGCTGGGGCAAAATCAATGTCAGTGTCGCGACCTTCATTCCCAAGGCTCACACCCCCTTTCAATGGGCCGGTCAGCTTTCACTGGCAGAATCAAGGTCCAAAATCAACTGGCTTCATCATCAGTTACGGCTGCCCGGTATTCAATTCAAATGGCAAAACCCGGAGGTCAGCTGGCTGGAAGGTCTCTGGGCCCGGGGAGATCGACGGCTGAGCCGCCTGCTGATTGCTGCCTATAATAAAGGATGCAAGTTTGACGGCTGGAGCGACCAGTTCAACTTCCCGGCCTGGGAGGCGGCAATGGCAGAGAACGGTGTCGACCCTGTTTTTTTTACTGTCAGGAAACGGGATGTCAACGAACCGTTGCCCTGGGATCATATCGACAACCGGGTTGACAAAACCTTTTTAAGCCGGGAATGGCAAAATGCTCTGGAGAGCAAATTCACAGCCGATTGCCGCCTGGAGGACTGTAACAAGTGCGGTGTCTGCGATTTTAAAGAAATCGATGTCAAAACTTATCAGAACTTTAAAAAGGAACTGTTCCGATATTCCGGTGTCGGGCTGGAGAAAGACGCACCGTTTAAAAAACTGAACGTCTATTTCTCCAAACTGGACCAGGCGAAATACTTCGGTCATCTTGAACTGGTCAATATTTTTCTGCGGGCGCTAAAACGCGCTCAAATACCCGTTAAGTATTCGCAGGGGTTTCATCCCAAGCCAAAAATTTCCTTTGATGATCCCCTGCCCATAGGCATTGAAAGCCACCAGGAACACTTTACCCTTGCCGTCGCCGACTTTGTCCAACCGGATGCCGTCCTTCAGGGGCTAAACACTCATCTGCCGCAAGGTCTGCATATTCATGACTGCCGTCTGGCACCCCTTAAATCCGGGGCCCATATGGCCAAATCAAGTGTCTACCAGATTTCAGTTCCCGGCCACGATTTTGACAGGGAGAAATTAGCATCTTTTGGCTGCCGTTCCGAGGCCTTCATTACCCTTTCGAATCGAAAAGGAAAGTTGAAAAAGATAGATTTAAAGGATATGGTAGTAAACATCGAATTGACCGATTCAAACCATTTGCTGGTGGCGCTAAAAGCGGAACCGGGCAAGACGGTAAGGCCCGCTGAGATGCTGCGCCATGTATTCGATCTTTCGGAGGAAGAGATCAAGAAAGCCAGGGTAGTTAAATTAAAGGATTTACTATTGACAAATGACTATTGAAGGAATTCTATCCATCGAGAGCCTTTCTTATAGGACCTCATGGTCTTGCGACAGGGTAGCATGATAGTATTTTTTTATCAATTAACGGAGCGAAGCGACTTCCACAAATCGTCAATATTTCCGCCTGGGGCGGATCATTTTTCAATTGGAGCGAAGCGACCGAATGTATAAACAACTTGTTATTAATGTCGCCGAACACGAAACCAGGGTGGCTCTTTTAGAAGACGGTGAGATTGCCGAGTTTTATGTTGACCGCGGAGATGACTCCGACATTGCCGGAAACATTTACAAAGGCCGCGTCATACGTGTGTTGCCCGGCATGCAGGCCGCCTTTGTAAATATCGGTTTAAGCCAGGCCGCTTTTATCTACGTGGATGATGTGTTCTATGATGATTTCAAGGAATATGAGCGCTTATTTGAAATTGAATCCGAGGAGGACGAAGACAGCCGCGAGGATAATCCCGGGCTGGAGATTTCTAATAAAAATGATTTTACTATCGAAGAGCTGATCCACGAAGGCCAAGAAATTTTGGTCCAGGCGGCTAAATCCCCCATGGGTACCAAAGGCGCACGTATTTCTTCCTATATATCGCTTCCCGGTCGTTTTCTGGTGCTGATGCCCAATTCTGATCATATCGGTGTCTCCCGGCGGATCGAAGATGAAACCGAACGTGAACGCTTAAAAACAATGGTGGAAAAATTAAGGACCGAGGATTTCGGTTACATTGTGAGAACCGCTGCTGAAGGCGAGCAGGAAGAAAAGCTTGCCTATGAAATGGGGTTTTTAAACAACCTGTGGAAAAACATCCAGAAAAAATTTGAGACTGCTCCGGTGCCTTCCCTGCTGCACCAGGAGCTTTCCATCAGCCTGCGGGCGGTGCGCGACCTATTGATCCAGGAAGTCGAAAAACTGGTAATCGATTCAAAGCCAACCTATGAGGCGGTTTTGTCATTTCTGGACACTTACATGGCAAGCTTAAAGGACCATGTGGTATTTTATGAAGGCCACGAGCCGGTTTTTGATGCCTACAACCTGGAGGGTGATATTTCCCGTGCCTTAAAAAGAAAAGTCTGGCTGAAATCCGGCGGCTATATTTTGATAGAGCATACCGAGACCCTGGTGGCTATTGATGTTAATACCGGCCGTTACGTCGGTAAACATAATCTGGAAGAAACGATTTTAAAAACCAACCTTGAAGCAGTGAAAGAGATTGCCTATCAAATCCGGCTCAGGGACCTGGGCGGAATTATCATTATCGATTTTATTGATATGGAGAAAAAGAGTAACCAGGAAAAGATTTTTAGCGCCCTGAAAGAGGCCCTGAAAAAAGACAAAAGTAAAACTCATGTTTTGCCCATATCCGAAATGGGGTTAATCCAGATGACCCGCAAGCGTACCCGGGAGCCTCTGACGCGAATTCTCTGCGAGCCCTGCATATATTGTGACGGGGAAGGTTATATATTATCCAGGCAGTCCATTTGCTATAATATTTACCGTGAGATCTTACGTGATGTTCACGATATGGACGGCAGGCGGTTGACCCTCAGGGTCAATCCGCAGATTACCGAACTCCTACTTGGTGAAGAAAGTTCTCTCATTGCCCACCTCGAGCGCTCCATCGGCAAACAGATCGTCATTTATCCCAACCCGGAGTTTCACATGGAACAATTTGACATCTTCGAAGTTATTGGCGAGTAGAAGCTATCTCAGATATTTGCTCTTGACAGAGCAAACGGTGTGTGCTTTATTTCTTCGGTTTATGGTACCAGGTTGCGTGATGCTCCATACTTAATGATGATAACGGTTTAATAGCAGCTTGCGGGTGTACGGTATACAGCGTCGGGCATATTTATTTCCTGTAATAGCAATAAGTTATACAAATAAACAGTAAATGGCCACATTCAAGCGCGAAGCGCAAATATGTAAAGGAATAGTAAAATGAAACGAACCTTTCAGCCCAGTAGAATTAAACGGGCCAGAAATCATGGCTTTCGGAAACGAATGGCGACCAAATCGGGCAGACGAATCATCAACCGGAGAAGAGCCAAAGGCAGGGTCCGTCTGGCGGGTTAGAAGCTATCTCAAATTATTGGTATTATTAACTTAATTTTCAGACAGAGGAAGCTTGTCCGTTGCGTTTTTTCTTCACGAAAGCAGACAGGATTCTTAAGCGAAGCGAGTTTATCGCTCTGTCAAAATCCGGACGAAGGGTACAAGACGCCAATTTTATTGCGTATTTTTTACCTGCGCAGTACAATCAATCCCGATTGGGTGTGACAATAACAAAAAAGGTTGGGCAGGCTGTCGAAAGAAACCGTATTAAACGACTTGTGCGCGATTTTTTTCGATTGAACCGGCATTGTTTATCTGGCAAGTGGGATATCAACATCATCGCCAAAAGGCAGAGCGCAGGCATTCCGCCAGAAAAGGCCTACCGATCATTACAGAATTTATTTGACCTGATATCGAGATATGACAATCATCAATAATTTTTTCCGGATCATTTTCACTGCTTTGATCAGGGTGTACCAATACACGCTGTCACCTCTACTGGGGCCATCTTGCCGATTTTACCCCAGCTGTTCAGAGTATGCCTATCAAGCGATTATGCGGCATGGTCCGCTCCGCGGTCTGCTGTTAGCCCTAAAGCGTATTTTGCGATGCCACCCATTTCATCACGGCGGTGTTGATCCGGTTCCCTGAACCAGTAACGATGTGAGCATCGGTAAGGCCGGTTGTGACCGGCCCTATTTTAAACGGAAGATTACTAAAATCTGCAATTTGTAAGGAATGGATCTCTTAAGCTGAGTCCTATATACCGGATCTTATCAGCCCTCCATTAGGTCAGTCCACAGAGAACATGCCCCGTTTAATCGATCAAATTCGAACTTATTATTTCAATTCAGCTTTTTGTTAGTTTTAGGAGAAGACAATGGAACAAGCGCGTTTGTTAATTGCTATTGTCCTGTCGGCCGCGGTTTTTTTAGTGTGGCAGTTCTTTTTTGTTGATAGAGACGCGGTTCAAAAAACTGCCAAAAAGACCGAACAGCCGCCGGCCAATACAGAACAGGTCCAGCCGGTGAAGCCTTATACCGCGCAGAAGGAAGACACCGTTATAAAGCCAACCGGTGTTACGGAAACTGCGGTTGCCAATCCCGCCCGACAGGCCAAATTCATTACCGTGGATACCCCGCTTTACAGGGCAAAGATCTCGGAAGAAGGCGCCGGGTTCACCAGTTTTATTTTGAAAAATTACAAAGAAACTGTTGCCAAGGATTCTCCCTTAAAAGAAATCATTCCCCAGGAAAGCGCATTTGAAAGCGTTTTGGTCGATTATGATGCCAAAAGCCTTGCCGGGCTTGATAAGGCGGTTTTTTCAGCCAACCTTAATGTTGATACACTCAGGGTTAAGGAAGGAGCGCAGCAGATTACGTTTTCCTGGACCTCCGAGCAGGGTGTCATCATTGAAAAGACCTACAGCTTTTCACCGGACTCTTACGTAATTGGACTCGATGTCACCGTCAAAAACGGTTCTGATCGCAGTATCCAGGACAAGTTGTATGTGGCCTTAAAAGGGAGCGTCCCCAAGGACAAACGGGTCTACGGGTTTGAGGGACCCAGCGCGTTTATCAATGACAATCTTGAAGAGGTTAAAATAAAAGACATTGCTGATAAGAACACCTTCGCGGGTAGTTTAAAATGGATTGCCATTCAGGACCGGTATTTTATTACGAGTATCATTCCCACCCATGTCGATGAAGCCAGCATGCGGCTGTATCTCAAAGAAGACAAGCTGCTGGAGGCCCAGTATCTGAATCCGGTAAGCGATATCCGTCCCGGCACCCAGCAGACGTATCAATACTCGCTTTTCTTCGGCCCGAAAAGCATGAAAATTATGCGTGCGGTGGGGCATGATATTTCCGAAGCGCTCAACTTCGGCTTTTTTGATATTATTGCTAAACCCTGTGTCTGGTTAATGAACAAACTTTACAGTGTTATTCCCAATTATGGTATTGCCATTATAATACTGACCCTTTTAATCAAACTTATTTTGTGGCCGCTGGGATCAAAAAGCTATAAATCCATGAGTGAAATGAAAAAGATCCAGCCGCTGATGAAGGAGATCAGAGAGAAATATAAAGATGACAAGAAAAAAATGAACGAAGAGGTCATGGGCCTCTATCGGACCTATAAAATCAATCCTCTGGGCGGCTGCCTGCCCATGGTCGTTCAACTGCCGGTTTTTTTTGCACTGTACCGCATGCTGTATCAGGCGATCGAGCTGCGACACGCCCCCTTTTTCCTGTGGATCGATGATCTCTCGGCTCCTGACCGCCTGGGCCATTTCGCAATTGACCATATCCCATTTATGGAACCACCTTACGGCATTCCGGTCCTGACGATAATCATGGGGGCCAGCATGCTGTTGCAGCAGAAAATGTCCCCGCCGATGGGGGACCCCACCCAGGCGAAAATGATGATGTTCATGCCGGTTATTTTTACAGTCATTTTTATCAATTTTTCATCCGGACTGGTGTTGTACTGGCTGGTAAATAATATTCTCTCGATTGCTCAGCAATATTATATTCAGAAGAAATATGCATAGAGCGGTAACGGAGGTTGTACAAAATGTCTTCGTTAGAATTTGAAGGAAAAAATGTCGAAAAAGCCGTCAAAAATGCCTGTGACAAGCTAAATATAACACCCAAAGAAGTTAGTTATAAGGTTTTATCACATGGGTCCAGCGGCATTTTCGGGTTGGTCGGCGCTAAAAATGCCCGGATAAGGGTCGCCGTGCCCGACAGAACCCCGGAATTCGATGTTGATAATGATTACGAAAAGCATGATGCCCCCGTCTTTGAGGAAAAAGTTCAATCCGAAAAATCTTTTTCGGATAGCGACAGTTCCGAAGTTCCGCAACGCCGTAATGTCGAGGAAAACCCCCTGGACCTGGCGCAGGCTGTATTACAGCGCATCATCGATGCAATCACTTCCGATGCTGCCATATCGGCTGAAGAAACCAACGGCCGGATCCTGTTGAATGTCGCTGGCGGAAATGCCGGAGTTCTTATCGGAAAGAAGGGACAAACCCTCGAAGCCATTCAGTCCCTTGTGGATAAAATTGTCAACAAACACAACAACCATCATGACAAGATCAGAGTTCAGGTGGATGTCGAAGGCTATCTGGAAACCAGAAAACTCAATCTGGAAAAACTTGCCATGCGGCTGGCTGATAAATCCAAAAGGATCCGCAAGCCGATATCCCTGGGTCAAATGAACGGATACGATCGCAGGATCGTTCACATGGCCTTAAAAGATGACTCCGAGGTTGAGACCAAAAGCAGGGGAGAGGGCCATATGCGCAAACTGGTCATTTTTCCCAATAATAAAAGTCCCCGCAGGCAGCCATCGCATTAATTATAAAAATGGATAATTCCACAATAGCAGCCATTGCGACACCCGGCGGCCGGGGTGGAATCGGGATCATTAAAATATCCGGTCCCAAGGCCGTTTTGATTGCTACGGTGATTTTTTTTTCCGCTGAACAACAACCAACCTCCGATTCCGGAAACCACTCATCTCCAAAAACCGCCACCCGTTCCGGTTTCCGATCCCATCGTCTTAACTACGGTCATATTATCTGCCCTGATACAGGGCGAATTGTCGATGAGGTCTTGTTGTCAGTCATGAAGGCACCCCGATCCTATACCAGGGAAGATGTGGTGGAAATCAACGCCCATGGCGGCCAGGTAGCCCTGAATGCCATTCTGGAATTGGTTTGCAAACACGGCGCCCGAATCGCCGAGCCCGGAGAATTTACCCAAAGAGCCTTTTTGAATGGTCGCATCGACCTGACCCAGGCCGAGGCGGTTATGGATATCATTAACGCGCGCACGGATAAATCCTTGCAGGTCGCCACCGCTCAGGTCGATGGAAAGCTCAGAAGGTCGGTTGAGCAGATCCGGGAATTTCTGATCGAATTATTGACTCGAGCAGAAGCCGCCATTGATTTTCCGGATGATGTGAAGGACATTGCCGAACCCAAAGGGACTGCCGCCGAGGTTGAGGCCAGGGCCATTAAACCGTTGCGAACCTTAATACGGTACCATGTCGACGGCCGGGTTCTACGGGACGGATTAAAGGTTGCCGTAATCGGCCGGCCGAATGTGGGGAAATCAAGCCTGCTCAATTGCCTGGTCCAAAAAGAGCGGGCGATTGTCACCGCCGTGCCTGGAACTACTCGGGATATGATTGAAGAAGCTTTAAATATCAATGGTTATTCGGTTATCCTTACCGATACCGCCGGTCTGCATAATACCGATGACCCTATCGAAACCCTCGGCATTGAAAAAACTATTGAAAACGTTAATGGATCCGATCTGGTTCTTTTCATGGTTGAAGCCAACTTTCCGGTAACTGCCGAAGACCATAGCGTATTTGGGCGGATACGTTCTAAACCGATGATTATCGTGAAGAATAAAATTGATTTAATCAACAGCGATGAAATCTGCAAACTGCCCGATAGATGGGGGGAAATTGATTGTGTTCATACCTCGGCGTTGTACGGCCGAGGCATCGATCATCTGAAGGAACGGATCATTGAAGCGGCCTTCGGAAAAGATCCCCTTGATCTGGATGCTGTGATCGTTCCCAACCTGAGACAAAAATTGCTTATGACGAAAAGCCTCGAGGCGGCCGATGTTATTTATCAGGAGCTGAACAACGGCATACCCATGGAACTGGTTGCCATCCTTCTTCAGGAGGCCATCGATTTGTTGGGGCAGATTATTGGAACCAATGTCAAAGTGGACCTGCTGGATCAAATCTTCAGCCGGTTTTGTATTGGAAAGTAACTGTTTCACGTGAAACATTAAAAAAAACCGTTCTGGGTTCAAGGGTTAAGCGTACAGCGGCCAATCGGCTGTTTGCGCTTCGGGTGTTAACCCTGAACCTTGAACCCGCCGGAGGCGGGCAAGCCTCTGAACCTTACAAATAAAGGAGTGGTAAAAGGAGCCATGGACATCAACCTGAAACCCTATTTTGAAAAATACGAATCATTGGTGGCAAAATCGGAGGAGGCGTTTAATCGGGTAAAAGCGGTTCATGCTGAGTGTGTCAAATGCGAGGAAAAATGTGCGGATTGTTGTTTTGCCCTCTTTGATTTGACCTTGATTGAGGCATTATATCTTCATCACAAGTTCAATGAAAAGTTTGAGGGGTCCGTCAAGGTTGAGCTTGTTGAAAAAGCCAACCGTGCGGACCGCCAGATTTATAAGATCAAACGCAAGGCTTTCAAAGAGTTCCAGTCCGGAAGAAATGAGGGTGAACTACTTGCCGAAATGGCACTTGAACGGGTTCGCTGCCCGCTATTGAGCGAAAAAGACCTATGCGAGCTTTATGATTACCGGCCCCTCACCTGTCGATTTTATGGAATCCCCACCGCCATCGGCGGTGCCGGACACACCTGCGGCAAATCGGGTTTCAAACAGGGAGAGCAATATCCGACAGTGAATCTGGATGCTGTCCACGGTCAGCTGCAACAGATATCAGCCGAACTGCTGCGGGATATCGAATCCAGGAATGTCAAGCTGGTGGATCTGCTCGTTCCGTTATCTTCGGCCATGATCATGGATTTTGATGAAGTATTTCTTGGAGTCGCCGAAGAACCGGTGGAGGAACCTCAGCCCAAGCGCCATTCGAGGAAAAAGAAATGAGTGAATTTTCTAGCAAAGAGGTCGAACAACGCAAAAAAGCCGTATTTGACGCCATGGCACCTCGCCGGCAGAAGCACATTCTCAAAAAGGGTTTTGACAAATGGGATCCTTTTCAAGAACCGAAAGACCCCATCGACATCCGCAAGGATCCAACCAAGCGTACCAGCCAGATGCTCGTTCGGGAATTTCTTCAATCGCGCAGTTCTGAAGAATACAGCAATGCCTATGGCAGGGGAGTCCTTGAGATGGCCATCGGCATTATCAATGACGACGAACGCTTTATCGGAATGTATGAATTTGCGCGCTGGCATCAGGAGCTTCTGAAAAAGGAAGGAATCAAATAGAAGAATAGGGAATGCGGAGTGCGGAAAATTGGGATGTTGGTTATAAATGAGGAATACTGCCTATAGATATTGCACAGTCGATATTAGGCTCGGTATGTCTGCTTTTAATTCTGCATTCCCAATTCCGAATTCTACCGTTCCATTATTCCAAGACCCTATAAAAGTTCTGTTAGCTACTAAGAAGCAAAATCCCCAAAAAACTGCATTAATCCTCGATAAACGTTCCCAGGGTGAACTCCTGATACTCGGTTGATCCTTCCTGGTAAATTCCCAGCATTTGTTCCAGCGTTTGCCTCATACTATTGCGTTTCCAACTATACCAGCTTTCCATGTCCTGCCACGTTCCTATCACCATCATCGTTTGAGGATCTTCAGTGGAGGTAAGGGTTTCGCCGGAAATGTAGCCGGGTTGGTGAAGGGCCCCGGATCGTAATTCTCTGAGCAATGCGATAATCTCTCTCTGCTTGCCCGGTTTGAATTTTCTTTTGATTAGAATTTTTGCATTCATGATGGTCTCCTTATGTTTTTGAGCCATGTCGGCCGTGGCAGTTTGACAAAAAGGATTCTATCACTCGTTAATATCTATATATCCCGGGTTTCGTATAGTCAATAAAATGTTCTTTTCAGGATGAAGGCTCTATATAAAGAAGCTCCACAAAATACCGGCGCAGATGGCGGAACCGATTACTCCCGAAGAATTGCATGCCATCCCATGCATCAGTAAGAAGTTGGTCGGGTCCTCTTTGAGGCCCATTACATGAACTTCTCGGGCCGAGCCGGGGACCGCGGAAACGCCCGCCGCACCTAGCAGGGGGTTGATTTTTTCCTTTAGAAACAAATTCATAATTTTGCCAAAAATCACACCGGAAGCGGTGGCGATTGAGAAGGCTACAGCCCCTAGAAAGAAAATGCCGAGGGCTTTGGGGGTTAAAAACACATCGGCCTGGGTACTGGCGCCCACGGTAAAGCCCAGGAAAATGGTGGCCGTATCAATGATTGCCGACTGGGCGGTTCCGGCCAGGCGATTGACAACCCCGCATTCTTTTAAGAAATTTCCCAGAAACAGCATTCCCAGCAACGGCAGTGCAGTCGGTGCCAGATAGCAACACAGCAAAACACCCACCACAGGGAATATGATAAGTTCTTTCTTGGAAACTTCCCGGCCAGGAGGCATTTTTATTAGACGTTCCTTCCTGGAAGTCAACAGCCTCATAATCGGTGGCTGGATAACCGGAATCAAAGCCATGTAGGAATAGGCCGCAATGGCAATGGGGCCGATCAGATGAGGTGCCAGTTTGGCCGTTAAAAATATTGATGTCGGTCCGTCGGCGCCCCCGATGATAGCGATGGAGGCAGCTTCTTTGGGAAGAAACCCGAAAAAGAGGGCGCCCAGCAGGGTAAAATAAATCCCCATCTGTGCGGCTGCTCCCAGCAGCATTAATTTGGGGTTGGCCAGCAGAGAGGAAAAATCGGTCATGGCGCCCAGGCCTAAAAAGACAATCGACGGATAGACACCGGTTGTCACGCCGAAATAAAGATAGTGCAAAACACTGTTGGATTCATAGATCCCTATGCCAAAGCCTTTAAAAAAAGGGACGTTGCCGACCAGGATACCAAAACCGATGGGCACCAGCAAAAGGGGCTCATACTTTTTGGCTGTCCCGAGATAGAGGAATACACAGCCAACGATGATCATAATGACATGGCGGTAGTCTGCCAGAAAATAGCCGGTGTTTGATAAAAACTGGTAAAATAGGTCTAACATGGTTTATCCCTTAATTTGCTTTTTGTTTATCCCAGATGAAGGTGCCGTCTCCCTGGGCGACCAGAACATCGGCCTCCTGCAGACATTTTATGGATAAGTGAGGGTGGGGCAGATCCATTTCTTTAGTTTTTTCAAATAGTTGTATAAGTTGAAAGGGCTCTTTCAGCTGCTCAACCAAAGGCCTGTATATGCTGCAAAGCTCTGCGGCTGTCGGCAGACGCAGCTCCTGATGAGCAGGCGCTTCATCTTTTGGCGAATCTTCCTTACGGGCCATCTTTAGGTTTTCGTTCCGGTTTTTGCCCCTGTTTTCCCAGAATTCAAGAATTTTATGGATCTGGGAAATAACAAAGGAAAGGACGACCAGACCCAGAAAAACAGTCGTGGCGCCAACCGCCGCCATGGCCCATCCATTGTTGTTGGTTATGTTATCAATGCCGAACATTTTATACCTCCCCGGTAGTGGGTTTTTCAGGTAGAGTCAAAACCGCTTATTGCTGCGGCTAAATTTCGATACTTACATGGAAATATAAGCAAATGAAATGAAAAAGCGAAACTGTCTATCCATCATATTCTGATAGAAAAGTCAATACTTTCCTCGGGTAGCGCTAAGGTAAAATCAAAATAATCTGAACCAGTTATTATTGTTTATTTGAGATTTTGAATTTGGGTCATTGGGATTTGTTTGAGATTTGGTTTTTGGTGCTTGGAATTTTCAAAGTTATCAATGATTAGGTAATTTGCCTAAAATCTTGTAAATGTTTGCCTAAATGATGGAGCCTTGCGGTTAACGCCCCCCCCGCCTGTAAGGCTCGGCGAGCATGGCCGGTGCATTGAGCTTGCGGCTGTCATGCAGCGCACCGACGAAAAGAACAAGCAGGGTGGAGAGATAGGGCAGCATGGCCAGCAAATTGGGTGAAATGCCCAGGGGCTGGAGCAGATACTGCATGACGAATATGCCCCCGAATAGGAATGCACCGATTATGGCCCGCATGGGATTCCACAGGGCAAAGATAGTCAGGGCAATCACAATCCAACCCCGACCGGCCGTCATCCCCTCGATCCATGATTTGCTGTAAGATGTGGACAGATGCGCGCCGGCCATGCCTGAAAGGGCGCCTCCGATGATCACGCACCAGTAGCGGATCTTGTAAACGCTGATGCCCTGGGTTTCGGTTGCCCGTGGATTTTCTCCGGCCGAGCGGATGATGATTCCCAGCCGGGTATACTTGAGTACAAACCAGGCAATCAAGGCCAGAATGATGGCCAGATAGAAATAAGGACTGTGATCAAAAAATATCACCCCCACAACCGGAATATCCGCTAAAACGGGGATCGGCCAGGTGGCCATTTTTTCGGCCAGGGGTTTGCCGATATAGGGTTTTCCTACCAGCCCGGAAATTCCAAGGCCCAGCATGGTCAGCGCCAGACCGGATACCACCTGGCTGGACTGCAGGGTAATGGAGACAAAAGCGTGGATAACAGATATTAAAGCTGTGGCCGTGATGGCGGCAACCAGACCGAGCCAGGGATTACCGGTTGTAAAGGTGACAATAAAAGCACTGACAGCTCCGATGGCCATCATTCCTTCGATACCCAGGTTTAAAATTCCGGATCGTTCACAGATCACCTCCCCGATGGTAGCCAAAAGCAAAGGGGTTCCGGCAATAAGCGTTCGCTGTAGAACGGAGATAATGATGTCTTCCAAGGTCTAGTTTCCTTCCTCACGCCACTGAAGTATTACCCGGTTTTTCAGAAAAAAGTCGCCCATAATCAGAAAGAAGAGCAGGGTGCCATTAAAAATTTGAACTGTGGCGGCCGGCAATCCCAGCGATATCTGAATCGCATCGCCGCCGACCAGAATACCGGCAAAGAAAAGGGCCGAAAAGATCACGTTAACCGGGTTTAGCTTGGCCAGCCAGGCAACAATAATTGCGGTGAAGCCGTAGCCGGAGGAAATCGATTCCGGATAACTCAGGTAGTGATGTATGCCGGCAGCTTCGCCAACTCCCGCCAGCCCGGCCGCCCCGCCGCTGATGATCATGATGATCACTGTGGTTCTGAAAAAATCGATGCCTGAATATTTGGCGGCATCAGGGTTTTCACCGATCACGCGCACCTCATAACCGAAGCGGGTGCGATAAACCGCAATACCCAGTATAATCACGACGGCCGCCGCTATCAGCAAGGTGGCATAGTGAATCCGGGAGCCGGGAATTACGGACAGGGTGGCGGACAGGGGCAAATCATCGGTGTAGGGAAATCCGTGTTTGGTTTTGCCGCGCCAGGGGCCGACAATCAGAAATTTCATGAATTCATTGCAGATATAGTTCATCATGAGGGTCGAAATGACCTCATTGATTGAGAATTTTACCTTAAGGATGGCCGGAATCAGGCCCCAGAGGGCGCCGCCCACGAACCCGGCCATAAACATCAAAGGGACAATGACGGGTGCGGGCAGATGGGGGCCCCAGTTCAACCCGACCCAGGTGCCGAAAATGGCTCCCATCAGCAGCTGGCTTTCGGCCCCGATGTTCCAGAATTTGGCCCTGAAGGCCAGGGTTAAACCGCTGCCGATCAAAATAAGCGGGATGGCCTTGGTGATGGTTTCTTTTATGCCGTAGATGCTTCCGAATGATCCGCTGAAAATTTTGGCAATGGCATAGAGCGGGTTTACCCCGAAAATAATAAAAATCGAACTGATCGCCAGGATTCCGGCCGCCAGTGAACACCCGAGCGAAAGCACGGAATGCCGCGGCAAGATGTCTATTCTCTCACTTACTTTTATATGCATAACAGTTCCAAAAAATGAACATCGAACGTTGGAAGTTGGGCGTTCAATGTTCGACGTTCAGTCTGTTCGCTGCTCCGGTATCTTGTGGTTTCATCTAAGATAGGAGACATTAAACGTCTATATTCTCAATGAACCGGCCATCATCAGGCCGATATCTTTCAGCCGCTGATCGTCAGCATTCAGCACGCCCATAAACTCGCCCCTGAACATTACCGCAATCCGATCACACAGTTCGAAAATTTCGTCCAGATCTTCGGAGACCAGCAGGACAGCACCCCCTTCCCGGCGGCGTTTGAGCAGATGGTTGCGAAGATATTCCGTGGCGCCCACATCGAGTCCGTAAGTCGGATGGGAAGCCACCAGCAGGGAAGGGTTTTCGCTGATTTCCCGACCTAAAATCAACTTCTGAATGTTGCCGCCGGACAGATTTTTCGTCTGGACATTGATCGAGGGGGCCAGCACCTTAAAGTCGGTCAGAAGCTGTTGGGTATGCTCCTTGATTTTGTCATAGGCCAGAAAAAGTTTGTTGGAATACTTGCGTTTGTGATGCTGCTTTAAAATAGCATTGTCGTACAGGAATAGGCCCGGAGCGATTCCAAATTTAATTCGTTCTTCCGGAACGTGCGCAATCCCGCTGTTGTATATGTGTCGGGCGGTCTCGTTGGTAATGTCCTTGCCGTCCATGATTATTTTACCGGATTCCACCCGGCGCAGGCCGGTGATGGCCTCGACCAATTCCCGTTGGCCGTTGCCTGAAACACCGGCAATGCCGAAAATCTCATTGCGAAAGATATCAAAGCTAAGGCCTTGGACAGTATCCAGGCCCTTGTCGCTTTTGACAACGATATTTTCGACCGTAATTACTTTTTCGCTTCTCTCCAGGGGCTCTTTTTCAATCTGAAAAATGATATCTCTTCCGACCATCATCCGGGCCAGGCTTTTTTTATCCACATCTCTGGTGTCCGCCTCCCCGACAATACGTCCTTTTTGCAGCACCGTCACCCGATCGCAAAGTTCAAGTATTTCGTCCAGCTTGTGGCTGATCAGAATGATCATGTGGCCCTGGTTGCGCATTTCTCTAAAATTTTGAAAAAGATCCTGGGACTCCTGGGCGGTCAATACGGATGTCGGTTCGTCCAGGATCAGCAGGTCGGCGCCGTTCATCAGGGCCTTGAGAATTTCCACCCGTTGCTGCTCGCCGGCAGACAGCTGCCAGACCATTCGGGAAGGATCGATGCCAAAATTAAATTTTTGGGCAAAGGACAGGATCTTTTGATTCAGTTTGCGCTGGGGGAAGAACTGTGGGGCTTCCTCATAGCCGAGGGCAATATTTTCAGACACCGTGTGATTCTGGACGAGCATAAAATGCTGGTGCACCATGCCGATGCCGTGATGCCGGGAATCTACCGGAGAATTAATGGTGATGTTTTCCCCGTTGATCCGGATCCTGCCGGAATCCGGCTGGTAAAGACCGTATAATATATTCATCAGAGTGGTTTTGCCAGCGCCGTTTTCACCCAGCAGCCCCAGGATTTCTCCCTCTCTGACCTTTATATTAACACCGGAATTTGCTTTAACCCCTTGAAATGATTTGGAAATATCTATCATTTCAAGGGTTTCGATTCTTTCCATACAGCGTATCGAACTTTCTTGATCGGTTTGATCCGGCATTGGTGGTTGAAATCAGATTAGCTCTGAAATGAAACGGGGAGCTGCAGAAATGCGAGCTCCCCGTTTTCACATAACTACCAATTCACAAATTATTTCGGAATGCTGCCGGCGACATTATCTACGTAATACATAATGCTCAGCAGGTCGCCTTTGGATGCTCTCTGACCTTCTTTGACCATGAGCTTTCCGGTATTGTCTTTAATCGGACCGGAAAACGGATCAAATACATCCGGACCTTTTTTCATCTGCTCATAACGCTTGACAACCAGGTCATAAGCGGAGATTTTTCCGGAATCGGGCGTGTCCACCATTTTCATTTTTAACTCACCCACAAATTTGGGGTTGATGATGTTTTCAAAGGAGCCGCCGAGAATGGCTGCTTTTTCAGCGATCAACCACCATTCGTCGTTATTTTTCCAGGTGCCGTTATAAATATCCTGCAGGATTTTGACATACATCACGCCCCAATCCACCAGCTGCCCCGAAACAACCGAGTCCTTGCCGTATGGCTGCATCGGGCTGTAGTGGCTGAAGGTGTAGATCTGCCGGCCCTTTTGGGTGTGCTCCTGGCCGACTTCGATGACAGCCGGTGTGTCTTCGGTAAATGCCAGGGCATCACAGCCTTCGGCAATCAGGGCTTCGGAGGCTTCCCGGGCTTTGTCCGGTCCGTACCAGGCATAAATCCATTTGACATGCACTTCAGCCTTGGGATTAGTGGCTTTTATCCCCAGAGCGAAGGCATCGATATGACGAATCAGCTCCGGAATCGGAAAGGCAGCGACATAGCCGATTTTATTGGTTTTCGTTAAAGCGCCGGCCATTAGACCATTGAGATAGTAGGTCTGATACAGATCGGCGAAATAGGTGCCGACATTGGGCAGCTGCTTGAACCCCGAGCAGTGCATGAATTTTTTGTCCGGGTATTTTTGTCCGGCCTTGAGGGTGTCTTCCATGTAGCCGAAGCTGGTGGTAAAAACGACATCCACTTTTTCACCCTGAATGAATCGGTCGATAATTCGGGCGGAATCTGCTTCGGCCACCGATTCGATATAGACCGTTTCCAGCCAGGGGAGTTTTGATTCAGCGAACTTACGGCCAACGTCATGGGCATGGGACCATCCATAATCACCCACCGGCCCAACGTAGACAAATCCGGCTTTAAGTTTTTTATCCCCGGCCAAGGCCATGCCCGAGGCCACAATTAAACACAGTCCAATGATGATTAAACCTTTTGCAATTCGCATGTTCTGCTCCTTTTTTAAAAATTTAGATTGGTACCTGTAAGAATCCCCCGAATTTCGATAGTTTTGGATACCGCAATATAAAGACTAAGGGATAGGCGGTCAAGCAAAAACCGATCGAATTTTGGAATACAATGGCAGGCAAAAAGGCGGTTGGGCTTGCTGATGGCAATAATACGAAAAATTGCGACTCGGCAGCTAAAAAAGCGATACGGATGATAGTGTGACGGATGAATTCTGCTGGCCTACAATATCAGGGCGGCTTAAATCTCACTCAAGATTTGAAGGAAATCATCGCCTTCTACCGCTGCCATCGTATTGGTTTGGGCGCTGATCAGGTTGCCGATCCGGGCTGCCGCTCGCATGGCAGTTCGATTGTCCGGAAATTCGGCTACCGACAAAGCATCGTAGGCACCCAGCAGACCGTAAATATGTAGCATTCTGCCCTTTTCATCAGCCACGATTTGTCTGACTTTTTCAAATCTTTCGATTCCACCCCCTTGTACGGGGCCTGAATATCTGTACAGGGTGACATAGGGTTGCATCGTAATTTCCTTTCTTTGAGGGCCAAAGGGTTGTGCAGTTAAAAGTAAGAAAGATTGCGCTCCCTGTTCCGTTTCCGTCGGAATTAAGAATTAGAGCAGGCGCATAAATTCAGCAGGAAACGGGCATAGATGATTGCAGCGGCAGTCGGGTTCAGACGCAAGATGCGGCTAGAACAAGGATATATATATGTTTTATCTATTTTAATTACGGCTTAACTGTCAAGCAAAAAGAACTGAGTCGGATTTCAGCGCGATAACAATTGCTCGAGATTTTGGTGACATCATCAAATGCTCGAATGCTGTTTTGCAAGCCGACAAAAATGTCTGTTGTTAATTGACCTCCGATTGCCCCTCCTCGAGGGGGAGAGACATCGCTGAATTGTCTACCGCCGGGTGGGTCGCATCCGGCATTGCGCCGTATAAATAGCGAATCATTGTTTTTTGGGCCAATGGTCGTTCCAGGATAATTCGAATCGTCTGCGGATCATGCCGAAAAACCTTCGTGAGCGCAACAGATGTATCGTTCGCAAGTACCTCCCATCCCGTCATTGCCGAAACCGGGGTAAAATCCGTACCGCCACGATGCTCAATTCTTACATCTATAGTGCGGGGGTCTATTTGTTTTGCTCCGGCGATAGCCGGTCCCCGGTGGTATGTTTCTTCTCCCAGGATAAATAATACGGTTTGGGCGACACGGTATCCCATTTTTAAATAGGCCCTGGCAGAGAGATGCTGACGACCCTGGTTTTTAAGATCAAGGGTTGTTGCCGCCAGATAGCAATCGGGGACCTTTTCGACCACGCGGTATTGGGCGTTGCGAACGGCCTGGTGGGGATCATCTTTGCCGCCGGGGCGTTTGACCATCCCAACGACCAGAAATGGCAAGTGCTTTCGATGAGAGCCGTTTTCGATGTCGACCCGCACCTGACTGGTAATAAAGCCCTCAAGAGACGTTCGATACTCTTCCTCGGTTACGGTGCCCCGCGCTGCATCCGCTTCGCCCTGGATCCAGATGACAAATTCTACCGCACCGCCGGCCTTTGACGCGCCGTCTACAAAATGACTGTAGATTGAACCCCGCGCCGTATCTTCCCAGTATCCGGTGCCCCAATCCGCTTCTTTTCTCAATCCGGAGCCATTTACAGAAAAATCCAGAAACCCCACCGGGATGCCCCGTCGCTCGACTATCAGGTTGCCGAAGGCGATCGCTGCGTTGCCTTGTCTACCGAGTTTTGACCAGCTGTTACCGTTGAATTTTTGCAATAGCGAATGAGACCTTAAGTCGGTGCCGGTGTAAAACCACTCCTTCATGTTGGACTGACCAAGGCAAGCCACCAGGATGCCGACGCCCCACTTATGGGTTCCGTTGTTCATGACTTCTCGATTTTCGGCGCTGCGCACCTGGAGGTTATACCATCCGCCCTGGGGCACATCCGGGATAACACCCACATAAATTCCATTTTGTGGGGCGGCGTCAACCGCGGTCCAGGTTACGACCTCATCATCGGTAAGGTCTCTAACCACCCGGGCCTCTATGGCTCCCGGCTTGCCGGTGTATATTCCTGACACGACGATGTCCGCACTCCGGCCATTGCGCTGGAAAATACGCCCGTCTTCAAAGTCGGTCACTGCGATGGAGACGGTCTTTGAAAGCGATGGGTTTTTATCCATTGACAAGATCTGCTCGGTGTTAGTTTCTTCAACTTCTTTGTCCGGTGCAACCAAGGAAAGGTCAGCGACGATTTTCGCCAGAGAGCTGTCCGTCATAGATCCGGCTTGCAGGCCCGTGGAACCATTTTTCTGATCTCCCTCTAAAGCAGAAAAATTGCTATCGTCAGAACGTTCATCATCTTCCGAAATGAGGCTCCCGGAATCATTGTCATTGCCTGCCTTTTTCGAGTCTGCAATAATAGACATGGTTGGTGGTTCCGAACTTGAAAGTTGCGGCTCCAGATCTGATTCTGACTCTGAATTCAGCAAAGGCAATTCTTCCTCCAAGTCGGTTTCTGCAACAATGAGCCATTGCGGATGATGTTCTTCGTCATCGGGATTGTTGGAGAACTCGAATATTTCAGCTGATCGCAGACTGAAAACGCCCGGTCGATTCCCCGGCTGAATCTGAATGGATAGAGGTTTTTGAATAGGCAGCGGCAGATAGATTGCGTTCATCCCCTTCTTGAGAAAATTTGGCATATTATAGGGATGAACGGCCATGTAGCTGATGGTCATAATGTCTGTGTGCGGAGCCTCGATCGACAGTTTCAGCAATCTAAAAATGTTTTCATCCGAGGCGGGCAGGGATTTAAGCTCAAAAACCGATGGGTCACCCACCGATTTAATTTGCAAACCTGATACGCCCAGGCCCAGGGAAATGTCCGACACCGCTTCAGCAGCTTGAAGGTCGAATGGATACTTGGCGGCGATTCGCACTTGGTTCTCAAACCTTGAAAGGAGGCTGTCGATATCAATATCCAACGAGTCCAGTCCGGATTCTGCCTTTTCCAGCAAAATAAATTCATACTTGCGCAAGTCCTCCCCGTATTGTCTTGACGGCACCCGGTCGGCCCGGATCACGTCAAGCCGGTTGAACATTTGCTGCAAATAGGGCAGCAGCGGCTGCAAGAAATTATCGCCATAAACAATTCCAAACGGATGACCGGGGCGTCCGGTGCCCGCGTAATGCCGAACTGGCTTATCCCCGGCTGGGGATTTGGCCCCCATTAGTTGACGGGTGAGATCTCCGGAATCGACGGTCGCATTGGGCCTATAATCCAAGACCAGTTCTTCCTGCGGGTCCTCAAGTATCTGTCGCTGAATGGTTTCGGCGGCAACCATGGCACCCAATCCATTCCAACAGGCGCCGGTTTTGTCGTAGAGCAGCGCATGGCTTGATTTGGCTTCACTCAGCAATTGGTCAAACCTTACAAAATTTTTTAACGGTAAAGTGGCAATGGCGTCAAGGAGCAGATCATAGCGGCTGCGATTGCACGCATTGCGTCGTGGTACATACCCCACAAACTCGGGGTAAATGGTGGATTTGTTCGGTGCCACCATGAAAAAAAACCGGCGTCCCGAGGCTTCTATAACCTTATCAAGGGCGTAAAGCTTCAGCGCTATCTGTGCTGCAGCGGCCTGGTTTCGGCAAGCCTCTTTGCGAACATCCTCAATTGACCGGCGACTGTAAAGCCATCCCCCATTGCCGACATGGACGTCCGGAGCATCCGTCATGCTGAAGATGTGGAAGTCTATCCATCGTTTTGCGAAAACGAGGGGGCTTCGAAGGGCAAAACTGTCATTATAATATTGGTCGAAAGCATTATAGTACTCGTTATCGAGAAGCGCCCGGGTATACATTCGGGGAGGTTTGAGCCCGATACGATCTACCGGAAGGCCGTATTCCAGGTCGAATATCCATGTCACTGCCGGTATTAACAGTAGACCGACAAATATGAGCGATAAAATCTTTTTCATCACACCTTTAAAATCGATAGTAAATAAACGAACTGCCGATCCCGCCTGAAATCAGCAGGAAACAGTACGGGAGCAGCAGCAAGATCATCAGGGCACCGGCAGTCAGCGCGATGCGATCTTTTTTATAGATTAAAAATTTTATTCCCGAGAAATCATCGGGCAGGAAGAACACCGTCAGGGCTGTCAACAAAAATAGAATATTGCGATAGTTCAACACCCGACTCAATTCGTAAGAGAGCGTCGAATCAGAGGCCGTAAACATCGTTCCTAAAAACCCCATCGCCTGAGTGATGTCCGGGGAGCGGAAAAGCACCCAGCCCACCGTAACGATTAGCAGTGTTAAAGTGCGGCGTACGGTCCGGAATTTTTCAGGGGGAATGCTGCGGGCACCGCTGACACGTTCCAGAATCAGGAACAATCCGTGGTAGATGCCCCAAATGAGAAACGTCCAGTTGGCGCCATGCCAGATTCCGCAGAGGATGCAGACCACCGCCATGTTCAGGCAAGTTCTTGCATTTCCCCGGCGGTTGCCCCCCAGGGGGATATAGAGATAGTCCCTGAACCACTGACTCAGGGTTATGTGCCAGCGCCGCCAGAAATCGGTAATACTTATGGCGGAGTAAGGGCGGTTGAAATTTTCCGGAGTTTTAAAACCAAACAGCATGCCCAGGCCGATGGCCATGTCGGAATAGGCTGAGAAATCGAAATAAATTTGGAGAGTGTAGGCAATCGCGCCGAGCCAGGCCACTTTGGTATCGAGCAACTCTAAATTAAGGCTAAAAATAACGTCGGCGATCTGGCCGCAGGAATTGGCGATCATCACTTTTTTGGCCAGACCCCAGCAGAAGCGCAGGATACCGGTGTAGAAATTGTCCCACGACTCCCTACGCTCCTTAAGTTGACTGCGAATATAACTATAGCGGACAATCGGCCCGGCGATTAACTGAGGAAACATGGCAATGTACAGAGCAAAGTCGACAATGTTTTCAAGCGCCGGGCTTTCCTCCCGATACACGTCAATGACATAGCTTAGTTTTTTAAATGTAAAAAACGAAATTCCGATCGGGAAAATGACTTCCTTCCAGACGATGGGGCTCAATTGGAAACTGGACAGGGCGCTGTTGAACTCAGCCACGAAAAAATTGGCATATTTAAAATAGGCCAATAGTCCCAGGTTAAAAATCACCGAAAGACACAACCACAGCGTTTTACGGCGGGCGTTGCGATCGATCAGAAGTCCGAGCAGGTAATCCGCGAAAGTGGATATTATGAGGATCAGAAGAAAACCGGCAGCGCCGTAAAGGTAAAAAAGGTAGCTGAAAAAAAGAAGCGCAGCGTTGCGAAGCCCTGTGGGAGCCAGTAGTCGCTGTGCGTAATAACAAATGATTACCGCCGGGAGAAAGCTGAAAAGAAAAAAGGTGCTTGAAAATACCATTTGAGATAATACCTGGCGCATTTCGGAGCTGTCAAGATACGGTTACACTGAAGCTAAATCTAAAACCCATTCAGTTACAAATATCATATCTCAATTAGGTTCGTTTTACAAAAATTGCTTATTATACCGCTTTTCAAAAATAATTTCCGAAACACGGAAGGGTGTTATAAGTGGTTGTAGAAAAAAACTTTCGCCTATCCGAACGTTTTTTTAACAACCGCTATAAAGTCCGGGGAATTTTTCAGTGTAGGACTGGCGGAATTATAATATTAAATTTTAGATCTTTAACAAGTCGGTTGCATGGAGATCGGTGTATTGAAAATACAGGGTTGAATTATACCGCCTGCCATAGTGATGTTGCGAAATACGGAATTGCGGTATAAGTGGTTGTAAAAAAACCCCTTTATGAGGAAGCTGGACCACTGGGTTATAAGGTTAAAACTATGACCCAGTTAAAGAATTACCGGGGCTGACACAAGGCGAATACTTGTTCCTGGCCCTTCCGTCCTTTGATAGAGATACTCCCCAGATCCTTTATCGAAAGCTGGTCTTGGACCAGTTTTGCAGTTTGTGAACAGATAACAATTTTTTCTGAGAGTTCCTTGTTCGCGAGACCGGATAAACGGAAGGCCAAATTCGTACAATCACCGACCAGGGCCAAATCGGCTGCCCGTGAACCATAGTGAGACAGGGTCACCTTGCCGGTTGTAATCCCCCACCCCATCTGCAAATTATCAACCGCGATATTTTTTTCGGATAATTTGGACCGTATTTTTTCCGTCGTCTGGGTTTGTTCGATGGCAGCCTGACAGGCCAGAACGGCCTGGGCGGCTATCGGTTCAACATTGTGATCCCAGAAGGCATAAACGGCATCACCGGCATAGTCTTTGATGGTTCCCTTGAATTTGGTAATGATAGTGCTGAATGTTTCGATTATTTCTTTCATCAGGGCATAGACATCTGATGAAGCATTTGCCTGTGAAAATGTTGTAAATTCCCTGACATCAGCGACAAGGTTGGTTACCACGACCTCGGCCGGGGTCACCCGGGTGAAATCAGTGAATACCGGCCTATCTTTAACCGCGGTCAAATCGTCAGGGTAATTTACCTGACAGGAGAAGTCTCCAAGGCTGACGGTATCCCCGTCCACAAGGGAACCGGATGAACCGGCGGCCATTCGTGTCCCGTTTATCCAGGTACCGTTTTTGCTCATATCGGTAATTTGAAGGTCATTTATACCACGACTAATTACCGCATGATCTCTGGATACCTGTTCATGATTCACCAGAATCCTTTTTTGAGGGTTTACACCTTTGCAGCTTCGTCCGATAAACACCTTGTCAACAATTTCCAACCTCTGGGTTTGCGTGTCCTTATCAACCCATTCCAAATACGGATTTGCCATGATTTCGCCTTCAATTTTCAGCTTCCCAACAAAAAACACCGGATGGGAGGGACTCTAGATCAACCCGTTGGTGGACAAAATATATGCTTTTAATAAACGGCAGCCAGAACAACGGTAATATTATCTTTGCCGCCGGCCAATTTGGCCGTTTCAATCAGTTCTTCGACCTTGCGGTGGATATCGATTCCGGAACACAAAATATCGCGAATTAGATCATCCGGGACCATGTCGGTTAAACCGTCTGAACACAGGAGAAACAAATCCTCCGGGCAGGATTTTCCTTTCAATAGATCAAGTTCAATCTCTTTTGTCAGACCAAGGGAACGGAAGATGACATTGCGCAACGGATGCTGTTTTATCTTGTCCCGTGTTATTAACCCGGCTTCCAGCTGCTGCTGGACAAACGTGTGATCCTGGGTGAGCTGTTCGAGCTGCTTGTTTCTTAAACAATACGTGCGGCTGTCTCCAATATGACCGATAATAAACCCCTCATCAGAGAAGGCCAGAAGCTCTGCCGTGCAACCCATTCCTTTGTGATCCGGATTTTGCGTTACATGCTTCAGAATGTTTGCGTTTGCAAGACGGAAGGCCTTTTGAACGCGATGCTTAATTTCTTTTCCGGATCGATCGGAATTGTCGGCAAACGTTTCTATCGTGCTTTCAGTAAAGATTTTACTGGCAAGCTCGCCTGCCGCAGCACCCCCTACACCGTCTGCGGCCAGACAGAAATACTGATCGGGACTTATAAAGAATGCATCCTCGTTGTTTTTACGTTTAAGCCCGATATCGGTTTGGCCGGCAAATTTTCTGCGGGGCATATCGCACTCCTCCAGTATCAGTTTAGGTTTGTTCTGGGGAGTTACCGTTTTTCTTGAATTTCTTTCTCATGAAATCTGCAAGGTCGGCAATGTCAAAACTAATTTTAAGCTCTTTTTTACATGCCAACAGATCATTGTATAAAGCAGAAGCATTCTGATATCGTCTTTCTTTATCCTTTTCCAGGCATTTCATCACAATGCGGTTTACTTCTTCCGGAAGATCCGGCATGGATTTTATCAAAGGATCAATTTCTTTTTCTGGAATCGTCCGGATCGCCTCAACATCACTGCTAAACTTGTACACTCGCTTGCCTGTGAGCGTTTCATAAAAGACAAGGCCCAACGCGTAAATGTCTGCCTGCTGGTCGATTGATTCTCCCAGGGCCTGTTCGGGGGACAAATAGGCCAGCTTACCTTTGACAACGCCGGCCTGGGTTAAGCTCGGCTCGGATCGGGCCTTGGAAATTCCAAAATCGCTGATCTTGACCTCACCTTGATAAGAAATCAGCATATTTTGCGGACTGATATCCCGATGAACAATATTAAGCCCTTTTCCCTTTTCATCCCGCTTCGTATGAGAATAATCCAGGCCCTTGCAAAGCTGCAATATAATGAAAACGGTCTGCTCAACAGTGAGGCCCTGATTCATTGCTGATAGGATTTCTCCCAGGTTCTTCCCGTCGATGTATTCCATTGCAATAAAATAAGCGTTTTCAATTTTTCCGTAGTCAAAAATTTGAACAATATTAGGATGTTGCAACAGGGCAGCCAGGCGGGCTTCACGGGTAAACATTTTGATAAAATCCTTGTTTCCTGCCAGGTGCGGTAGAATTCGTTTTATTGCAACTTTTCTTCGAAAACCGTCCCGGCGAACGTAATCGGCAAGAAACAGTTCCGCCATACCTCCCCGGGCAATTTTTTGTTGCAAAAGATACGGACCGATCCGCTGCATGCTTTTTATATCCTGGCTGATTTTAAGGGCTTTTGCTTTTGCCCTGCGGTCCAGCCAGACCAAAACGACACCCAGAAAAATAATCGACAGGATGACTCCGGACAGATAAAAGAATCGCGATCGACTAAGACCTTGATTAAGGTGGGCTGCGGATAGAGCGACCCCAACCCTTCCAATCTCGACATCGGAGAAAATAATATTTTTAAAAAATCCGATTACGCTTGTGTTGTCCGGTGAGAAACCGGTTATGATCGAAATTCCGTCGATCGTACGGATCGCTTTTTCATTTTGCATCCGCTCAAACTTTTTATTCATCAGATCTGTGTCTGTGTGAGCCAGAATGTTATTTTGGTGATCCATTATCACAGCAAACTTCAGATCCGTCACGGTCTGCAATTCTTTGACTGCAACGTTGAGTGATAAAATGTCCTTTTCCAGGACGAAAGGTCCGCTTTTGGTTGCCAGATTTTGAGCCTCTGAAAGTCCCTTTTGATACAGGGCGTCATTCATCTGTACCACGGTGAAGTGAAATATAAAAAAGCCGGCGATATTAGCCACTAGCCAAATCACCAGGCTAATGGCCAGGGCCTTTCGATTGCGTTCAATGAAACCTATTTTTGTTATGCTCTTCATACCCCTGGAAAATTTTGTAAAAGCACTCGTTGAAACTTCCTTCACTTTTACCACTGTCATCGTGGCAATATCACTGACAAGCATGGAACACCTCCTTTCCCGCTACTATCAGGTGTCAGCGGCCAGTTTTTTAATGATTTCGGTGCAGCGCTCTATAATCTGGCGTCGCATCCAGGAAAGATCTTTTTTTCTTGCAAGATCGTTAATATCGATTCTTTTGCCGTGGGCAACACTACCGGTGTTTGACCCGTCATTGGCGGTCCCGATGGTCAAGAACCGCTCAAGGTTTGAACGATGGAACACCCTGTCGGAAAAAGGCTTATGGGTCCTGCATAAAGGGCAGACCACAAGGGAGTCATTCCCGGTTGATTTTATAGCGGAGTAGGACCGTTTAAAATTGAAGGCTTTCATCAAAAATCCGCTGGTCGATCGGTAGCGAAAAACCAGTATAAAAATCATTAAAGCCAGGCAGCTTAAGCCCGCAATGATCAGGAATATATTGCGGGTTTGATACGTTTCGCCGGTTGACAGCCCGATAAAAATTTCTCCAATTTTAGTACCGGCGTAGGTGACCTCTGAGGAAAAGTTAAGAAATTTTGCGTGGCTTGCAAATCCGCCCTCCCAAACAGAAACCTTTTCGACAGTGTCGGCAGCGTCTGTCATGTCAGGCATTAGATGTCCGGTACCGGTGAAAGCAACGACTTTATTGCGATGATCGACGACCAATGCATAAATAACATCTTTCTTATTGGCGGCATCGGTCAACAGACTGTGAATTGCCTGATCATTTTTTTCCAAGAGAGGCAGGCTGACAAGCTCAGAGAACGCTCGTGTCATTTTGATTCCTGATTCTGTCAACCTGTTTTTATGGCGATCTGATCGGAAAGAAATAAGCGAGTAGCCTAACAGCATTGCCAACCACCAGATCACAATGCCGTAAATGACATAGCGGGTGTTTAAACGGAAGCCCGGTCGCTGGATAGAATCCATTCGGAAATTTCCCCCGTTAGGGTGTTGCGTAACGGCCCTGGTGTGCCGGCCGTTTTGAATAGGTGCTGGTGGATCTATTTGAAAAAGCAAGCTTTATTTGTTAATCTTATTAAAATATTATGGTCAAAAAGTAATGTCAAGTAATTTACCGGACGGAGATTGCCGCAATTGGATTGTTTAAGGCCTGTCTGCCGATCCAATGATTTTTTATTTAGGCTTGAGACCGTGATATCATAATTAAATTGACAAGAAGCTCATAATCAGATTAATGATTACAGGCTAAATACTCTGCGGGCAAGTGCTCCGGCGATGGTAGGCAGGAATATTCAAACAGGTAGTGCTTCGCGGACCTTTATCCTTGTGCTCATATTTTTCCCGAGGATTAACATGTTATCTTTAGGCATATCTCAAGCTCAGGCAGAGCGGCACTCCGAAATCACCAAAATAATCTTTTTATGTGTTCTTATGGGGATAGGGGCGCTTTTTATTTACTCCTGTGTCCCCACCAGCACATCGGTTCGGTCTCCGGAGAACAACCTGTTTCGATCCGAAGACTACATCGTTTATACGCTCCAGGACAACGAAACATCTGCTGAACTGGCGGAAACATTTTTGGGAGGCAAAAAAAAGTCATGGATGATTGAGGAAGTCAATCCAGGGGTTCGCTATGGCAGGGGCAACGAGATTGTGATTCCGCTGAAAGAAAGAAACAAGGGAGGATTAAGCGCTGATGGATATCAAACGATACCGATATTGACCTACCATCAATTTGCTGAAAGCTGCAACTCTCCTCTGTGCATGCCCAGGAAAACCTTTGAACTTCAAATGAGATATCTGAGGGAAAATGATTATCATGTGATTACGGCCGAAGAGCTTATGGCTTTTCTTGAATACCGCCAGGGTCTTCCGAAAAAATCTGTCCTCATCACCATGGATGACGGATATCGTTCCGTCTATAATATAGCCTATCCGATTCTCAAAGAATTCGGATATACGGCAACTCTGTTCGTCTATACTAGTTTTGTAGGTGTTTCCAAAATGGCCATCACTTGGAACCAGCTAAAAGAGATGAAGGCAGACGGTTTTATGATCGGCTCGCACACAATTTTTCACAGTGATCTCACCCAGCCCAAAGAGGGCGAGCCCGAGTCGGAATTTATGGCCAGGATCAGAGAGGAATTATATGGGTCCAAAAAAATTCTGGATCAGAAATTGGAGCAAAAGACTTTTTTTCTAGCCTACCCCTTCGGTTATTATGATCAAAGGTCAATCCAGATGGCCAGAAAGGCGGGTTACAAAGTGGCCATGTCCGTTAAAAGAGGCGGTAATCCGTTTTTCGCAAACCCTCTGGTTTTGAGAAGGGACCAGATACTTAAAAGAGACATACCTTCATTCAAGTCCAGGCTGAAAACGTTTAATCACCTTTCACTAAAGTGAGAAAACCATGAAACATAAAACAGGACTTATTGGCGCCATCTTAGTGCTGGCACTGGCGGTCGGCTGTGCAGGGCTCGGTAAAAAATCACCCGCCCAGCTTGCCGACGAATACACGGCCAAGGCAAAGGCCTATGAAGCCCAGGGCGATATGGTTGAGGCGTTAGAGCAATACAAACTGGCGCTTACGGTGGATCCGGAAAATCAACTGGCTAAAGAAAAAAGCACAACAATTGGGCTAAAACTCAACAAAACGGCTGAAGAGCATTATCAGATCGGTCTTAAATTCTACAACCAGGGCCAATACCGTGTGGCGCGGAAAGAATTTTTAACAGCGTTGCGATATAATCCGGAACACGTAGAAGCAAAAGACAAACTTACGACTACCAAAAAAGAGTTAGAACAGGTCACAAGGTATATCCTGCACACCCTCCAACCGGACGAAACCATTTCAACCCTGGCCGATAAATACTATGGGGATTATCGTAAATTTCATCTCATCGCTGAATACAATGAGCTGGAGGATGCAACCAAGGTCACAGTTGGACAGGAGATTAAAATCCCCGTGCTCGAAGGAATGCCGATTGTTGTAGACCGAGCGGCAATTATAACAGATAGCGGTAAAACGCCCGAATCTATGCCCGGTGATATTATCGCTGTTAAGCGCTATGTCACCCACAGCGTTCAGCCCGGGGAGACCCTTTCAAAACTGGCACAAATGTACTACGGCGACTTAATGAAATATGATATCATCGCTAAATTTAACGATTTGGAAGGCGGAGTACCCGTAAGGGTCGGGCAGGAACTTAAAATTCCCGAAGTTGAAGGGCTTCCCTTTTTGGCACAAGACAGGCAAGAGGAGGCCAAAGTGGTTAGCATTCCCCCCCAAATGCCGGCGGCCGGAGAAGAGGAAGAGGCTAAGCAGTCCCAAAAAGAAGCGGCTGGTAAAGAACCAGAAACGATTGAGGATCAATTAGGAAACTATCGGGAACTCGGCATTGAACTTTTTAATAATAAGGAATATGTCGACGCCATTGCTGAATTCAACAAAGTTTTAAACGTGCGTCCCAAGGATACATTGTCCCGGCAATATCTGGCCAGGTCTCATTTTCAGCACGGGTTGGTTCTTTTTGGCAAAGAGGATTATCTGGGCGCCAGAGATGAATTTGAAGCATCTTTGGAAAACGATAAAAATTGCGACAAATGTGAGATCAATATCCGCAAATCTGAGAATGCATACAAAGAGGTTCACTACAATAAGGGACTGGCATATTTTGGCGATCAGAAATTACCGGAAGCCATTGCCGAATGGGAAACGGTCTATGAACTCGACCCGAATTACAAAAATGTGAAGAAAAACCTTATGAAAGCCAAAAATCTGAACGAACGTCTGGAAAGCATCAAGAGAAGCAAAGCCAAGGAGAATAAACAGTAGGGAAATTATGTGTTGTTCATAAACTCGGCATACTCATCGGCTTTAGATAAACTTGTCCGTCCATGCCAAAGTCTAACGATCATGGTCAATTGGAATGAAATCGAGAGCAATACAAGGCTCTCCACCAATGACCCAAGCGTCGTGACCCGGACCAACTTCAAATGCTTCTCCTGGCCCAACTTCTATTTCAATCCCGGTAGAATCCTGAACCATGATATTTCCAGAAATAATGTACCCAATGTGGTTCTCAGAATCTTTTCCAGTTTGCGCTCCCGCGTGCAAACTCCACTTCCAACCAGGGTGATACGTGCCCAAACCTATTGAAGCAGACCGCAATGAAATACTGGAACGGACACTTCCATCAATAAATGTCCTTACATTTCCAGATTTAGCGGGATTGCCCTTGTTAGGCATTATTTGTATTCCTTTTTATGAAATATTTTCTGGTAAACAGTAATGGTAGTAAAGCAAATAGAAGGAAGATTATATTAATAAGAACATTGAAGCCAGCATGATAATAGGCTGAGATAGCGGTATCAATTACAAACCAGACGATAAACCCAACACCAATACAGGTCCATGCCCAAGGCTCCTTTGCCCTAAACGGGTAATATGCAATAAAAGATATGAATATGCCCCATCCCGAAATCACTGCACCCAAGACACCATAAATCCAGTCTTGGAATCTTTCTGTATTTTCAGGTAACTCCGCTATACCCCAAAATGCTGGATCAATTTGATTATTGAACACAAAATTCATCAAAGTAGAATGACTAAAAAATGACAATACGAGCCCGAAGGCAATAAGATAAAGCCCAAAGCAAAACAACCATTTTTGCCAAAAACTAAAGCTGCCCATGATGCCCCATTTATAGAGCGCTATCTAATTACTTGTCCATCGCGGACATGGTGGCGAATATGATGATCCCGACTCCTGCGAGAGTCATCAAGACCACCAACAAAACGTGTGCTTTCTTTATCGCCACCGGATTCTCATCGCTTCCGGAGTCGATCAGCTGCATAGAAACCCGACGGAGGGAAAGAAACGTTAGCGGAAACGAAACCAAGATGCCCGCAACTTCGATGGCGAACAACGCCGGAGGCATTTTGTCCGGCGAGACTGGAAAAACCATTCCAAGATCCAGTGCATACTAAACTTTATTCTGGTATATTATTAACAATAATCATCCGTCTCATTTTACCCGTAAGACCTTTTTGTCTATCTTGCCCACGGCTGTTAGCGGCATTTCTTCAATAATTTCAATTATTTTTGGCGCCTCATAGGGAGCAACTTTTTCTTTGGCAAAGGCTTTAATATCTTCCTTCAGGGCTTCCTCGTTGCCGTCAAAGCTGAATGTCGGATCAAGCTGGATGTAGGCTTTGACAATTTCTGATCCCGGACGTTCAGGGTTTTCTTCGCCGATGAGGGCCAGTATACCGATGGCCGGATGTTTGGAGAGTACATCTTCGACCTTGCTGGAAAAAACTTTGAAGCCCCCCACAATAATCATGTCTTTGGTGCGGTCGACGATGGTCAGGTATCCGTCTTCGTCCATTATGGCGACATCGCCGGTGTGCATATAGCCGTCCTTATCGATGGCGTGGGCGGTTTCCTCGGGCTTGTTGTAGTACCCCTGCATCACCAGTGGTCCTTTGACACAGATTTCACCGGGTTCACCGACGGGAACTTCTTCACCGGTACCGGGGTCAGTCAGTCGGCATTCAACATTTAAAATCGGCATTCCCACGGTTCCCAGTCTTTTCTTTCCCTTTGATGGGTTCATGGTGGACACCGGCGAGGTTTCTGTCATGCCATAAAGCTCGAGGAGTTTTCCTTCCCCGATAATGCTTTCCAGCTCCGCCTGGGAATCTTTGGGAAAGGGCGCGGCAGCTGAAATGCAGGTCCCCAGGGTTGAATGATCCAGCTCTTTGAATTTCGGATCGGCCATCAGCATCTGATACAGGGAAGGAACATTGGCCATGTTGGTGGGTTTGTATTTTTCCATTTCCTTGCAGATGTGGCCGGTATCCCGGGGATTGGGGATGAGTACCTGGGTCCAGCCCATGAAAATGGCGCTTTCACAAACAGTTAAACCCGCTATATGAAACATGGGAAACCCTGACAGCAGGACGCCCTTGCCCCACTCCCAGTCGAGCCATTTGGAAATGCTCAGTATATTATGGGCGGCATTGCGGTGGCTGAGCATCGCCCCTTTGGGAGGGCCCGTGGTACCCCCGGTATATTGAATCCAGCCCGGGTCATCGGGGGTCACTTCTAGGTTCAGCGGTGCGGTGGAGCCGGTTTTCAGCACGTCTTTGTGGTAATCCAGAACCGTCTTACCCTCAAGCGGCGTCAGTTTTCCGGACGGAATCTTTTTTAAGAGCTTTCCCAGGACCTGCTTTATTTTAGGCAGAAACCCGGCCACGCTGGTGGCCACCACCAGTTTGAGTTGCGGCATGTCGCCGGCAATTTTTATAATGTGCCCGGCAAAAATGGCATCCAAAGTAACCAGGGCCACCTTTCTTCCGGTACTGCCCAAATCGTTTAGCTGGTATTTGATCTGCTCTGCTGAAAGCAGCGGCGAAACACCGGAGATGGCACAGCCGGCTCTGAGTGCTCCGATCAGGCTAATGACATATTCGGGGAGGTTCGGCAGGTTGATTCCAACCACATCCCCCTTTTCGAAACCGCGTTCCCTCAACATATTGGCAAACTGGTTGGCATAAAGATCGACCTGGCGGAAGGTAATGTCCACGCCCATGTAGCCCAGCGCCGTCTTATCCGGAACCTTTTCAAAGGCCTCCTTGATCATTTCGACGTAGGTGGTTTCATAATCTTTTGGATCAAGATCCTCGAGCCCCTCATCCCAATTCTTTTTCCAGAATTTTTCTGAATACCTGCTCATACACTGCCCCCTTTCCCTATCCGGTTGAAGCCGGCGGTTGGCCGGCCTGTTAAGATGGTGCGCAATCAATACGGTCTGACGTTATAATGGGTTAATTATTATCGGTTAACTCAAATGAAGTAAGGATATTTTCAGAGGGTTTGAAGTTCGCTGTCGTAATGAAAATGAGCATCCACGTGTAAAGTCGGTAAAAGAATTCCGCTGTCGATGGCGTTGTCAGCTGGATGTGCGAACTATGTATGACTATTACGGCGGCAGGTGGGTTGTCAAGAAATTTGGTCCGGGGCCATAAGCCGTTTAGGATCCCCGAATTGCTTCCTCGGGGCAGACGTCGGCACAGCTGCCGCAGTCGGTGCAAAGATCGCTGATGATAATATATTTTCCCTTGCCATCTTCAATGATGGCTTCCATGGGGCATTCTTCGACACAGGCTGCGCAGCCTGTGCACTTTTCAGGTTCAATTATGTAAGACATAACAGTTGGGTTCCCGATATGTTATTTACATAACTCAAAAATATAAATTCCAAGCTCCGAATTACAAATAAACTTCAAATCTCAATCCCCAATGACCAAAACAGTTTGGGGCATATTAGAGAGCGCTTTCTTTATGTTTTGAATTTAGGAAATTGGTTCGGTCATTGATGCAATTTGTACGAGCCAGTTCCCTTATTCTATAAGAACAAATCCGTAACGATTTTGAACGTCTTCTTTGTTTTGAAGTACATTGCAAGGTAACCCCTGGTTCCTTACCGTTTTGTATACATCAATACCAAAACTCTGATCACAGGGCCTTACCTTTTCTGGGGCTGGACATGCTTTACCCCGATCGACTGCACAGCTTTTGCATAACTTACAAGTCCTGATCGCAAAAGAAAAATAGTGCCCATCAAGGAAAGCGGTCCTTTCAATATCAAGAACAGCTTTGCTCAATTCCCCCGCATCATGGGAATGAACAAGCAAAATACTCTGATACGCTTTTATCATTTCAATTCGTTCCTGATATGATGTATTCCTTGTATTGCATTTTATTGTTTGATTGAAAAAATCCTCACACCCCCATCGACACTTCAATATAGCTCTAATATCAAAATATATGTCATCAGGGGTGATTATTTTGGCATTAGCCATTTTAAGGTCTTTTGCAATGTGAATGTATTTATCCATATTTGACACAGCTCTCCTCTGTTTTGGCAGGCCGAACGTTTTGAGCTAACTGCAGGCCACCTTCCCTACGAGCCTGCACCTCTTTTACCTAAAACCGCATAGTTTTTCCGGTCAGGTTCAGCGACTGGTTAGCTGAAGGAACTTAAATAATTTTCTACAAGTCGAATCGAAAGACTTAAACTCTTCATAAGTATCTAAATGTCTACAATTAGGTCCTCCATATGTCCCGATATTATCCCTTTCAATTTTCATTTTTTATAGCAAGCAGATAGATACGGTAAAATGTCAACCTAACTTGCATCGTTTTCGCTGCTTGTTTTTCAAATGAACCTCTTACGATATCCCTGAAAGCATTAATATATTCTTGAGATAGTTTGGTGCTGTAATAATCTTGATTCAGATATCCTGCTGCCGCCTGAATTGCCATCTTCCCATTTATTTTTAAAGAATTGTGACAAGCCTTGATAGCCTTTGCAGGGTTAACAAACCACTACCTCATCTTTTGGCTGAATTTCAAGAAGATCAAAAAGGATTTCACTTGCTGATCTTTGAACTACCGAATCTTTTTCGTACTTTTTTGAAATTTCACTAAAATTCGACATCATTCCTTCCTGTGGTCTGCAGGATAACCATAGTTCCAAGCACCAAAATACCATCAGGTTCTCTATTCTTGATGCACTTTCCACATATCTTCGTCGGTGAAGCACTTCTCGGCATCCTCTTTATAGCTGGTGGCATCCAGCTCGACATTTCGCACTTCCGCCGCGCCTTGAAGGACCTCCTGGTAGTATTCGTGCTGAATCAGCAAATTCATGATTTCGTTGGTGCCGGTCCAGATCTGGCACAACCGAATGTCCCTGACTATTTTTTCAATGGGATAGACGTCGGTGTACCCGATGCCGCCCATGATTTGCATGGCTTTGTTGGCAATCTCCCAGCCGGCGTCGGTGGCAAAGCGTTTGGCCTCGCTGACAATTCTGCGAACATTGGGTGCTTCGGCATCCACCGCTCTGGCGGCCATGTATACCAGGGCCCGGGCGGCATCCAGCCGGGTGATGGCATCGGCCACCATGAATTGGACCGCCTGAAACCGCCGGATGGCCTGGCCGAAGGCGTGCCGTTTTTCACTGTATTTGACGGCCACTTCAAGCGCTGCGCGTACTCCAAGAGCAGCAGCGGCGGATGTCAGGCGCTCGGGAATCATCATCTGGTGAAATACCAGCGCCCCGCCGTGCAGCTCCCCGATGAGATTTTCCCTGGGAACCTTCACGTCTCTGAACACCAGGCGACCGGTACCTCCGCCCCTGGTGCCCATCAGCCCATACTGGTATTCGGCTTCAACACCCGGCCCGCGTTCAACCATTAAGGCGCTGATACGTTGATATTTATGAGAGTTGTCATCAAAGTTGGTGCGGCAATACACTAGGAACACATCCGCTTCGGTGGCGCCGACCACAAAGCGTTTTTGCCCGTTGACCACAAAATGATCCCCTTTGTCTACCGCGCGGGTGGTGGCTCCGAAAAAATCCGAACCGCCCCGGGGCTCGGTGAGGGCTTCGGCGCTGATCATCTTGCCCTTTAAGATGGGCTTTAAAAAGCGCTCTTTTTGTTCGTCGGTGCCGAACACATGCAGGGCTTCGCCGACAATGGACGGCATCACAAAGGCACAGCCCAGGGTATTGCCCAAAACACCGATTTCCTCTTCGGCGATGACTTCAGACGTCCAAGGCAGGCCGCGTCCGCCCCATTGGGGATCAAACCGCAGACCCAACAGGTTGTGTGCGGCCAGGTTTTCAACATATTCCCGGGGGTACTTGATTTCATCCCGATCCAGAGCCCGAATAAAATCATGGGAAACCTCATCTCGTACAAATTTGCGGACCTCCTGTTGGAGCGCCCTTTCCTCCTCGGTCATTAATGGCTGGTAAAACATGATCGACCTCCGTTTATTGTAGTGAAAGTGTGATCGGATTTCCAGACCACAGGTCGTGGGTGACATCTTTTCTAATAACGAATAACTCCATTTGAGCGGTTTTCTCTCAAATGGGATTTAGTCTTCCAATTGAGTCAGTTCGCTCCCCAGGCGTGAGACGTAGATGTGAGAGAAAGCAGAGTCCTCATCGGCACCATGCCAATGCTTCTTGCCGGCGGGGATCAGCACCACATCTCCGACCGTGATTGCTACCTTATCTGTTTCTGTGGCGATGTAGCCTTTGCCGGATGTGACGATGAGAACCTGCTCGCTATCGTGGGCGTGAAACTTGTTGCGAACGCCTTTGCCGAAGTTGACAATGTTGAGGTTGAATTCTTTGCTGTCCTGCAGCAGCACCTGCCGGCTGACCTCCGGCCCTGTGAACAGCGGGCTCTCGATGGTTTCTCTGGCAACCGTATTCATTCTGATGACGTGCATTTTTAGCTCCTTTTTTTGAAAGGGAATATGGTTAAAATCCCCTCGGTAATGTCCGTCTACGGATTAGGCTTTTTTAGAAACAGAGAAGAAATCATTCCAAGCAGCGATATTCCGCCGGCCGTCAGAAACGGTACTGTAAAAGAATGGGTGATATCTGCCAAATAACCTCCCAACGCCGGCCCCAGGGCCTGGCCGATGCCGAAAAACAGGGTAACAAACCCCAGACCGGCGGGTGCCAGGCGCGGCCCCACAAGATCACCGGCGGTGGCCGCCATTATGGTCGGAATACTCCAGGCCGTCAGTCCGAACATAACCGCTGATAGATAGATAGCGAATTTGGCTTTAAACAGGGCATAGATAATGTAAGAGAGCCCGAGGACCAGGTAGGCTAACGCTGAACCTTTGCTTCTTCCAAGGCGGTCGGATATGCCGCCCCAGATCACGCCGCAAAAAATGCTCAACCCTCCCACCAAAGCCCACATCCCCCCGGCCGCTTCCTGGGTAAAACCCATTTCCTCAACCAGATAGGCGGCGAAAAACACCATGTATATAATGTAGGACAGACCATAGAAGAAATAAACCGCACCCAGGTACCACACCGAACCTAACTTAATAACGCCGGTCCACTGGAGGGCAGACACCTTTTTTGTTTCCGAAGAAGCCGCCGGAGGGACTTGCGTTTCTTCTGTGCCCACCTGCTGCAATCCCATTTGATCCGGGCTGTTGCGTACAAACCCGTAGATGATCCCGGAAGTTAACAGCACCGCACCCCCCAGAATGTACCAGGATAGCCGCCAGCCGTTTTGACCGAAGGCGCCCAATATGGGCGGTACCACCAGACCTGAAATCAGGGTACCGGCACCGATGCCGCCGGAGACAATCCCGGTGGCAAACCCACGCTTTTTGATGGTAAACCAGGCCGAACCCAGGGCCATGGCGGGAACAAACGCGGCGCCGTTGCCCAGACCGGTCAGAAGGCGCATGGCAAAGGCAAAACCAAATGATTGCGCCAGGCCGGTTAAAATCATGGTCACCCCCATGAGGACCAGGGCCAGGGAGATGACAATGCGTGTTCCGAAGCGAGCGGCCAGAAAACCCCCGATGATAGCCATGGTCAAGTAGCCGATAAAATTTCCGGTACCCAACAGGCCCAGCTGGGTGTAGTTGAACTGAAGACCGTCTTTCATGGCCGGGAGGATTATGGTGTAGGACATGCGGCCGAACCCATGGGCGGCGATGGTGGTCAGAAGCCCCATGAATATGACGACCCAACCGTAGTGGATTTTACCCTCTGTTTTCATTCTGTCGCTCCCCTCTTCTTTGTGAATATTCCAGGGTTTTGAAACCATTTCTAAGTATTTTACGATACATCACCGATGGACAATATTAAATAAAAAAATTCTGATTCAAATTTTATCTTGATTTTCCCTTTAATTTATTGATATTTCAATAAATTATATTTTCCCGGCAATCCAGGATTTTCTGGAACCAAGGATATTTTATGATGAGCAAAATTGAAAAAAGGCTGGTTGTCGTCGCCCTTGTGTTCGTTGCCATTTATCTGGGGGCTGCAGCCATTACCATTCACACACGGATAACCAGGGGAGACAGAATAGAACGGTTCGAGTCCCCGGATTTAACTCCCGCCGAAGGTCAATTGCTGATCGCCGAATTGTTTCTCCCGGTTATGATTCTTTTCACTCTCACCATCTGTTTTATCATCGTAAGAAAACAGCGGGCAAATAAATTGCTTAAAATGGAAAAAGAAGAGAAGGCCGAAGAAAAGATCGAAAAACTCCAGTAGTACATTCATTGACCTAACTTTCAATGAATTTTGCTTCCTTCCATCCTTTCTTATCATAATTTTCAGGCAAATATTTAAGGGTTTCGCCATTTAGCGGTTTCATGAACACCTGACCCCACTGTAAGAAGAAGGTTGGCTGGGACGTGTCCTGCGGTATGGCTACCAGGTCCGGATGCCGGGTCAGGGCCGATGTGTTGACACTTCCTTTTTCCCAGACGAATTTGGTTTTTTGGGATCGACGCGCGTATTCTTTGTTGACGCCGTTGGCCTCTGCACCGGAAAGTACTGTAAAATAATACCCTTTATATGGTTTTGCCTTGTAGCCAAAGCGTTTCTGGCCGGCGGGATCCGAATGGGCGATGTCCTTGCCGAACAACTTCATGGGTTTCTTGCCATTGCGATAATAAAGGTAGTACAATCCTGCCAGATCATCCCCATAATAGGAGCGATCTTTGCGACGTGCGCGGTCGACTGACTTCATAGTTGTGACGATATCACGGTGATTGTCAATGGTGCTCTTGTATTTTTGATAGATTTTATCATTTAGGGGCCTTTGCTTGATATCGAATTTAATTTTCTTTTCCAGGGTTTTGGTCGAGAGATCCATTTCAAAACTGGCCGGCTGCCCCCAGAAATATATTTTACGTTTGCCTCCTTTGCTGTTGGAGCGGTTACCCTGTTTGAGCCGTTTACCAAAACTGTCGTACGCCATCACCTGGATGATTTGGGATTTGCCTGTACTGTAGCTGACTTCATTCTTGTTAAAACTGACTGTGACCGGCTCACCCGATGAAAGATCCCGGGTTTGAGGCTTACCACCTTCTTTTTTGGCAAAGCTCAGCCGCTTGATGTCTGTTCTAATTTTCAGTTGAACCATGCCGAAAACAGCGCTGACGTTGGCCAACTGGCTCTTTTCCAGTCTGAAGCTGATATCCGAAGCACCTTGAAGGGCAGTGCCAGTCAAAAACTGCGGCTGGTTGTGGCCGAAAAAATGCACCTCCCAGTCGGCCTGGCCGCTGAAGGGTCCTTTGGATAGCCGAATTTTAAGATTATCGGTCCACTCGCGCTCGCCGGCGTCTCTCCATGTGACCGCAAGGTTCTCTAAATCCTGATTTGAAAAATCACTGTAGGTTGGCACCGGGTGACGGTTATATCGAATGCGTTTTGGAATTTCCGGTTTGCGCGACAATCTGAATTCCTGGCCACCGTTTAAATCCACCTCAATTTCAAAAGGGCATTCAAGCATACTGGCGGCGACAACCACTTTGAGCCGGTCAATGATACCTTGAAACCGCCTGGAAACCGAGGAAGAGGCGCTTATGGATTCCCTGGATGCCAGGGCCTTGCCGGTTTTATCATAAGCTATCAGGCGCACGGATTTCCCCCCGGCGTATGTTACATCGGCAACGTCTTTTTCAAGGCGGCCGAGGGTGACCTGAATACCGCCGGATTTTTTAAGACGGCCTTTTTCTTCTCCGCTTTTGAATTCAAATATCTGCAGTGCATCCGGCAGCAACAGCATAAATTGAATTCTGGCCGTTCCCAGCGATTCCGGTGGCGTTCCGGTTTTGACACTCAAAAAAATGCTGCCGGGGAGTGCACGGCCGGGGTTGATCGCGGGGTTAAATTTGTTTTCCTCGGCCCGCTGAATATCCTTACCATCCGGCGATTGAATTGATCGCACTTCGTAGGTTAATTCCGCCAGGGCGGCATTGGGAATGTTAACCGGATCCAGGTCAAGGGCCATCTGGGGATTTTCGCCAAAACTCCAGTAATGTTCCGGGAAAAGACCCTGTTTGACAATCTGGGGAATTTTGGGCTTAAGAGATTTTTCGTCAACCGTGGTAAATAAGGGAGGATCATCCGCATATTCAGCCGCCACCGGTCCTGCAGAGGGAGTCAACGCCGTTTTGACACGCTGATCGAGATTGTCCAATGTCAAGGGGACCTTCAGATCGAGCTCCGAAAAAGGACCGGCTTCCAAAAGAGCGGCCTTTTGTTTATCGGATACCGGCGCAAATTGAGGCTGTTCCCTGTCTTTATAGAACCTGAGACCGGTAAAAGCGACGATCATTATCACCAGAATGATCCCGGCGGCAATGGCGTACAGTCCGATTTTTTTTCCGGACCGCCGAACAGCCGGAGTCGAATCTGACGGGGCGGACTCATGTTTTAAAGGTAAAACATTTGCCGTCGGCAGCGCAATACGATGCCCGCAAGCCTTGCATTTAAATGCCTTCGCTGTAGGGGGGATTTTTTCCGGTCGAATGTTATAACTTTTGCTGCAGCTTGGACAGGTGATGGTGAGAATATCCGGTTGTTGGGATGGTTGGACCGCAGGTCGGATCGCCGGTTTCTCGGCCGGGGGCGTCGCGTCTTTTGTCTTTAGCAGCATAGATTGCCCGCAGGCTTTGCATTTAGCAGCTTTTGTACCCGGTGGAATTTTGGCTTTATTGATCGTATATATTTTTTGGCATTTGGGACAGGTGATTTTCATGGATTGAGGCCATAATATTTGGTTTTAACCAAACACATGATGATTTCGTTTTACATAGGAATTATCACATCTGGTTGAATTGCTTGAGGTATTGTTCCCATTCCATGGGAAGCAGTTGTTTTTTAGCGTTGTTGCATTTTTTGCAGCAGGGTACCACATTGCCTTTGGTGCTCTTCCCGCCGCGGGATATGGGCACGACATGGTCCATGGTCAGGTCTTTGGGCGAGACAGTGCAGCCGCAGTAATGGCAAAGACCTTTGTCCAGGCGGCGTTTCCACCACTGTGATTCTCTTAACGCCCGTGCTTTTTGACGCTCCCGTTTCAGATCGTCTTCGCCAAGATCATAGGCGAAGGGCTGGATTGGATTTTTCCGTTTCATATGTTTTTTACTATTTAACTTAGCCCAGTCCGACCAGCCAGGTCTGGAATTCCTCCAGCAATATACGGTAGTAAGCTTCCGAGCCGCCCAGGCCTTTGCGGCCGAAAAAATAATTGATCTCAAGCAGCATGGGTTCGGGATTTTCAATATCAGAGGAAAAGATGACATCAAAACCGGCCAGATCAATTCCTGTTTTGTGGCATATTTGCTTCACAAGGGCAATTGCTTTTTGTTGCAGTGAAGGTTCGGCTTCTGAATCAATCACAGCTCCCCGCCCCAGATTGGTGTAGAAACGGCTGTCATCTTGCTGGATGCGCCAGTATGAAATGATGCGCTTTCCAATGACAACAACCCGCAACGACCGGTTGCGGGTTGCAATATATTCCTGCAGCAGAAATCCGGACTGACCGGATTTTTCAAATTCAGCAGTTTTTTGTAGAATGCTGCTTAAATCATCCTCCGACTTGATCAGAAATACGGTTTCCCCCTCACCGCCCCAGTCAAATTTGAAAACAAAGGGATAACTCGAGTTGCCTGCTGAAGATTGCTCCCCTATATATCGGTGAAACGAAGTGAGATTCAAAAATATTTCAGATGCCGGATGGGCAATATTGAATTCCCGAAACAACTTTATCTGACCTAACTTCCCAGGATATTTGAACCGGACGTTGTAATCGGGAAATACATGGGGGCAGTTTGCGCGGGCCATTTCAAATAATGACCGGTAGCAGCCCTGGGGAAGAATGACGGCGTCCGCTGCTTTAATAGCTGTCAAATCCTCCTCACCGGGTTCCCGTCCGGCACAGGTGATATTTTTGTCAGCTTCAAATAATGGATGAAAAGATAGGATCATTTTGAAAATTAGGGGACAGGGTTGTTTTTTGCATTTCTGTCATTTTTAGGTTGGTTTAAAAGAGCTCGCGCCAGTTCCTCATCGTGAAATGAGGACTTCCCCCCATAATCGTTGGATTGTTATAGGGGCCCCCTCCGAAAGATCGTAAACCCATTGATTGGGATTTTACGTAAATATGTTCATCTACCACTAACGGGGATGCAGTGACGTTGCCGACCGCTTGATCCAAAACCGGATCCCCTTCAAATGATAAGGCGTAAAGTTTCCCGCCGCTAACTGTACTTTGGTTGTCACCGCCTCCTGTGCAGGGGTCTTCGGTTTCGGCCGTCGACGTGCCGAAATAAATGTTACCGGCCGCAGCAAATGCCGATGAAAAAATCCGTTCCCCCGCCTCAAGCTCCAGAAACCAATCTAAATGAACAGAGTTTTGATCACATTGGCCCTTCTGATCTTGATCGCGGTAGGCAAAAAAGTGGTAACGCGTATTTCCCGTGTCAATATTTTCATCATAGTTGGGACTGTCACCGGTTCCAAAGAATATCCTGCTGTTGTAGGTAATATTGCCCTGGGCGTTTAAACCGTTTTCAACAATTGCCACCGGCGAGCCATAGATGGGGTGCCAGCGTTGGTCTGCGTCAATTTCGTTAGATTCATCGTCGGTGAAGTCATCATTGATGATGCAATGGTTGATGTCATATCGTTTTATATTGGGATCATCGGGAATATTGACTTTGTACAGGCGCCCTTTATCCGACCCGATGTAAATCCGGTCAATGTATCCGTTGCCGTCCGAATCAATGGTTGTCGGCTGTCCGCTGGGTACCCCTCCGATACCACCGGCATCGGCATTTAGAAAAATTCGGCGGACGACACCTCCATCGGCGATATTGATCATATAAATGGACGGGTAGCGGGTTGCATCGTAGGTCTTGCCCGATACAAAAAAGGCGACCCACTTGGTAGTACTCTTATCCACGATTCTGCCGATCTGGGCCACCGATGGCGACGAGCGGCTGCGAAAAAGGTTGGGGTCGGCAAATTCCCACAGATATTTTGGCCCAGAGGGATCGGTGACATCCAGACAAAATACGGTATCCCCGCCGTTGCCCTCGGCTGAGAGCAATACGGTTTTCCATTGGCCGCCGATAAATACATCCGCCAGGGCCGGGGAGGCGTCCACATAGGCCTGATCGTCCGCCTTGCGCAGATTGTTTTTGAGCCGCGGGATGAGATTGGCCGGGATGAAGGCCCAGAGTTCATCCCCGGTGCCGTAATCCGGGCATTCGTCACAATTGTTACTGCAATAATCGGGGCAATCCTCTGTTCGATCCTCCCATTCGAAATATCCTCTCATTTCTTTAACCGAGATGGATTTCGCATTATTGCCATGGCGGAATCTGCCGGCATCAAAGGCGTGGAGCATGCCGTCTCGGGCACCCACATAAATAACTGTTTGCCGCTTAGCCTTTGAATTCTGAAACGCTTCGTAACTTTCCCGTTCCGCCGAGGGTATGGCCGTGCCGAACAACCATGCCGGTCGTCCGGGTGGTGTGGCGCCGGCCGGGACAGAATGATCAACCGGTCCCAAAAGCCACTCTTTGGGGATACTGGAACCGTCTTTATAGCCGCGCACCCAGTTGACCAGCCAGTTTCCATCGGCCGCGTCTAAGGCACCGTCTTCATTGAAGTCGTGGATATAGCCGTCGGGGATAATGTAGGTATTGTCCAGTCCCAGCATGGCGTTGTTTACGTTAGTGGTTTTGAAATCCAATAACTGCGGTTGCGTTGTGTAGTAATGGTAACTTGCCGTTATGGGCTGATTATTGTTGGGGGCCGTATTAAACCTTACCTTGAATTCTCCCGTAAAGCGGTTGATGGTTCCGGTCCCCCCCAGATTACCTTCCAGCACATCGGCATGGTTATCATAAAAAGTCTCGGTCTGATCGGTAATGATGATTGACGTCGCCACCAGGGGATGGTTGTTCAGTGTTCCCGAAAACGTACTTTTTATGTTATCCCCTCTGTCTTTTTCTTCTTTGGTGATCCGGGATACCGTAATATTGGGGAATTTAATATTTCTAGCATCGGGTGATTTTTGACTTAATTGCTCGCCGGCATCCCAGATTTTGGCGGTTGCGGTGGCGTTCGGATTGCGAGGATCATAGAGCTGGCTGGCCTCCAGATGACCCCGCATGACTTTGTCTGTCCAGCTTGCCGCGGGTGTTTCATTGCTACCCGAATAAATCATGTTGGCGATGACCACAGGTGAGCTGCGCGAAAAAATGACATTTGTGGCCACACTGACGTCCAGGGAAAGATCAATCACCCTGGGCTCACAGGCCTCCTGCTGGCTGGCAAACTCGGCTTTCCAGATGAGTTTGCTACCTGAAAGCCCGCGGCCGGCAATGTCCACCCTTCTCGTACGATACGTAAATTCAGTGGCACCCGGTGTCCAATTGTTTATTTCATCACCTAATATTTTAGTTCCATCCGCTTCCAGGGTATAATTGTAAACTGCATCCCAGCCGGTGATTTCCACCCAGTTTTCGCCGTTGTCAATGGATAGAAAATAGGTGATGTTGGTTTTACCCCTACAGGGCATTTGGTCATAAAGCTGTATGGTGATCCCGGTAAAATAGGCTTCGGTATCTTCGGGGACAATGGCCTTGTTAGACTTGAGCTGGGCCAATCCGCCGGCTTCCCGTTCAACTTGAAAGATTAAGTCATTGTGGTCGGCGTCACCTCCACCTTGGAGGTCTTCCCATCCCAACACCCATTCATTGGGTTTATTACCAGGCGCACCGATAATAGCGTGGGCAAATGATTTATCTCTTGTTATTATCAGTGGAGTCTCATCGTCATCGTCAAAATCCAAACCAAAAAGGCTGCTCATTCGATCATAAGCGGAGGCGGCCATCCAGTTGCTATCCAGGGTACATGAAGTTTCGGCGAGCTGCGGTCGGCCTAAATGAAATGTTTTGGTAAAATTATTGCCGTCACATTCACCGCTGGTTGACGTGTAGACATCCGTATTCCACGCTTCTTTGGTAAAATAGAACTGATTTTGATTGTCCACCTTCAGGTAAAAGACCAGTTCGGTACCTCCTGCAAAGGTTCCTATCACCTGTCTGTTATCCCGGGCATCGGTGATGCCGTCACCATTGGTATCGCCATAGGCGGCGGATTGATCATCGGTGCTGAGGTCCAACACACCGTCTTCATTGTTATCGTTAACATTTTGATAAACTTCTGATTTTGGGCCGTCGGCTCCCTTTGCCGCCAGCATCCACCCGAAATCGGATAATCTATATTCTGCGCCCTCGTATAGGAAGGTGACCGAAACTTCCTGGGTGAAGGGGATGACGATATTATTGGGGTCGATGGCCTGCTGCCCGGTATTCAACACCAGGTAGCCGTTTTCATCGACAACCGTATTCACCAGATCAAAGTCATCGGCCTTAAATTTTCCTTCGTAATCATGATATACATTACTGACACAACCGGCCACGGTGGCATCCGAGTTCTTCCAAGTGGTGACGACGAAGGAAAATAGAACCGCCCCAAATAAGACAAACCAGGGTAGCTTTCGGAGTCGCATATTATTATCCTTCGCCGGTAAAGAATATTGTTATTAAAAGATAAATTGGAAGCTGCTAACCGGTCGGAGCCCTGCTAATTAGCCGCCAAACCGGTCATTGTAAAATCCGTCATCACATCAGCGTCGCTGGAAACAAAATTGTTGCCCGGTCCGGCTCCCTCTTGGGCGCTGTAACCCGATACAGTCACGCCGTTCATAGCACCCTCCAAAAGCATTTCGATACGACACATGGCCCCGCGAGGCCCTTCGGCTACTGAACGAGCATAAATCAGTCCATCGCTGTCAGTGATAGGACCCCCGCCTAGGTCGTCGTTATTCCAAACCCTGACCAGAATGTCGATGCCGTCTAATTTTTTGTTGATCACCTCGACACTTCCGGCAAAATCACCGACGCTGTCTCCATCGCTGTCAACCGCTCCCTGGAGTGCAAAACTCCAGGTGGGGGTACCACCCGAGGCTAGAATTGCGCTGTTACCGGCAACATACTGAATTCTTAAGAGCTCGGTTAGATGCTGTAAACCGGATTCGGCAGCATAAAAGGCTTTTTCATAGAGCAGTTCATTTGTTGAAATTTGCAATTCCGTCCTACTCATATTGATTGCAGAGACAGATATTATGGTCAAAAGGGCAAGGACCAATAGTGCGGCAATGATGATATAGCCTTTTTGATTTTTTTTAAGAATATTTGTTTGCGGCATAGGTCAGGTCCTTTCCGTCTGGGTCTTCTTTCAAGAACTTTGCCCTTTAACAAAACTGATGGTGATCGGTTTCGCATATGGATTCACACCGGTCACATTGATCACGATGGTTTTGGCGGCCGTGACCGGCACATCATCCTGGATATTCCATTCAATTGTGTACCCTCCCATCTTCACGCGATGGGGATTGTTGTCTTGATCCAATTCCGTATGGTTGTAGGGCAGGGAGATTAATCTTTCCAACGACTCCACAGCCATTGTGGTTGCATCCGTGCGCATCCTGGAGCTGGCATTTTGAGATATGGACTTAATTTGTAAGGTTGCCAAGGCAAGAAAGCCCAGTGCAAAAATGGCCATAGCAATTAACACTTCAATGAGCGTGTAACCCTGGATTTTTTTCATTTGCCGAAAATTTCCGAAAAGGAGAGTCTGGTTTTTGAAATCAGAGCCAATGGGCTCTTTGCTGGTTTACAACTGCGCATTTCTGCAATACACGGTGGACCTGGTCAGTCGGCGCGGATGCTTGTCTGAACTTGTAATTGTTCGATCCCCCACAGTATATGTCCGGTTATCATAATGACCTCGAACCGGTGCTCTTGTTCGGGCCAGAATCCATATCCTGACCGCCCGAATCTCGGATAACGACACCGGGACTGCCAAAGGCAACCCGGTATCCAAATTCACAGTCAGTTGGTCATTTTCATCGGTTAGGTCCGCATCGAAGGCCCAGATAATATTGCCGTTGACCGTACCATCATCGGTATCAAGATTCCCGTCATTGTTATTGTCGAAGGCGTATGCAAATCCGATGGCCTGGATGCTTTCTGCAACCGGGATCAACGTTCCAGCACCTGTCTGTCTGCCAAGCGGCGCTGCTCCTGCATCGGCGATGCCGTCCTTGTTGCCATCATATTTGTTTGCAAAGCCGTAGGTGACCCTTTCATCGCTGTCGATAGTCATGTCAGCATCATTGTCAAAAGTAAATTGAATCATGTTCCGGCCGGCAATATGGATTCCGGTATCCGCTGATTCCCCATCATTATCGATAGCAGTGTTTCCATCATTATCCAGCCCATCGTTTGAAGCGGGGTCATAACCAGCCATTCTGATTTCTCTTTTCATCAGAGAAATAGCAGCCCGGATGTTTTGCTGCATTTCAACAGCCAGTTGCTGTTCGGCATGAGATTTTAGGCGGACCGCATGAATCTGATAAATTGCGGTTATCAATATGGCCGCCAAGGCCATTGCAATTACAAGCTCGACAAGGGTGTGCCCACCAAAATCATTACGCATAGTCGTATTACTTTTCCCCGTCCCCGAGTATTCTAGAGTTGCCCGTTCTATTTATTCGAATTTTCGATAGATCATTCAGATTATTTGCGATGGATATGGTGCCCCCCGAGCCGGCGGCAAGTCCTCTGCTGTTAAATTTAAGCAAATCGCCTGTGAAATTAGTACCGGTGATGTAGATGCCACCAGGCATCTTGCCCCTTCTAATGGTCGGTTCACCGGCGTCCTGATCATTATCACTATCATAATCAGCAAATACCCGGTAATTGTTGTTGCCGGGATCAAAATTCACAAGGATATTGACATTTTCCTTAACGGCCATCAATCTTGCGTACTGCATTGCCGACAGCAAATTTCTGGCCGCGCTCCCCAATCGATATTTGGGAAGCCAATTGATAAAATTCGGTATTGCAATGGCTGAAATAACAGCGATGATCGCAATGACAGTCAGCAGTTCAAACAGGGTGAATCCTGATTTTTTTCGCATGCCACACCTTTTTTCAGGAGCGGATTGATCCAATTCTTGTCGCATGACATCCCGAATTAATATACCTGCGGGGTGAGTATTTGTTTAATTCTAAAAACCAAAAAGCCGGGGTGCCTGTTTCCTTTGGCAACCCGGCTATCTTGTCGTTATTTAAATGGCTGACTAGTTGATTAGATAATTAGTTAATTGGATTTTTCCTTTGTCATGTTTAACTTTTTTTCTATTCGACTAATCAACTAAAATCGAACAAGACTCGTGGCTTTCCGTTTCCCGATGGATCGGGACTTGGCTTTTTCATGGAAAAGACTAAAAAAGCCCCTTTGCGAAATTGGGAATTCCTGCCCGGGGCTTTATTTTAACTTTATGAGGATAACATTTTTCATGGCTAAGTCAGGTGACAGGGCCTAGTTAATTATCGTCAGTTCAACACAGTGACAATCTAAATCAGTTCCATTTGGGAGTCAATAGAATATATCCCCAAAAGTAAAACAAAAAAGGCTGCTTGTTCCATCACCGCAAATATGGTAAGCAAGAACCTTTAATTTCAGGAGGCATATGTTTTCAGGGATTCAGGAAATTTTGGTGCTGGTGGTCATTATTCTGGGGATTTTATTTTTACCCAGAATATTGAGCCGGGGGCAGGAAAAAGAGGCGGTGTCTCTCAAACCGGCTGTGGAGATTTCCGGAAAAATGCGGATGGCTATCGCCGCCTCGATCCTCTGGCCGGCTGCGATGGCCGCTTTTATGCAGCCCTGGAAAAATGATCTTTTCCAGTTTTTATATATCGGTCTCGGCCCGGTGATTTTAGGCTGGATTCTTTTCTGGGTTTATGCTGGTTTCATTAGAAAATGACCGGCTTCTGGTTGCCCGTCTTCCGCCCTCCACATTCCGCATTCCCAATTCCTAGACGTTTCCCTTTAAGCCGATTTCTTCTGCGACCTCTCGCATTCCGGCAATCGTATCCGTAATCAACTCCGAGATCTCCACGCCCAGCATCCCGGCACCATTTTCTATGATGGACCGGTCCACGCCGGCGGCGAAGCGCTTGTCCTTCCATTTTTTTTTAACCGATTTGGTTTTGACATCCATCACGCTTTTGGAAGGACGCACCAGGGCGGTCGTCACCACCAACCCGGTCAGTTCGTCGATGGCATACAGCACTTTTTCCATTTCGGTTTCCGGCTTCACATCCGAACAAATTCCCCAGCCGTGGCTGATCACCGCCCGGATGTATTCTTCCGGCCAGTTGTTTTCGCGCAATATTTCTTCGGTCTTTTTGCAATGCTGATCGGGAAACTGCTCGTAGTCAAGATCATGAATCAGTCCGACAACGCCCCATTTTTCTTCGTCGGCATTGAATTTGCGGGCCATATAACGCATGACCCCTTCTACCGCCAGGGCGTGTTTGATCAGGCTTTCGGTTTGGTTGTATTTTTTCAAAAGCTCGAATGCTTCTGCACGGGTCGGAATTTTATCACTCATTTGACAGCCTCCGGATGTTATCTGTTACACAGTTTGGAAATTGATATAGCTTCTACTAACCTACTGTAAATAAATAGAAAATCAAACGTCATATTAGGTTATCAACCCCATATTGTCAAGATAAGATCCTGAGAATAGTTGGTTTTTTCTTGATCCTTTAGTTTATGGCGGTTATGGTCACTATGTAATTTTCTCCCCACTTCATCAAGACTGAGATTTAAAACGATGATGGCTAGGCCGCCTTCCAAACCAACCCGTTTAACCGGCCTCTATGTGCGCAATTTTTTGGCTAATTTCGCCGGGAATTGCATTATCATATTGCTAAATATGTTTACACCCCTTGCAGTTTATGAAAATTGGAAGGCCTTTTTATGGCAGGGTGGCTTGATCGGTGGGTGGATCCTTATCCCGATCACCCTCGTGGTTGTCGTAGGGATGGTTATCGGAATACAGTACCTTATTCAACGTCCGATATCGATCGGTCTTCGGCAACTCCATTCCGGTGAGGAACACCTTGCGGAGCTGCTGGAAAAAGCAAAGCGCCGACTGGTGAATTTGCCCTCTATTCTTGGATTGACCAATCTGATCACATGGATCGTTCTGACCTGCATATTCATGCCGATGATGTATTTTCTGATCGATATGACGGTTCCCAGCTTTTTTTATGGCTTTTTCAGGTTCGCTATGATCGGTTTAATTGCTTCTTTTATTTCCTTTTTTTTGATCGATGAGTATTGCCGCAGCAAATTGATACCGGTTTTTTTCCCCAAAGGGCGGTTAGCCGCTGTACCGGGCACGAGAAAAATCTCTATTTTACGAAGGATCCGGGTATTGTTTGGCGCAGGGACCAATGCGCCTTTGATTCTGCTTGTGGGAACCTTGGGGTTTGCGGTATGGGAAGTTCAGGACTACGCTATTTCTGCCGGGCAGTTTGGCAAACAGGTATTGGCCTTCGCGGTTGCCGTTTATTTTCTTTTTATAACTATTGCGCTCATTTTTAATTTCCTGGCTGGAAGATCCATTTTGCTCCCCGTTAAGGAAATGATGCGGGTTGTCGACAAAGTGCGCGACGGCGATTTCCACCAAAAAGTCAGGGTGGTGACCAATGACGAATTGGGAGATCTCGGGGATGGAATGAACGAAATGACCGCGGGCCTTATTGAACGCGATCAGATGCGCCGATCCCTTTATCTGGCCAAGGAAGTTCAGCAGGCCCTTCTGCCCCGGTCAACTCCGGATATCAACGGTCTGGACATTGCGTCTACCAGTTTCTACTGTGACGAAACCGGAGGCGATTATTATGATTTTTTTATTCCCGAAAACCCGGATGCCGACCGGATCAGTATTGTGGTCGGGGATGTCTCCGGCCATGGTATTTCCTCGGCCCTGTTGATGACGACGGCCCGCGCATTTTTTCGCCAGCGGTCTGCCCTACCCGGGAAAATATCTGATGTGGTTTCCGATGTGAATCGCTTGCTGGCCCACGATGTGGCCGATTCCGGCGGATTCATGACCCTGTTTTTTTTAAACATCGATCGGCTAAACCGCAGATTACACTGGGTCCGTGCCGGACATGATCCGGCGGTGTTTTTCGATCCCCGGACCGGTATTGTTGAGGAACTACGTGGATCCGGAATGGCGATGGGTATCGATGGTGATCATGTCTACGATCAATTCACCAAGGAAGACCTGGTCGCGGGTCAAATTATTTTAATGGGAACTGATGGTATCTGGGAGGCTCAAAATTCAAAGGGCGAGATGTTCGGCAAAGACCCCCTTTATCGGATCATTGAGCAATATTCGGATACCGATGCCAAAGGGCTGCTGACCGCCTGTCTTTATGCCCTTGATAAATTTCGGGATGGGGTCAAGCCGGAAGATGATGTGACCCTGGTGGTCATAAAAGTAACCGATAATTAGTGCCGGTCCAGAAATATGCTGTTATATTTTGGGTATTTCGTGTAATCAAATGTCATGGGGTAATGGAATATTTTACTGGTTGCTTAACTGCAGGCAACACCAACTTTGGGTAAAATCATACCCCGGCCATTTAGGCCGGAAATTTTAGGATTAAGGAGGCTATATGGGTACCAAAGGTCATGGGATCGAAGAATTAAGCGGATTTGCCATGGAATTTATCAAAGAGGCCGGGAAAAAGGCCTTGCCGTATTTTGGCAAAGGCAAACCCCAGGTTAAATTTGATCAGGGGATGGTTACTGAAGCGGATCTGCGCATCACCGATTTTTTTCAAGAAAGACTGAACGATCGTTTTCCTGACCATCATGTGTTTCGAAATGATGAAATGAAGGAAAACTACTCCCATGAAGGCCAGCGGTACGTGTGGATTTTTGATCCGGTGGAAGGCGTGGCCAATTTTCAGGCCGGGATTCCGATCTGGGGCATGTCATTAGCGCTGCTTGATAATTTTTGGCCCATCTTTGGTGTTTTTTATATGCCGGCCACCGGCGACTTATTTCATGCCAGGGCCGGCAAGGAAGCCTTCTGGGGCAAGAAGAAAATGCTAATTACGGATGCACATATCAACGATGAAAGCGTGTTGTTTACATTCTCACGGTTTCACCAGCACTATCGTTCGAACTTTCCGGGCAAGATCCGCAACCTGGGTTGTGCCTCCGCGCATATTTGTTATATAGCCATGGGGCGGGCCGACGGTGCGGTGATTGCCAACGAGTCCTTTCAGGGCATGGCGGCGGCGCGGGTGATCATTGAGGCGGCCGGGGGAAAAGTCTGTACCTTTGACGGCTGCGATTTTCATTTGAATGAATACCTTGACGGGCAGAGAATTGACGACCATTTGCTGGTGGCCGCCCCCGGTACTTTTATGCAGATCAGAAATAGCTTAAAGCCGATTTCCTGATACAGGTGCTGGCGACATATTTTTAGCCGGGATGCCAGGTGATGAATGGATTCGCTATTTAAAAGGCTCATTTTAATCAACGGAATTGGGATCTCCTTATTAATAGCTTTTTTTTATCTAAACATAGTTGTTCCTTCTGACAGCAGTCAAACCCTTAAATTGTTTACGGATGCCTATGCAGCAGACATAAAAACCGCCGGTGGACAAAGCCTAGCGGTGCCGCCTGAACTGCCCCAATTTAACCGCCGACTGGATGTCTATGAATTCATAGTAGGCGTATTCCTCACCTCGCTGGGGCTGATTGCCATTGTCCTTGCTTGCCTGAGGTGGAAAGCGAAAAACCTGTTTCTCTTATCGTTCGGGGTATTCTGTATTATTTATGGTGCCCGCACCAATGCCTTTCGATTTCTTTTTGATGCCTCCCGGCTGTTTTGGTCTTATGAGCGCTGGATTCTGACTTACCTGCTTCCCATTCCGGGCTTTATATTTGTTGAGCAGATACTCGGCAGAGGCTGGAAGTCATCCATTCGCCGGATGTGGCAAATTGCCATTGCGTTTGCTGTTGTCGCAATTCTGGCAGGCATTTACCTGCACAAGCCCTGGGCTGCCTATATGGCCAGCAATATCCTGTCAGTTGTGGGGCTATCGGTTATCCTGGTCAACCTGTTCTGGCGCGGTCTCAGCCTGACTAGAGAAATTCGGATCCTGCGGGTCGGTTTCGTTGTTTTCGCGGTATTTTCATTGCATGCCAATCTGGCCTACTACCTTTTCAGCGGGAACTTCGCTCAGGACCTGGAGCCGGTCGGCCTTTTGGTTTTATTCGGTTGTCTTGGCTATACCATTGCAATTCGTTTCTTTCAAAATGAGAAAGATTTGATCACTATCGAACATGAACTGGAGACTGCCCGGCAGATTCAATCCTTTATCCTGCCCCGGGATATGCCAAAAATAAAGGGCCTGGAAATAGCTGCCCGTTATGTTCCCATGGCCACGATGGCCGGCGATTTTTATGATTTTTTAGTGATAGATGATAAGCGGATCGGGATTTTAGTGGCCGACGTTTCCGGCCACGGCGTGCCGGCATCACTGATTGCTTCGATGGTCAAAATAGCCTTTGTCTCTCAAGCGCCCCACGCATCAGATCCTGCCCGGGTTTTGGCCGGCCTCAATCAGATTTTGTGCGGTAAATTGGACAGCGACTTTGTTACCGGCGGTTATCTTTTTATAGATACCGAACAGCAAACCGCTTCTTATGCCGGCGCGGGTCATCCGCCGCTTTTTTTGTGGCGGCAGCGGGAGAAAGAAGTACTCGAAATCAGGCAAAAGGGCATCATTTTGGGCCAGATGGAGGAAACGTCCTACAAACATTCCGACCTGAAACTGCAAAAGAGCGATCGGTTTGTATTGTATACGGACGGTATCGTTGAGGCGCTAAATCCGGCCGGGAAAATATACGGTGCAGACCGTTTAAAAGCATTTATAGAGTCAAACAGCGACGTTGCCGCCGAACATTTCTGCGACGGGCTAGTGGATACGATTGCAGGTTGGTCCGGCAGAGGTTCAAAAAATTCACTTGATGATGATTTGACTCTACTGGTTGTTGATTTTGAGACTACCGCAGCATGAAACTTGATCCAGCATTTATACTATCACCGCCCTGGTCATCTATTGCCGCGTGGCAGGAAGCTAACATCAGCATCGATTATCATCTTAAACGCTATTGTCCCCGGCTCAAGCCTGCGATGCAGATCGCACGGAAAACGCGTATCCGCTTGGAATCGATTTTTCCCTGCCTCGATGATCTCGGCCAGATGACATGTCCGCGGTGCCCTGATGCCTGCTGCCTGTCTGCCAGCCCGTGGTATGATTTGCGGGACCTGATCTTTTTGCATTTAAACCAGCTTTCAATTCCCCTGACCCAAACTATTTCAGGTTTTAAAGAGACCTGTCGTTATATAAGCCGCAAGGGCTGCACCCTGCCACGGATCACCCGGCCCTGGATCTGCACCTGGTATTTATGTCCTGCCCAGACGGCGAATGTTAAGGATAGAAACCCTAACCAATGGCAAACCTTAAGTCGGGTACTCGGGGAAATTAAAGCCTGTCGGAAAAAGTTGGAGGACGAGTTTATTCGAGTTATTATTTAAATGAATATCAGCTTCCGGTTGATCGGCAATTAAATTGTTTTCTGTTTAGTTTATCCTCATTTAAGGGTATACTTACAGTCTAATCGGCGTATCCGTGCATGTTTTGACCTATTGAGTTCTGGTTTCAGGCGACAGATAAGCAACTCATGGATGAAAATGATATTGAAATAATTACTCCCGAAGACGAGATACCGGTCGTATGCCCGAAATGTCAAACGTCTAACCCGGAGGGATCCAACTTTTGTTTAAATTGCGGTTTGTCACTGCTTCGATCCCGGCCAAACCGTGCCAATTGGATCTGGCTTACGGTATGCGTTCTCATCTTTGCCGGGATGATGGTTTATTTTTATCAGCGGTTGTCAAAATATGAGTCCAAAAAGAATATTCCGCAAATTTCTCAATTATCGGTTCCGGCTCTCCGGAAAAAAAGTACGGTTACGGTTAAAGAAAAAGTCACTGTAAAAAAAGACCAGAAAATCCAGCCGGTTTCTGAAAAAATAAATATTCCGGTGGGCCTGGTTGTTATCAAAGACATTACCGGCAAGGTCATCAACGAGGTACCGGTACCGGTGCTTGGCGGTGGCTGGGTGGCGCTGCCGATGCGACTTTGCCTGGGTGGGGCCGAGTGGACCCTGAGGATGGGGCCGGATACGGAGGTCAGTATCGTCGCTGGACTTTACAATGACTATGACAGGGCTGGGCTCTGGCGTATTTTGGATGAATTTAGCATTGAAGGGCCGGAACTTTATCCCTGGTCGGCAGGGGAGCCCTCGACCTGGCTTTCTATACGATCGACCAATTCGCCAGAATCTTTGGAAATCACTAATACCAGGGAAGAGGGATATTTTATCGAAGGCAGCCTGCCGGCCGAGTTTAATGAGCCCGGTGTTGTGTTTCAAAACGGACGGGCCGTCGGCTGGACCTTTGGAGAAGGTCTTGCCGGTGCTTTTTTATGGAATGGTGACCTGGGACAATACCTTAGACCTGAGATTCGGGTAGATGATTTTTATCGCATCACTTTTGCCAACAGTAGAGAAGAAGAATTTACGCGTGGTCTCGGGATGGGGACAGACTACTTAGAACTTGAGCGGTTGGAAGTCTTTGCAAACGGATTTCGATTTGAACCCAAGCTTACGGACGAGGATACACCGGCTCATTTGAATAAGAATACTGTGATCGAAACCATGCGGTCTTTGATTGAAAATTCTTTAAAAGCCGGTTCGGCCAGGGAAGTGGCCAATCTGTTCGATGTTCGGATTCTTGCTGAAGCCGGCGATATTGAGTTGTTAATGGAAGTGGCCCGGGCAACTTCCCAAAGCAATGGATTTGAGGATGGCATTGAACTGACCGAAAATGTGGTCGAACTGCTGTCGCCGCTAAAAGAACAGGATACGATTCAGCTGACCAAATTTTTCTCGGAGATGTATCAAAACTGGGTTGTGTCTTTATTTAACAAGGGCAGTTTGCAGGCTGCCCGAAGAGCATATCGGATCGGCAGCCGAAAATTGCCGGATGATCTCGGTATTCACTTGCTGGGGGTCCAACTGGCCTTGGCAGACTATAACTGGGCTGAGGCTGAAGAGCTGCTGGAGATGAAAGAATATCCGCCTGCTTTAAATGATAAAGTTCAAAATTTGCAGAATCAAATATCTGAGTTAAAAGCCCAAGAAGGAAAAATCGTGATCAACTTTATTCCCGGTAACCGTCAAATACCGGTATCGGCGATTGTTAACCGCAGTGCGGATCAAAATTTTATTATTGATACAGGGGCTTCCATGGTCACGATTCCGCGCTCAACCGCAGATTACTTGGGCCTGTCTGTTGACGAGCGCAATCCCATGCGCAGGGTGTTTACTGCCGGCGGCGTCAAATATGCCCCTGAAGTAACGCTGTACTCGATTACCATTGGAGGCTGGGAAGTTAATGAGGTCAAAGCCCTGGTTCTTGATATTCCCAATCAACCCGATTTAGGATTGCTGGGGCTTAATTACCTGCAAAGATTTCGCATGGACATGAATACGGAGCAAGGCGTTCTCCTCCTCGAACCCCGCTGACGACCACCGATATGAACATCCGGTTTCTGGCCCCGTGTTTGAGTGATGTTACGGCCAGGGCTCGGGTTATCAAATTCGGGCGTACCATGTGTCCTGCCACTGTGGACCTGTTTGATGACCAGGATAACCTCGTGGCGGTGGCCCAGGTAAACTACATGATCCTTGATAACCCGGTGGATGGTTGAGAATATTACTTACCGGGCCGGCAGAAAAAATGACTGCCCGAAGCTGGCCGAACTGGTAAATATCGCTTCGGACGGGGTGGTGGAATTCTTATTCCATGACCTGGTACCGGGTAGCAGCCCTATAGAAGTGGTCGCGCATAATATCCAAAATGACACGGGGTATTATACCTATAAAAATACCAGGGATTTAATTCCTTGAGTCTAATTGCCCTGGCCTATAATACCGATGCCCATCGATTATACTATCGCTGTGGCTTTGAGATCGTCTCGCCCGTTGCAATGGAGCCCCATGAGCTGATCCCCCATGAGGGTGGGGCTTATTTGATGTGTTGCCTATTGGATTAAAGCGGTTTTTCGGAATACTCAGTTGCAAACTGAATTCTAACAGGACGGTACTGGATTTTCGCTTCCAAGGCTGTGTCGTATCATGAAAATTTTTTTCCTCATATTTTTTATCGTCCTGGGTGCTCTGGATTTTTTGTATGGACTGCTGTACAAAGATCAACTCAGTATAATTGCCGGTGGGGCTATTGTTGCTATTACCATTTACATATGGAAAAAGAAGAAAGAGGGTTCCTAGGTTCAGAGGTTCGGTGCAGGTTTGAGCTGCTGGTGCGATAGGTTTGAATAAAATTGCAAGAGAATAGAATGATATATTGCATTTAGCGTATAGATAACCCTGAACGCAGAATCTTTGAACCGCGCCTAGAACCCTTCAATTATTTCTCCCTTTTCAACGAAGACCCTCACATAGCCCTGGGCGTTTACTAACGACCGCATGGCAGATTCCAATTTAACAAAAACCGGGTCTTCTTCTCCCAGTAGCGATCTGGATTTTTGTAAAATTTCAAGGCCGTTTTCCAGATGCGCATTCATATCACGCAGAATTTCCTTGCGCTTGCGATGTCGTTCCCGTTCTCTGGTAATCACCGGTATTAACCGTTGAATAGAGTATTCTACCAGCGCATCTCTGGGGGCATTAAACCGTTTCGAAGTTTCATCCAGGTTGGAAAGTGTTTTACGGCTAATGACAAACGTTTTTTGGACACGATTTAAGGCACCGAACCTCTCCGATTCCACTTCCCGGGCAATCAATTTTAATGACTGCATATCTTCAATTAAATGATCAAAAAGAGATTTTTGCTTGATCCCCAAGTGGACAGCCACAATACTCATTGCATCTATGGCTCTTTCAGACAGCTTAAAGGTCGCCCTGACCGACTGGCGTCCCCTTAGATCTGCCGATGATGGCCGAGGGATGATATCATCGTCCTGCCAGAAGTTTTTTTCTTCGTCTGTCATTAGCGTTACCTATGTATTTTTATCTGTCCCGTAAATATGGGTAAAAATTTAAGTTCCATTACCATAAAAATTAATTCAAAAAAAGTAATACGTCAAAAAGCTGTTAGCATTTCTAATTGATAAAGTAAAATGATAAAACGAAATGCCCAAGTTTCGGCAAATCAAGTCTGCTTATCATGGTTGGTGAAAGATGGTTCACGCTAAGATGCAAAGCGCTAAGTTTTATTTTCTTTCTTTGCGCCTTTGCGTGATAATTTCTTAAAACTATAAAGATTGAATTTTCAGTTAAATCTTTCCTTAACTAATCGATATTCAATCTGATCTATATATTTATATCTGCGCAGAGTATCCAGAATCCAACCGGCTTTCCATTTGATCCAGCTGCTGTTGCGGGCCGGTGTCTCCTTTAGGGGTTTGGGTATCACTGCGGTTAACCTGACAATTTCTTCAAGATTTAACTGGCTGACATCTTTATTAAAAAAGTTTTGAGCAGCCGCCTGAACTCCGAAAATGCCCGGACCGAATTCGATGACGTTTAGATACAGATCAAAAATGCGATTTTTGCTTAACTGGCTTTCCAGCCTCCTGGTGATCAAAAATTCCTTAATTTTACGGATAACGCTTTTGTCCGTGGTCAGATAAAGATTTTTTGCCAGTTGCTGGGTAATGGTGCTGGCACCCCGCACGAATTTGCCTTTTTGCCAGTTTTTCTTCATGGCCGCTTTTAATTCCGCGAGATCAATCCCCTGGTGCTGGTAAAAGCCGGCGTCTTCAGTTACCCGGATCGTGTCTTTAAGAAGCGTGGGGATTTCATCAAAAGTAACCCAACGCTGGCGGATGATCAGATTCGTCTGCGACTGTTTGGCCTCCCGGAATCGTTGCAGCATCAAAGCGGTTGTTCTGGGATTATTCGTCATTAAATCGCCTACATCCGGCAGGCCTAAATAGATCAGCAGGGTGCCGCCAACCAGGACGGCCGGCACTCCAATGACCATCCACATGATAATTTTTTTTATGACAGACCGCATAATAGTTTGTTCAATTTCCTATGTAATTTTCGAATAACTTAATTGGAAACACACTGAGTATATTTATATAGAGGAATTTTTCAATTAAATAGAACAAAGTCTTCTGTCACCCAACCGAAAAGGGCGGAGCTGCTGACAACAACTCCGCCCATATTTCAACTCTCAACTCTCAGCTTTGAGCTGTCGGCTATTATGCAACTTCTTCATACTCCGCGTCAACCACCTCATCAATACTGCTGGAAGCGGAAGATCTTGGGCCGTTGTCGCTATCCGGACCTGCCTGTGTCCCGGCTTGCTGGTACAGGGACTGGGCCAGAGCGTGTGAGGCATGGGTCAATGTTTCGGTCAGGCGCTTAATCTCATCGATATTGTCGCCTTCCACAGCACGCTTGAGATCTGCGGCAGCGCGCTCTACCTCGGCTCTGGTGCCGGGATCGATTTTATCAGCCTGTTCCACCAGAGTTTTCTCGGTGGTATAAATCAACCCATCGGCTGCATTGCGGACATCGACCAGCTCTTTTTTCCGGCGGTCGTCTTCGGCATGAAGCTCGGCATCGTTGACCAGACGATCAATTTCTTCCTGGGACAGTCCGGATGAATGGGTGATTCGAATAGACTGCTGCTTTCCGGTGGCCTGGTCTTTGGCCGATACCTCGACGATGCCATTGGCGTCGATGTCGAAGGCTACCTCAATTTGAGGTGTACCGCGCGGTGCCGGTGCAATTCCGGTTAACTCAAAGCGACCAAGGGTTTTGTTGCCGGACGCCATTTCCCGTTCGCCCTGCAGCACATGAACCGTCACCGCCGGCTGATTATCTGCGGCGGTGGTAAATATCTCGCTTTTTTTGGCCGGGATAGTGGTGTTTTTTTCGATCAGTTTGGTCATTACGCCACCCATGGTCTCTATGCCGAGGGACAACGGGGTAACGTCGAGCAGAAGAACATCTCTGACATCCCCTTTTAAAACCGCACCCTGAATGGCCGCACCCATGGCCACGACTTCATCGGGGTTAACCCCTTTGTTAGGCGTTTTGCCGAAAATGTCTTTTACCCGCTGCTGAACAGCCGGCATGCGGGTCATCCCACCTACCAGGATTATTTCATTGATATCTTTGCTGGAAAGGCCCGCATCCTTCATAGCGGTGCGGCAGGGGGCCTGCAGTTTGTCGAGCAGGTCACCCAACAGATTTTCCATTTTGGTCCGGGTGATTTTGATCGCCAGATGCTTGGGACCGTTCGCATCAGCTGTAATGAACGGTAGATTGACTTCGGTTTCCATGGACGCCGACAATTCGATTTTGGCTTTTTCGGCAGCTTCTTTAAGACGCTGCAAGGCCATCTTGTCGTTTCTCAGATCGATCCCCTGCTCTTTTTTGAATTCATCGGCCAAGTAATCAACCAGACGCAGATCGAAATCCTCGCCTCCCAGATGGGTATTACCGTTGGTGGCCTTGACTTCAAAAACGCCGTCGCCGATTTCTAGGATGGAAACATCAAACGTTCCGCCACCGAGATCAAAAACCACGATCTTTTCATCGTTTTTTTTGTCCAGTCCATAGGCCAGTGAGGCCGCTGTGGGCTCATTGATGATTCTCAGTACGTTGAGGCCGGCAATTTTTCCGGCATCTTTTGTGGCCTGGCGCTGGCTGTCGTTAAAATATGCCGGGACGGTAATGACTGCATCGGTGATTTTCTCGCCCAGGTATTCTTCGGCAGATTTTTTAATGTTGGCCAATATAAAGGACGAAATTTCTGCCGGGCTATATTTCTTCCCGCGTAAATTAATGCGAACATCACCGTTGTCGGCCTTTTCAATTTTATATGGCAGCACCCGAATGTCGTCCTGCACCTCTTTGGAATCATACTGCCGGCCGATAAGCCGTTTGATGCCGAACACTGTGTTTTCAGGATTGGTAATCGCCTGTCTTTTGGCTATCTGACCCACCAGACGCTCGGAATTTTTTGCCATAGCTACCATTGAAGGGGTCGTGCGGCCCCCTTCCGGATTGTTGATAATGTTGGCATCGCCGCCTTCCATGACGGCGACACATGAATTGGTTGTTCCAAGGTCAATACCTATAATTTTGCTCATATCATTTCCCTCCTTAACTAATTAAAATTGAAACAAAAATTGAGATTTATCGTTCTGTCCTCGTTAATCATTACTAAACTATAATACATATTTAAAGTAATGCAATAAAAAAATCATAATGATTTTATTGACAAAAAAGAAATATTGATTAAATTAATCTCATCGAAAGATAAATTGGCATGGCGAAACCAAACATTTCAGCTGTAAACCGCCAAATACCTTAATTAAATAGGAGGAAAAGAAAATGATGAATTTAGTTAAATTGAATCCTTGGAGAGAGATGCCGACCTTACCCGGACGGTTCAACCGTTTGTTTGACGACCCTTTTTTCCGCATTGGCCGCATGGCTGACGATAGCGACCTGGGTTTGTGGAATCCTGCTGTGGATTTGTATGAAAAAGATGATCATTTTATGATCAAAGCCGAACTGCCCGGCGTGAACAAAGATGATATTAAAATCGATTTGAAGGATAGACTCCTGACCTTGTCCGGTGAGCGTACCCATGATAATGAGGTCAAAGAGGAGAATTATTATCGTCGCGAAAGGTCTTACGGGAAGTTTCAACGGGCTTTCACTTTGCCGGCTGATGTTGATTCGGATAAGATCAAGGCCGAGTTTAAAGACGGTGTATTACAGATCGAAGTCCCCAAACCCGAGGAGAAGAAGGCCAAACAGGTAACGATTCACTAATCTGCTAAACGATACAGCGGTCATAATTTTTCACAAGGGGTGACATTAAAATATGTCACCCCTTTTTTTTGTGTTAAACTGACATATATTGTATTCAAAA